>NZ_JBHWHX010000018.1:0-150583 GCF_042732315.1 Streptomyces sp. NPDC059787
GCCCGCCGCCGCGTCCGGAGCCGCACATCAGTTGCCGTCGGCGGCCCAGCCAGGTCTGGGCGATGACGACGACGGCCAGGAAGGCGCCGCTGACGACCTGCTGGTAGGAGGAGTCCAGGGAACCGACCTGGTTGATGACGTTCTGGATCACCCTGAGCAGCAGCACACCGACCAGCGAGCCGCTGACGTAGCCGAGCCCGCCGGTGAGCAGGGTGCCGCCGATGACGACGGCGGCGATGGCGTCCAGCTCCATGCCGTTGCCGAGAATGGTCACCCCGGAGGCGAGCCAGGCCGCGTTGAGCGCGCCGGCCAGTCCCGCCAGCACCCCGGACAGGGTGTAGACGAGGATCTTGGTACGGGCCACCGGGGCGCCCATCAGCGCCGCCGCGTCCTCGTTGCCGCCGACCGCGTACACATGCTGTCCGAAGCGCGTACGGCGCAGCACGACGGCCCCGGCCACGAACAGCGCCAGCGTGATCCACACGGGATTGCCCAGACCGAAGGTCGTGCCCTGCCCGAGTTCGGCCAGGAACGAACCCTTGCCGATCAGATACGTGTCGGCGCCCTCGTCGGTGAGCGCCAGCATCAGACCGCGCGCACCGAGCATGGCCGCCAGGGTGACGATGAACGGCGCCAGCCGGGAGCGGGCCACGAGCAGCCCGTTGACGACACCGATCGCCCCGCACACCACCAGCGGCAGCAGCAGCGCCACCAGGGTGCCGTGCCGCGAACCCCAGGCCGCCAGGACCCCGCCCAGCGCGAACAGCGAGCCGACCGACAGGTCGATGCCCCCGGTGATGATCACGAAGGTCATGCCGAGCGCGACGATCGCCAGGAACGCCGAACTCGTCGCCATGTTGCTGACGTTGTCCCCGGTGGCGAAGGAGTCGAAGCTGAACGACGCCACCAGGGAGACGGCCAGCAGCACCGCCAGCGCGCCGTGCTGCTGGACCAGCGCACTCACCCGCTCGGAGCGCGCGGACCCCACGGGCTCGCCGGCCACCGACGGCTTCCCGTCGCCCGCCGCGGTCACCGGGGCGTCCGTCTTCGTGACGGTCATCGCTTCCCCCGTCCCCGTGCCGCGTAGACCGCGCACACGATCACTATGGCCTGCGCGATCTGGGTCCACGAGGGCGGCAGATCGTGCTTGATGAGGGTGGCGGTGAGCAACTGGATGAGGACGGCCCCCGCCACGGTGCCGGCGATGTTCACCCGGCCGCCGGTCAGCGGTGTCCCGCCGACCACGACGGCGGTGATGGCGGACAGCTCCATCAGATTGCCCAGCGACGTCGGGTCGCTGGCCTGGAGCCGTGCGGTGGCGAGGACGCCCGCCACGGCGGCGAGCAGCGCGCAGACGACGTACACCACGATCAGCACCCGGCGCACCGGCAGCCCGGCGAGCTGCGCCGCCGGACGGCTGTCGCCGATGGCGAGGAGCTGCCGCCCGAAGGTGGTGCGGCGGACGACGAACGCCACCAGCAGCGCCAGTACGGCGGCGATCAGGATCAGATACGGGATGCCCAGCACGTCACCCGACCCCAGGGAGGCCAGCGACGGGTTGCGCAGGTCCTCCAGCTGCGGCAGCAGCACCAGGGCGAGGCCCCGGCCGCCGACCATGAGCGCCAGCGTCGCCACGATCGGCTGCACCCCGACGAACGCCACCAGCGCCCCGTTGGCCAGCCCCACGGCGGCGGCGAACACCGCCACCACGAGCAGCGCCGGCACGAGCCCGTAGCCGAGGTAGAGGGCCGTCACGGAGGCCGCCAGCGCCATCACGGCACCGACCGAGAGGTCGACGCCCTCGGTGCCGATGACCAGGGCCATGCCGAGCGCCACGATGATGACGGGGGCGACCTGCACGGCCTGGGTGCGGAAGTTCTCCGCGGACAGGAAGTGCGGGGTGATGACGATGTTGACGACCAGCAGCAGCGCCACGCCGGCGTAGACGCCGTACGTCTGCAGCCACTGCAGGACGCGGGTCCTGTCCAACGGGACGGTCCTGAGGGTGGCTTCAGCCATCGGTGGCCGCCTCCCCGACCGCGTCCCGGCCCGGGGCGTGCCCGGCGATGGTCCGCATCAGCTTGTCCTCGGTGACCTCGTCGCCGGTCAGCTCGCCGACGACCGCACCGTCCTTCAGTACGACCACGCGGTCGGACCCTTCGATCAGTTCCTCCAGGTCGGAGGAGATGAGCAGGACGCCCAGGCCGTCCGCGGCCAGTTCGTCCACGAGTTTCTGCACCTCGGCCTTGGCGCCGACGTCGATGCCCCGGGTGGGCTCGTCCAGGAGCAGGACCTTGGGGTTCATCGCCAGCCAGCGGGCGAGCAGCACCTTCTGCTGGTTGCCGCCGGACAGTTCACCGACCTTCTGCTGAGGCGAGGACGCCTTGATGCGCAGCCGCTCGACGAAGGTGTCCACGATGCTGTCGACGCGCGCCTCGGAGACCAGGCCGAAGCGGGAGAGCCGGGGCAGGACGGCCAGCGAGATGTTCTCGCGGACCGACAGACCGGGCACGATGCCCTCGCTCTTGCGGTCCTCCGGCAGCAGACTGATGCCCGCCCGGATGGCGGCCGGGGTGGAGCCGCCGCGCAGCGGCACCCCGGCCACCGTCACACTGCCCGAACTCGTGCCGAGAGCACCGGAGATGGCCTTCGCGGTCTCGGTGCGCCCGGAGCCGAGCAGCCCGCCGAGACCGACGACCTCGCCGGGACGGATGCTCACGGACACCTCGCGCAGCTTGTGCGGCACCGTCAGTCCGCGGGCCTCCAGCACGGGCCGGCTGTCGGCGGCGTGGTGGTCGCCGGTGAACTTCGTCAGGCCCTCCTGGCGGACCTCGCCCAGCTCCCGGCCCAGCATGGTCGACACCAGGGAGAGCCGGTCGAGGTCGGCGAGGCGCCCGTGGTGCACGCGACGGCCGTCGCGCAGCACGGTCACCGTGTCGCACACGGCGTACAGCTCGTCGAGACGGTGACTGACGTAGACGACGGCGATGCCCTCGTCGCGCAGCCGGCGGATGACCGAGAACAGCGTCTCGACCTCCCGCGGTTCCAGCGACGAGGTCGGCTCGTCCATGATGACGATCCGGGCCTCGCTCGCCACGGCACGCGCCAGGGCGACCATCTGCTGCGCGCCGACACCGAGGGTGCGCAACGGCCGGCGGACGTCCACCCGGACGCCGTAGGCGCTCAGCGCCTCCTCGGCCTCCCGGTTCATGCGGGCGAAGTCCAGCAGACCGAGACGGGTGCGCGGTTCGCGGCCCAGGAAGAGGTTGCGGGCCACGCTCAGCAGCGGGATGAGGTTGACCTCCTGGTAGATGGTCGAGATGCCGGCCTTCTGGGCCTCCAGCGGTGTGGCGAAGGAGACTTCACGGCCCTGGAAAACGATGTCACCGGCGTCGGGCCGGTAGACCCCGGTGAGGAGCTTGATGAGGGTCGACTTGCCGGCGCCGTTCTCGCCGATCAGGGCGTGGACCTCACCGGGGTGCAGGGTCAGGTCCACGTCGTCCAGGGCCCGGACGCCGGGGAAGGACTTGCTCAGTCCGCGGACGGCGAGGACTTCGGCGGGGGGAGCCACCTGTGCCTCCAGGAAGAAAGTGGTGACGGACGGACAGGGGGCCCGGAGACCGGGCCCCGGAGCGGATCAGTAGGCCTTGCCGAGGTCCTGCTCGGCGTTGCCGGCGTTGTAGGCGCTGTCCTGGATCACGATGTCCTGGGGGACTTCCTTGCCCTGGGTGAAGGTGTCCAGCGTCTGGAACGCCAGCGGGCCGAACCTCGGGTTGGACTCGATGACACCGCTGATCCAGCCGTCGACGACGCCCTGGACGGCGTTGCGCGTACCGTCGACCGTGATGATCCTGACGTCGCCGGCCTTCTTGCCGGCGCCCTTCAGCGCGGCGACCGCGCCCAGGCCCATCTCGTCGTTCTCCGCGTAGACGCCCTTGATGCCGGGGTTGGACTGGATGAGCTGCTCGGTGACCTGCTGGCCCTTCTCACGGGTGAAGTCACCGGTCTGTTCGAAGACGACCTTCAGGTCGGGGGCCTTCTCGGCGACGCGCTCCTTGAAGCCCTTGGTGCGCTCGGTGGTGACGTTGTTCCCGGCCGAGCCCAGCAGGATGGCGACCTCGCCCTTGCCGCCGGTGGCCTCGATCATCTGGTCGGCGGCGCGGCGGCCCTGCTCGACGAAGTCCGAGGCGATGAAGGAGACGTAGTCCTTGCACGCCGTGGCGTTGATCTTGCGGTCGATGGTGACGATCGGGACCTTCTTCGCGGCGGCGGCCTGCAGCACCGGGTCCCAGCCGTCGGAGTTGAGCGGGGCGATCACCAGCAGGTCGACGCCCTTGGTGAGCAGGGTCTGGACGTCGCTGATCTGCTTGGAGAACTGCGACTGGGCATTGGCGGTGAGCAGCTTGACGCCTCTCTTGGCCGCCTCGTCCTTGATGGACTGCGTCTCCGCGATGCGGAACGGGTTGGCCTCCTTCTCCGACTGGGAGAAGCCGACGGTGGCGTCCTTCAGGTCGATCTTCTCGCCGCCGTAGGCGTCGATGGTGCAGGTCTCGCTGCCCGGCTTCGGCGTGACGACCTTCTGCTCGGCGTCGGCGGCGGCCGCCGGGGACTTCTTGCTGTCCGACGCGTCGTCCTCCGACTTGGCGCAGGAGGTGACGGTCAGGGCCACGGCGGCGGCCAAGGCCACGACCACGGGACGGGCGAGAAGGTGAGAACGGTGAGTGGTGCGCTGCATGGTGACCCCGATCCGGGTGACGCTGAAAAGGGAACTGGGGAGCCGAAGGACGCGCAGACATGGTGCTGCTCCCCCTGTGCGAAGCGGCGTCCGGTGTGCCGCAAGGAGGTTTTACATCGTTGGAAGGGAGCTGTAAACCCCTTGCGCGCAAGGTGCGAAGGGAACGCGGGGGCGTGGGCGGCACCGCAAGCGCATTCTGCGGAGAACAGGGTGTGCACACGGCCGGCCGTCGTGAAGTGGCCCCGGTGCGCGGCGGATTCGCCGTACCCACGGCACTCGCCTGGTCCGCGTTCCTTGTGGGCGCCCCACGGGAACCGGGTGCGGAGACGGACGTGTCACTCGCGCCGGTCCTCGCCGGGTGAGCGGGGACCGCACGGCCGGACGCCTGTCCCGGACAGGGCTGTGACCGGCCCGGACGGCCACCGGCCTGTCCGGGACAGCCGGCTGCCGTTGCCCGTGAGGCCTCAGGCCCACAGGATCGGCACTGCTGACCGGTGGGGCGGGGGAGCCAGTCCCGGAACATCATCCCGGCGTCAGCGCAGGCATGTTCACCAGAGGAGAGGAAAAGACGGATGCGCATGGGACGAGTTCTCGCGAGTGGGCTGGCCGGTGCCGCCCTCGTACTGGGGATCGCGACGTCGCCGGCCTCTGCCGCCGACGGCTGGCAGGCCACGAGCGATGTCAGCGACAGCACGTTCGGTCAGTACGACTACGAGTGCGACGATTTCGCCGGAGGGGAGGCGTGCTTCCAGCCCCACGGCGAATGGTTCTGGGTGCGGGACCTGAGCGCCGACAACCTGCCGGTGGCCATGGTGTGGTCGTACAGCGACGACAGCACCTACCGGTCGGGAGTCGCCTACGACACCCTGGGCAAGGCCAAGGGCTGGACCAACCTCAACAAGAGCTTCCCCGAGGACGGCCTTCTCTTCTGGCAGGCCTGCTTGGTGACCAGCGTCGCCGGCCGGCAGATCGACTACGACAGCTGCGGCTACGGTCAAAGCATGTACACCGGCTGAGACCGGACCGGCCGCGCGCACCGTCACCGAACGGACCGCGAGACGGCCGGCCGGGCGGAAAGCGCCTCCGGGCAAAGCGGGGACGAGGAGGACGACGTCCTTGTTCCCGCTTTGCCCGGAGGCGCTTCGCGGTGCCACGGGCGGACGGGCGTGCCGGCCGGACATGGCCGCGGCGCGGATTCCCGCGCGGCCGTGGACCGCGGTGTCAGGAGCTCGACGGCCTGCCCACCGTGCTCTCGCGTTCCACGAGCTGATAGTCCGCCCAGACGCGCTGCGGCTCCGGCGCCCGGTCGTTGAGGCGGGCGAGTACCGACTCCACCGCCAGCCGGCCGATGGCGGCCTTGTCCGGCGACACGGACGTGAGCGTCACCGCCCCGAAGCGTCCCTCGATCACGTCGTCGAAGCCGACGACGGCGATGTCCTCCGGTACCCGCAGCCCCCGTTCGTGCAGCACCCGCATCGCCCCGATCGCCATCGGGTCGTTGTAGGCGAACACCGCGTCGGGCCGCCGTCCGCTGTCGAGGATGTGGTTCATGGCCAGTGCCCCGTCGGCGTGTCCCCAGCCGTCGGTGGCGGCGACGAGCCCCTCGTCGGCCGACAGCCCCGCGGCGGTCAGCTCCTCGCGCCAGCCCCGCACGCGCAGTTGCGCGGGCTCGCTGCGTCCGCGCCGGGCCCCGATGAACGCCACCTCCCGGCGCCCCAGACCGATCAGGTGCCGGACGGCGGCGCGGGCCGCGGCCACGTTGTCGATGGCGATGTGGTCGTACGGCAGGTCGTAGTCCCGCTCGCCGAGCAGCACCAGCGGCACGTCCTCGGCGCGGTCGCGCAGGTCCTCGGTCTCCAGCTCGATGGGGCTGAGGATGAGCCCGTCGATGACCCGGGCCCGGAAGCCCTGGCTCACCAGCAGCTCCTGCTCGCGCATGCCCCCGGTGTGGTCGAGCAGCACGATGTAGTCGTGCTCGGACGCGGCGTCGATGACGGAGGCGGCCAGTTCGGCGAAGTAGGGGTTCCCGAGTTCGGGCAGGGCGAGCGCGATGATGCCCGTACGCCCCTTCCGCAGATGCCTGGCGGCGAGGTTGGGCCGGTAACCGAGCGTGTCGATGGACCGCTGGACACGCTCGCGCATGGCCGGGGTGACGTGCTGGTAGTTGTTCACCACGTTGGAGACGGTCTTGATGGAGACCCCCGCGTGCGCGGCGACGTCCTTGAGGCTGACCCGCACGGCAATCCCTTCGTGAGCGGCCCGACTCGGTTGGTCGGTGCGGATACGTGCCGTCACCATGAGCCGTGCGCCGAGCCGCTGGGCTCAAGTTTTACAACGTTATACATGCCGTCCCGTGACACTGACAAGGCGTGAACAGGGGGCGTGTCGAGAACGGCCCCACGGACCAGGCCGGACCGGACGGCTCCCGGGCGCCGGCACCCGGGGCCGGGACCGTCACCGGAAGCGCCCTCCCGGAGGCCCCGCCCCGTCCACCGGCTGCTGTCGACCGGTCCGCCGGCCCGCCCCCGGACGCCGGCCCCGGTGACACGATGGGAGCGAATCTCCCGGCGACACGCCGTCGGCGGGCCGTTCCGGTGGGAGATTCGCTCCCATCGGCGTCTTGCCGCCGGATTCGCCGACGGCATCCGTCCACCGGAGCGGACCCGTGTCCACGGGCGGACGGGCCGTCCTCCGGACCGCACCGCACCGGACCGGACCGGCCCGGCTCCTCACCCTCCCGAACTCTCCCGCACGATCAGCCGGTGCCCCGCCGTCTCGTCGACCGCCGGCCCGCCCGGCCCGTCCGCGTCGATACGGTCCAGCAGCAGCTCCACCGCCCGCCGCGCGATGCCCCGCTTGTCCGGGGCGACGGTGGTGACGGTGGGGATGCTGAACCGGGTGGCCTCGATGTCGTCGAACCCGACCACGTCGAGGTCCTTGGGCACCGACCAGCCGTCCTCGTGCAGGGCCCGCACCGCGCCCAGCGCCAGGTGGTCGTTGAGGCAGAGCATCGCGTCCGGCCGCTCCGGCAGCCGCATGAGGGCGCGGGCGGCGGCGGCCCCGTCGGCCCAGCGGAACGCGGGCACCGGAAGGACCAGTTCCTCCGGCAGCGCCACCCCGGCCGCGGCCAGGGCCTCCTGGTGGCCGACCGTGCGCAGCCGGCTGGTGTTCCGCGACCCGTGCAGATCACCACCGATCACCGCGATGCGCCGGCGCCCCCGCGCCAGCAGGTGCTCGGTCGCCTCGCGCGCCGCCGTCACGTTGTCGATCGCCACATGGTCGGCGCTCCCGGGCAGGTTGCACTCGCCCAGCAGCACCAGCGGCAGCCGGGTGTCACGATCGGCCAGGTCGCGGGGTTGCAGGGCGAGCGGCGAGAGAATGACGCCGTCGGTGAACTGGGCGTCGAACCCGCGCACCGCGGCCAGTTCCTTCTCGTGCCGTCCGCCGGTCTCGACCAGCAGCGTGGTGCTGCCCCGGCGTTCGGTCTCCGCCATGACGTGCCGGGCCAGCTCGGCGAAATAGGCGACGTCCAGGTCCGGCACGGCCAGCGCGATCATGCCCGTACGGCCCCGGCGGAGCTGCCGTCCGGCGATGTTGACCCGGTAGCCGAGCGCGTCGATGGCCTCCCGCACCGCGGTCCGGGTCCGCTCGGAGACGTGCTCGTAGTCGTTGAGGACGTTCGACACGGTCTTCGCCGAGACGCCGGCGTACTCCGCGACGTCCTTGATCCTGGGCCTGCCCATGCTTCCCTTCTCGTCCCTCCCGCTGCCTGCCGGGATCGTAACGGCAGCTCCACCGGGCCGGGCCGCGGGCGGCCTGAATCGTCCCGTCGAAAACTTTCCGCCGCCGCCATTTACATCGATGTAATCGTATGGTCGCATGACCCCGTACACAGCGCACCTGCACTGATGAGGAGCAGCATGAGCACGCCCCTGCCCCCGGACGTCCCGCGTCCGGAGCACCCCCGGCCCCAGTTCGTCCGCGAGGCCTGGCTGAACCTCAACGGCCGCTGGCAGTTCGAGACGGACCGCGGGGACAGCGGACTGGAGCGCGGACTGCGCGACCGTGACCTCGCGGGCGAGATCCTCGTGCCCTTCTGCCCCGAGTCCGAACTGTCGGGAATCGGCGACACGGACTTCCTGGAGGCCGTCTGGTACCGGCGCACGGTCACGATCCCGGCCGAGTGGTCCGGCAACGACGTACTGCTGCACTTCGGAGCGGTGGACCACGACGCCACCGTCTGGGTCAACGGCACCGAGGTGGCCCGTCACCGCGGCGGCTTCACCCCCTTCACCGCGGAACTGCGCGGGGTGGCCGCGCCCGGCGAGGAGGCCGTGATCGTGGTCCGCGCCCGTGACACCCGGCACGGCCCGCAGGCCCGCGGCAAGCAGGCCACCTGGTACGCCAACACCCACTGCCACTACACCCGGACCACCGGGATCTGGCAGACCGTGTGGCTCGAACCGGTGCCGGCCACGGCCCGCCTCAAGCGCCCGCGGATCACCCCCGACCTGGGCTCGGGCTCCTTCCACATCGACCTCCCGGTCACCGGCAATCTGCCGGGCCACCGGGTACGGGCGGTCCTCACCGACGAGCACGGCGAGGCGGTGTCCGCCTCCGCCCGCGCCGACCTCGACCTGTGCCCCCGGCTGGTGCTGACCGTGCCCGAGGACCGGCTGCGCACCTGGTCGCCGGCCGACCCGCACCTGTACGACCTGCGCTTCCAGCTCCTCGACGCGGCGGGCGGAATCGTCGACGAGGCGACGTCGTACGCCGGACTGCGCTCGGTCGCCCTCCACGGCAAGCGGGTGCTGATCAACGGTGAGCCGGTGTTCCAGCGGCTGGTGCTCGACCAGGGCTACTACCCGGACGGCCTGATGACCGCCCCCACCGACGCCGACCTCGTACGCGACATCGAACTGGGCCTGCGGGCAGGCTTCAACGGGGCCCGGCTGCACCAGAAGGTGTTCGAGGAGCGCTACCTCTACCACGCCGACCGCCTCGGCTACCTGGTGTGGGGCGAGTTCGGCGACTGGGGCTGCGAGACCGGCGTACGCGACGACAACCAGCGCCCCGACGCCGGTTACGTCGCCCAGTGGCTGGAAGCCCTGGAACGCGACCACTCCCACCCGTCGGTCATCGGCTGGTGCCCGCTGAACGAGACGTACCAGAACCTGCACGACCGGATCACCCAGCTCGACGACGTGACCCGGGCGATGTTCCTGGCCACCAAGCAGGCCGACCCCAGCCGCCCGGTGATCGACGCCTCCGGCTACGCCCACCGCGTGGCGGAGACCGACGTCTACGACTCGCACTGCTACGAGCAGGACCCGCGGGCCTTCGCCGAGACCATGGCCGGACTCGCCGAGGACCGTCCGTACGTCAACACCGGCCCCGACGGCCGCGACTGGTCCGTCCCCTACCGCGGACAGCCCTACTTCTGCAGCGAGTTCGGCGGCATCTGGTGGGACGCGGCCGTCGCCGCGACCGCCGCCGGAGACGAGCGGGGAACCTCGTGGGGGTACGGCGAACGGCCGCGCAGCACCGAGGAGTTCCTGGCCCGCTTCACCGGACTGGTGGACGTCCTGCTCGACGACCCGGACATGTTCGGCTACTGCTACACGCAGCTCACCGACGTCTTCCAGGAACGCAACGGCGTCTACGGCTTCGACCGCGCCGAGAAGTTCGACACCGCCGTACTGCGCCGTGTCCAGCAGCGCACGGCCGCCTGCGAATCCGCCGGCTGACGGCACCGCACCCGGCCCGGCGGACGACCGGAACCGGGGCCCCCTCCCCACGGCATGTCGTCCGCAGCGTCCGGCGGCGATGTACATCGATGTAGAGAAAGGTAGTGCCATGGTCGACCTGCCTGGCCCACGGGCCGCCTCCGCCGGGCCGCGAGGAAACCGCGCCGCGCCGTCCCGACGCGGCCTGCTCCGCGCCTCGCTGGCCTCCGCCGCCGTACTCCTCGGCGGCGGAGCCCTCGCCGGCTGCGGTTCCGCCGCGGCCTCGTCGGACCCGCGCACCGTGCGCATGTGGGACCTGTTCAGCGGCGCCGACGGCGCCCTGCTCGACGAACTGATCGACACGGCGGGGTCCGACATGCCCGGCACCCGTGTCGAGCGGACCGTGCTGGAATGGGGCACGCCCTACTACACCAAGCTCGCCATGGCCTCGGCCGGCGGGCGCGGCCCGGACGTCGCGATCTCCCACATGTCGCGCCTGGCGGGATACGCGCCGCTCGGACTGCTCGACCCCTGGGACACCGGCCTGCTGGCCGAATTCGGCGTCGACGAGAAGGACTTCGCCGACGCCGTGTGGAGCCGCACCCAGTATCAGGGCGGAACCTTCGCCATACCGCTGGACACCCACCCGTTCATCGTCTTCTACCACCCGGACCCCGTCCGCGAGGCCGGACTGCTGACCGGCGACGGAAGCCTCGACCAGGACGCCTTCTCCACCCCCGAGCGGTTCCTCGAAGCCGGCCGGGAACTGGCCAGGGCCTCCGGCAAGCAGGGGATCGCCTTCGGCTACGTCAACGACACGGCGCAGGGCTGGCGGCTGTTCTACGGGCTCTACCGGCAGACCGGGAACGACTTCGACCTGCCCGTCGGCGGCACCGTCACGGCGAACGTCGACGCGATGACCGAGGTCATCGCCTTCATGCGGAAACTGGTCGACGGCCGTGCCAACCCGCGCCGCCTCGACTACCCGGCGGCCCTCGCCGACTTCACCAACAGCCGGAGCGCGATGATCCTCTCCGGCGAGTGGGAGCTCGGCACCTTCCGGGCCGCCGACCCGGAGATCGGGGCGGCGCCCTTCCCCACGGTGTTCGGCACCCCCGCCGTCTACGCCGACTCCCACTCCTTCGTACTGCCGCGCCGCCCCGACCCCGACGAGGCACACCGCAGGCGCACCCACCAGGCGGTGGCCGCCATCCTCAAGGCCGGCCAGACCTGGGCGAAGGCCGGTCACATCCCGGCGTACCAGCCGGTGACCCGTACCGAGGCCTACGCACGGCTGGAGCCGCAGGCACGGTACGCGGCGGCGGCCGACCACGTGGTGCTCGACCCCGCCGTCTGGTTCGCCGGAGCCGGCTCCGACTTCCAGAACTCCATGTCGCAGGTGCTCCAGCAGTCCCTGCTCGACGGCCTGGCCCCCGACCGGGCCGCCCGCGCCATGGTCGAGCGGATCAACACCGCCCTCTCCAAGCCCAGCCCGGCCTGAGCCGCCGCGAAGGAGGCAGCAGATGTCCACCGAACTCGCTTCCCGCGGCCGTCCGAAGGCCGCCCGCCCCGCCCGAGGACCCGGTGCGACACTGCGCCGCGCCTTCTCCCCGGGACTCCTCTTCGCCCTGCCGTTCCTCGTCCTGTTCGTCCTCTTCATGCTCTGGCCGCTGGTCCAGGGCGCCTGGATGAGCCTCACCGACACCTCGCTCGCCGCCCAGGACCCGTCCTTCATCGGACTGGACAACTACGCGGAGGCCCTCGGCGACGCCGAGATGTGGCGCACGATGTGGCACACCGTGTGGTTCACCGTCGTCTCCACCGTGCCCCTGGTGGTCGTCGCCCTCGGCATGGCCCTGCTGGTGTACACCGGACTGCCCGGACAGTGGGTGTGGCGGCTCGCGTTCTTCGCCCCGTACCTGCTGCCGGTCGGTGTGATCGGCCTGCTGTGGGGCTGGCTGTACCAGCCGGACCTCGGCCTCTACAACCACCTGCTGCAGGCGGTCGGGCTGGACGGCCACGCCTGGCTGAGCGACGGGTCCGTCGCCCTGTACGCCATCGTGATCGCCACCCTGTGGTGGACCGTCGGCTTCAACTTCCTGCTGTTCCTGGCCGCGCTGCAAGCCGTGCCCGACCACCTGTACGAGGCGGCGGCCCTGGACGGCGCCGGCGCCTGGCGGCGGCTGTGGCACGTGACGCTCCCGCAACTGCGGCGCATCATCGGCGTGGTCACGGTGCTGCAGATCCTCGCCTCGCTGAAGGTCTTCGACCAGGTGTACCTGCTCACCAAGGGCGGCCCCGACGGCTCCACCCGCCCCGTCGTCGAGTACCTCTACGACATGGGCTTCACCGGCTACCGCCTCGGCTACGCCTCCGCCATCAGCTACGTCTTCTTCGCCCTCATCGTCCTCGCCTCCGCCGTGCAGTTCGTCGCCCTTCGCCGCAGGGAGAAGTGACATGACCTCCATCGACGTCCCGACACGGCCCGCGCGCCGCTCGGTCTCCCCGCTCCCCGCCGCGCGCCGGGCCCACCGCGACCGGCCGGCCCCGCGGCGCGGACCCAACCTCACCCTCGGCCCGAGCCGGATCTCCCGTGTGCTGGCCCTGACGGCCCTCGCCGTGATGGCGCTGGTCTGGCTGCTGCCGATGGCCTGGGCCGTACTCACGGCGTTCAAGTCCGAGCAGGACGCCAGCGATCCCCTGCACTGGATCTGGCCGCGGGGCGGCTTCACCCTCGACGGCTTCCGCACCGTGATCGAGCGCGGCGACCTGCCCCTGTGGATGCTGAACAGCTTCTTCATCGCCGCGGCCGTCACCGTCGTCACCGTGTGCGTGTCCGCGATGGCCGGCTACGCCTTCTCCCGCACGCTGTTCCGCGGCCGGCGGTGGCTGTTCGCCGTCACCATGGCGTCGATCCTGGTGCCGCCGCAGCTGTTGATCGTGCCGTGGTTCCAGCAGATGCTCACCCTGGACCTGGTGGACACCTACGCGGCGGTGATCCTGCCGCAGACGGTCGCGCCGGTGATGGTCTTCATCCTGAAGAAGCACTTCGACTCCCTCCCGCGCGAGCTGGAGGAAGCCGCCCGCATCGACGGCGCCGGCCACGCCCGGATCTTCTGGTCGGTGATGCTGCCGCTGTCCCGCCCGATGCTCGCCGCGGTGTCGATCTTCGTGTTCATCGGCGCGTGGAACAACTTCATGTGGCCGTTCGTGTCCACGTCCGACCCGGCACTGATGACCCTGCCGGTCGGCATCACCGCGGTGAAGGACGCCTACGGCGTCAACTACGCCCAGACCATGGCGTCCTCCGTACTGGCCGCGCTGCCGCTGGTGCTGGTGTTCGTCTTCTTCCAGCGGCACATCGTGAAGTCGGTGGCGACGACCGGCCTCGGCGGCCAGTGACCCCGCTGGCGTGCGCCCGGGGGACCGGAGCCGGGTGAGGGGTTAGCGTCGGGGCATGGCCGGTGATCGCCGCGGATGGCGGGTGTGTCTGCTCGGCGGTGCGGTGTTCGCGGTGTGCATGACCGGCACCACGCTGCCGACCCCGCTCTACCCCCTCTACCAGCAGAAGTTCGGCTTCTCCGAGCTGACGGTCACCGTCGTCTACGCCGTGTACGCCTTCGCGGTCATCGGAGTACTGCTGCTGGCCGGCAACGCCTCGGACGCCGTGGGCCGGCGCCCGGTGCTGCTGTGGGGCCTGGGCTGCGCGGCCGCGAGCGCCGTCTGTTTCCTGTGCGCCACCGCGCTGGGCTGGCTGTACGCCGGACGGCTGCTGTCGGGGCTCTCCGCCGGACTCTTCACCGGGGCCGCCACGGCGTACGTCATGGAGTCGGCACCGCCCGGCGGAGCCTCCCGGGCCACGTTCGTCGCCACCGCCGTCAACATGGGCGGCCTCGGCTGCGGCCCGCTGCTCGCCGGAGTCCTCGCCGAGTACGCGCCCTGGCCGCTGTACCTGCCGTTCGCCGTGCACCTCGCCCTGGTGGCCTGCTCGGCCGCCGTCCTGCTGCGGCTCCCGGAGACCGTGGCGGAGCGCCGCCCACTGCACACCGTACGACCGCGGCGGCCCGGCGTGCCGCCGCGGGTGCGGCCGGTGTTCGGACCGGCGGCGACCGCCTCGTTCGTGGGATTCGCGCTGTTCGGCGTCTTCACCTCCGTCAGCCCGGCCTTCCTCGCGCGGTACCTGGACGTGACCGACCACGCCGTGAGCGGACTGGTCGTGGCGCTGGCCTTCTTCTCCTCGACCGGCGGGCAACTGGCCGCCGGCCGGGCCGGCACGGTCCGGTCACTGCCACTGGGATGCGCCGGACTCCTCGCCGGGCTGGCGCTGCTCGCGGGCGCGTTGTACTGGGACCTGCTGACGCTGGTGGTGCTGAGCGCGGTCGTCGGAGGGTTCGGTCAGGGGCTCGCGTTCCGCGGCGCGCTGTCCGCGGTGAGCGAGGCGTCCCCGTCGGACCGGCGCGCGGCGGTGATCTCGACGCTGTTCGTGGTGGCGTACCTGGGCATCTCGGTGCCGGTCATCGGCGTGGGGCTGCTGACCGGACCGATGGGCCTGGAGGGCGCGGGGCTGGTGTTCATCGCCTGCATGGGAGCCCTCGTCGTGGCCGCCGCCGGCTACCTCCTGCGCCGCCCGGTGCCGGCGGGGGCGTGAGCGCCGGCTCACTTCGGGAGGGGACGGGCGCCGGCCTGTACGACACCTCCGACGCGCTGTCGGGGATCGCGACACGGAGACCTCCGAAGGGCCGGGCCCCGCTAGGACCTGATGAATTCCAGGATGTCGCGGTTGAGGACGTCCGGGTGGGTCGACAGCATGCCGTGGGGATACCCCTCGTAGGACTTCAGGGTGCCGTGCTTCAGCAGCTTGACCGTCAACGGCGCGGAGTCCTCGTAGGGAACGATCTGGTCGTCGGTGCCGTGCGCGACGAGGACCGGGACGTCGATCTTCTTGAGGTCCTCGGTGAAGTCGGTCTCCGAGAACGCCTTGATGCACTCGTAATGGGCGTTGGCCGCCCCCGTCATGCCCTGCCGCCACCAGTTGTCGATCAGCCCCTGGGAGACCTCCGCGCCGGGCCGGTTGAATCCGTAGAACGGACCTGACGGCACGTCGATGAAGAACTGCGCGCGGTTGGCGGCCAGGGCCGCGCGGAACCCGTCGAAGACCTCGATCGGCAGACCGCCGGGATTGCTCTCGGACTTGACCATGACCGGGGGCACCGCGCCGACCAGCACCGCCTTCGCGACCCGGCCGGGCTCGGCCCGCGCGACGTACCGCGCGACCTCCCCGCCGCCGGTCGAGTGCCCGACGTGTACGGCCCCCCGCAGGTCGAGGGCACCGGTCAGCACCGCCACGTCCGCGGCGTAGGTGTCCATCTCGTGGCCGCCCGAGGTCTGACCGGAGCGCCCGTGACCACGCCGGTCGTGGGCGATCACGCGATAGCCCTGGGACAGGAAGAACAGCATCTGGTTGTCCCAGTCGTCGGCGCTGAGCGGCCAGCCGTGGTGGAAGACGACCGGCTGTCCGTCGCGCGGACCCCAGTCCTTGTAGAAGATGGTCGTGCCGTCGGGGGTGGTGACCGTGCCCATGGGTGATCCCTCCGCGTGATCCGGACCGACGGCACTCACCTTACGCTCCGGCCCGGCGCGCCTCATCTCCTGATATGCACGCCGACGTACGGTCGGTCACGTTCTATGGTGGTTCGATGTTGCCTGTTCCCAGATGGGCCCTCTTCTCGTCGGGGTGCGCGCCCGTCCTGCTCGTCGCGGGCTGGGTGATCGCGGCGTCACTGGAAGGACCCGCCTACGACCCCGTCACCCAGACGATCAGCGTCCTGGCGGCCTATGGAGCCGCGGGATCCTGGGTGATGACCGCGGCGCTTCTCGCCCTGGGCGCCTGCCATCTGCTCACCGCCTGGGGACTGCGGGCGGCGGCGACGGCCGGACGCGTGGCGCTGGCCGGCGGGGGAGCGACGGCGCTGGTGGTGGCTCTGCTGCCGGCACCGGGCAGCGGGGGGTCCCTGCGCCACGGTTCGGTGGCCGCGGTCGGATTCGCGCTCCTGGCCCTGTGGCCGCTGCTGGCCGCCGACGGCGGTCGTGCCGCTCCCTGGGCGCTGCGGCCGGCGGCCTCGGCCGTGGCGACCGCCTCGATGGTCGTCGGCGCGGCGTGGTTCCTCGTCGAGATGCACCGCCACGGCGCGGCGGGCGTCGCGGAACGCGTGGTGACGGTCGTTCAGTCCCTCTGGCCCTTCGTGGTCGTCACCTCCTGCCTCCGCCATGCCGGGGACGGCGACGGGTCGCCCGCGGGCCGGCCGGACTGACGGGGGTCGGCGAGGTGCGGGCGTCGACGGCGAACGGGCCGTCGACGGCGGGTCCGAGGCAGCGGCGCCGGGCCGGCGCCTCCAGCCGGATGCCGTCGTCGGGATCCGGCAGCAGCGCGTGCTGACGCCGGGCCAGGCCGAGGTCGCCCGCCAGGACGGCGTTGAGGACCAGCAGACAGCGGTCGGGCCGGTCGGTGAGGCCGGCCTCGTGCGCCAGCAGCGCGTCGGCGGCGTCGCGGTGCCGGCCCTCGTCCTCGTACGCCGACACCAGTTCCCGCAGCACCGAGGGGGAGTCCGGTGCCGGCCGCAACGCCTCGCGCAGGGCGGGGGCCGCCAGGTAGGACACGCCGCGTCCCACGCACGCGTACCCGTAGTCGTACGGCGCGCGGGCCTTGCCGGGGCGCGCGGCCAGTGCGGAGGCCGCCTCACGGAGGTCGTCGAACCCGGCCGTCCGGGCGGCCCGCCCGACGACGAGGGCGACCTGGTCGAGGAGGGCCGTGCTGGCCTGCCGCAGCTGACGCAGCGTGCCGGGGACGTCATCCGTGTCGAGGCACTCCCATGCCTTGGACGGTTCGGGGGAGGAGGGCCGGCGATTTCCGCGCGAGAACATGCGCGGCATCCTCTCCGGCGGGCGCGACCGCCCTCGACTCCATTGTTCCGCGTCGAGTCGGCGGCCGGCCTCAGCGGCCGGGCGGGCCCGTGGAGAACTCCTCACTGCCGAGCACCCGCAGCAGCTCCAGCCGCTCGCGGGCCTCGGCGTCCGCCGGTGTGAGCACCAGCAACTGCTGTCGCTGATCGGGGGTGACCAGGGTTTCGCAGTCCATCAGCAGGCGGCCCACCCGCGGGTGCAGGAACGTCTTGCGGTCGGCGCGCCGGACCGCCACCTCGTGCTCCGCCCAGAGCCGCCGGAAGTGCGCGCTCGCAGCCGACAACCGGTCGACGAGTCCGGTGACCGCGGGATCGCCGGCCCGGCGCCCGGCGACCGCGCGCAGATCGGCCACGAGCCGGCGGGCGTGGTGCTCCTCTTCCTCGGCCGGGCCGACGGCGCGGGCGGCCGGTTCGGTGAACCAGCGGTGAACGGCGTAGCGGCGGTCGCCGGAGAAGCCGGTGAGGTCGCTCATCAGCAGAAGCGACGCCCGGTTCTGTGCGAGGACTTCCCCCAGGTCGGACATGACCAGGGCCGGAGTGCCGCCGAGCAGGTCGAGCATGCGCACCAGACCCGCCCGGGCGAGGCGGGCCACCCCGTCGGCGGGCGGGGGCCGGTGACCGGCCAGATGGAACAGATGGTCGCGCTCGTCGTCGGAGAGACGCAGCGCACGGGCCAGCGCGACGAGCAGCTGCGTGGAGGGCCGGCTGCTGCGGCCCTGTTCGAGGCGTACGACGTAGTCCACCGACATGCCCGCCAGCATCGCGACCTCCTCCCGGCGCAGACCGGCGGTACGGCGGCGCGGGCCGCCGGTGATGCCGACGTCGGCCGGGCGGATCGCCTCGCGGCGGCGGCGCAGGAAGTCGGCGAGTTCCTCACGTTGCATGACCTCATGGTCCCTCGTGGCGCACCCGCCGATCCAGGGAGCGGCTCTCCCATGATGAACGCTCCGCTCCCGGTGGCCCCGGTACCGGCGCAAGGTGGGTGACGGAGCGACCACGAAGGAGAACACGATGCAGACACGCACGCTGGGCAGCGACGGTCCGGCCGTCTCCGCGCTGGGCCTCGGCGCGATGAGCATGTCGGGTGCCTACGGCGCGGCCGACCGCACGGAGAGCATCGCCACCGTGCACGCCGCGCTGGAGGCCGGCGTCACGCTGATCGACACGGGCGACTTCTACGCCATGGGCCACAACGAACTGCTGCTCGCCGAGGCGCTGCGCGGCCGTGACCGGGACAGCTACCGGCTGAGCGTCAAGTTCGGCATGCTGAGCGGGCCGGCCCCGGTCATGGGCGGGTACGACGGCCGCCCCGAGGCGGTGAGGAACTTCCTCGCCTACTCGCTGACCCGGCTGGGCACCGACCACATCGACATCTACCGTCCCGCGCGGCTGGACCCGGCGGTACCGATCGAGGAGACCGTGGGCGCGATCAAGGAGCTGATCGACGCCGGGTACGTACGGCACCTCGGCCTCTCGGAGGTCGACGCGGCGACGATCCGCCGGGCGCACGCCGTGCACCCCGTCACCGACCTGCAGATCGAGTACTCGCTGATCTCCCGCGCGGTCGAGGCGGACGTCCTGCCCGCGCTGCGGGAGCTCGGCATCGGCCTGACCGCGTACGGCGTCCTCGGCCGCGGCCTCATCTCCGGGCACTGGTCGGCCGGCCGCGGCGCCGGCACCGGTGACCACCGGGCGCTCAGCCCCCGGTTCTCCGGCGGCAACGTGGAACACAACCTCGCCCTCGTGGAGGCCCTGCGCCGGGTCGCCGACGCGAAGGGGTGCACCGTCGCCCAGCTGGCCATCGCCTGGGTCGCCGCCCAGGGCGAGGACATCGTGCCGCTGGTCGGCCCCCGCACCCGTGAGCGGCTGACCGAGGCGCTGCCCGCGCTGGACCTCGCCCTCACCGCGGACGACCTCGAGGAGATCGAGAAGGCGGTACCGCCGGGCGCGGCCCGCGGCGACCGCTACCCGGCCGCGTTCATGTCCTCCCTCGGCGTGGGCAACTGAGCCCGGCTCTTCCGCGGGGTCCGGTGGCAGGGGCGGCCCCGCCGGGCGCGACACGTCCGGCCTGTGAGGAGAACGAGGCCGTCCACGCCGCTGAGCAACCCTTGGAATATACCCCTGGGGGGTATATGTTGCCCTCGGTGGGCCGACACCGGCCACCCGGGACGCCGAATGGGGACGAAGGCCATGGACCACAGCACGCACCACACCGCCGCCGGGCACGGCCACGTGTCCTGGGCGATGGCGACGAAAGCGACGCTCCACTGCCTGACCGGGTGCGCCATCGGCGAGATCCTCGGCATGGTCATCGGCACGGCCCTGCTGTGGGGCAACGTACCGACCATGATCCTCGCGATCGCCCTCGCCTTCGTCTTCGGCTACTCCTTCACGCTCTTCGCGGTGATGCGCGCGGGCCTGTCCCTGCGGACCGCGATCAAGGTGGCGCTGGCCGCCGACACGGTCTCCATCGCGGTGATGGAACTGGTCGACAACGCGATCATCGCCCTGACACCGGGCGCGATGGACGCGCACCTGTCGGACGGGCTGTTCTGGTCGGCGCTGCTCGGCGGCTTCGCCGTGGCGTTCGCGGTCACCACGCCGGTCAACAAGTGGATGATCGGCCGCGGCAAGGGCCACGCCGTCGCCCACGCCCACCACTGACCGCGGAACGCCCCAGAGGGTGTCGTCCGGATCCTGTCGGGGCCGCGGGCCCCGGCACCGCTCACCGCAGCCGGCCTGATCCGGACGACATCCTCTAGTGTTCGCGGTCCAGGACGCGGCGGGCCGCCTCGGCCTCCGCCGCCGGCGGGGACAACTCGTCGAGGGAGTCGAGCTCGGTGTCGGCCTCCAGTTCCCGTTCCCAGGCCGCCGCCAGCCGTTCCTGTTCCTCGCGCGGTCGGCCGCCGACGGCCTCCCGGTGGTGAGGGTCCAGGGCCGCGAGGAATCGTCCGACCGGGTCCGTGGGCATGCCGTGCTCCTTGTCGCTCGGAAGGGGCCGCGCTACCGACCCAGGATGGCCAGCCGGCCCCGGTACGGCCGCCCGACACGGCCTGCGACCACCCTGATGGCCCCGCTCCACCGCCCCGCGCCACGGCGGTGCCCGTCCCGCGACGAGACCCCGGGACCCGTTGTCAGAGCCCTGCTCTACAGTTCCCGTCACTTGATCATTGCGGGTGCGGGAGGCACGCATGGGGTGGGTGTCGGCAGGCGGGTACGAGGTCGCCCTCGACGACGGCAAGGTGGTGTGCCGCAACGCGGCCGGACGGCGGCTGAAGTCCGTACCGTCCAAGATCGCCGACGATCCGGCGGTGGTGGGACTGCGCCAGCTCACCGAGTGGCTGGAGCGGCACGAACGGCAGTGCCTGGCCGATGTGGAGCGGTGGATGGTGCGCTCGCTGCCGGTGCCGTTCGAGGTGCTGGCGCGGGTCTGGCCGGACCCCGCCTGGCAGGCCGCCCTCCGCGACCTGGTGGTCACGGGCACGGACGGCGCGGTGGCCGGGTTCCTGCGGGACGCCGACCCCGAGCGCGGCCTCGGCCTGGTCGACCTCGACGGCGACACCGTCCGCCTCACCCCCGGCCTGGTCCGCCTGCCGCACCCCGTGCTCCTCGACGACCTGGAGGAGCTGCGGGAGTTCGCCGTCGAGCTCGGCGTCGGACAACGCGCCCAGCAGCTCTTCCGCGAGGTGTGGCACCGGCCCGCGGCACTCGACGCCGAGGCCGCCTCCGTCGAGGACTACGCGGGCGGCGCCTTCAAGGAACTGCGGTTCCTGCACGGCCGCGCGACCCAGCTCGGCTACCGCGTGCGCGGCGGCCACGCCGTGTGCTCCGTGGTGGAGGACGGCCACACCGTCGAGGCCCGGGTGTGGGTCGGCGACTACGACGGCTACGAGGAGACGGAGACCGGCCCTCTGGTCTTCACCGACCCGGCCGGCCGGGTGCTGAAGCTCGGCCGGGTCGGGCCGGTGGCCTGGTCGGAGGGCATGCGCATGGCGGCCGCGCTGTACGCCGGACGCGACATCGAGGACGAGGAGCGTGCGGCATGACGACGTACGACGGATTCACCTACGACGAGACCACCTCCGCCGCGCTGCTCGACGCCGGCGCCGTACTGCCCCCGGGCACCACCGACCGGGAGGACGCCGACGCCCTCACCGTCCGCACGTACACGCACACCGCGCTGGACGAACGGAAGGTCGTACGGCTGGTGCCGGGCACGCTCGGCGAGGCGGAGGACCTCGCCCTGGACTTCCTCGGACTGGCCCGCGAGCCGGAGACCCGCGAGGTCGGACAGGTGCGCCGGGAGACCCTCGGCTTCCCGGCGTGGGCGCTGGTCAACGACCCGGCGAACGGGCACCACGCACTGGCGCTGGTCAAGGACGTCGAGCGGCTCGCCCGCCAGGCCAAGTCCCGCCCCGGCACCGCGAAGGAGGGCTTCGAGGCGCTCGGCGAGCGCCTCGGCCGGGCCGTACCGCACTTCCTGCCCACCTTCTACGAGCAGGCCGCCCGGGTCTTCCTCCAGCACGAGAACACCACCTACGCGGCGGCGTTCTTCGGCAAGGCCCGCGAGGCGGAGCGGGTGCACGCGCTGACCGTGGACGAGGAGCGGCAGCGCGCCGTGTTCCTGGAGTTCGCCTTCGCCGGGGCACTGACGGTCAAGGCCCTCAAGGAGCATGTGAAGGCCCTGGCCGCCCGGCTCACCCCGGCCGACGCCTGGGCGCAGTTCCGGCAGCTGACCGTGGAACGCTGCGCGGCCGGCATGCCGCCCTACGCGTCGCTGCCCCAGGACGCCCGTGTTCTGATCAAGGCCGCCGGCCTGGACCGGGTCACCGAGGAGTGCGCCCTGGTCGCGGACCTGCTCGCGTCGCCCGCGGCGGTCCGCGCCCCCGCCTCCTTCTGGAACACCTACCGGGCCACGCTCGTCGTTCTCGCCGGACAGCAGCCCGCCGTACGCGGCCGGCTGCTGGAGATCATGCCGGCCGGTCTCGGCCGCTCCACCGAGGACGACGAGTTCTGGCTGGCGCTGCTCGCCGAGACCGGTGCCGACCGGCTGCTCACGGGCGAGGACAAGGCGGCGGACGCGGTCGACCCGGCGGACTGGCTCACCCGCTGGGCCCTGCACCGCAAGCACGGCGGCACCGTCAGCGGCCGCTCGCCCGCCACCCTCGCGCTCGTGGAGCGCATGACCGCGCGCCTGCGCGACCAGGGCCGCCCCGTCGACCTCCTCACCGGCCGCTGGCACGCCGGCGCCGACCTCGACCTGCTGGACCTCTGCATGGAGCAGGACGTACCGCTGACCCCGCCCGGGGCCGGCACGGACGTCCACCTCGACCTCGGCCGGTGGCTGGAGGACACCCGACCCGGGCGGCGCGACCTGACGGCCGTCGCGGCGGACCGGCACGGCCGCCGCATGCTCCACGACGCCGTCGGCAACCACCACCGTCGGCACACCGGCCGAGGGACGCTGGAGGGGATCGCCGGCCACCCCGTGCTCGCCGACGTGCTCCGCGAGTGGCTCGACGCCGCCGCCGGCGAACTGGACGGCGCGGCCGGCCTGGCGGCCGCCCGCACGGCGCTCGAGCGGCTGAACCCGTTCCGCGGGATCGCCGCACGGATCAGCCCGGAGGCCGTCGCCCGGGCCGCCGCGTTCGACATCGCACCGCTGCTCGGCAACACCCTGCGCGCCGGCCTCCCGGACGAACTGGGCTGGCCCGCCCTCGACGAGGCGCTGCGCCGGCTCGACGCCGAGACCCGGCGCGACAGCGAGGACAACCTCGCCGTCCACGAGGCCTGGCCGGCCCTGATCCTCTCCCGCAGGCACAAGGCGATCGTCGTGGGACCGCAGGACATCCTGCTGGAGCACGACCTGCGGCTGCCCGTTGAACTGGACCGCTGGCAGCGGCCGTCGTTCCGCTACACCGACGGCGAACTGCTGGTGACGTGGCGGCAGGACAACAAGCAGTACGGCTACTGGTCGGCCCGCCCGACCGAGGTGTTCCCGCTGGGCGGCGAGAAGCTCCCGCACTGGTACAGCGGCGGCGACGCCGGTGAGACCTCGATCCCGCTGCCGGACGGCGGACGCGTCACCGGCGGACGCGCCCTGCACGCCGGCGACACGGTCTTGCCGCCCGCGCGCCGCGTCCTCGGTGACGGCACCTCGTACTGGCGCCAGGGACGGCAGGGAACGCGGCAGGTGTGGCTCGAGTACGACCCGGCCACCGGCACGCACGGACGTGCCTCGCTGCCCGCGTTCCTGCGCTCCGGCATCCACGACGACGCCACCCTGCTCCAGCAGCACTGCGCGGTGCTGCCCCTGCAACCCGGCCTGGAGGACAGCCCGTTCGGCACGGACGGCACGGTCCTCGGCCGCTGGGTGCGCACCGAGGGCGAGGGCGACGAAGCCCGCACCACCGTCGGCACGCCGGACGGCCGGACCGGCACCCTGCCGACGGCGGACGGACGGATACCGGGCGTCCCGGTCGGCGCGCTGCGGCTGCCCGGCGGCGTCGAGCCTCTGGTCGTCGCCCACTACCGTCAGGTCGTCCTGTACACGACCGACGACACCACCGGTGTGCGGGAACTGGGCCGGCTGACACCGCTGGAGCGCGGCGGCGAGTTCGCCGCCGGCACGCGACTCGTACCGCCGGTCGACTTCTGGCACGCGCTGCGGCCGCGCGACGAGAACGCCTCGGCGCTCCTGCGGGCGCTGAGCGACGAACAGGCCGGGGAACTGCTGCGCGCCGGCGCCCAGGCGCTGGCCGAGCGGCAGGCGAGGATCGCGGCGGCGGCACCGGCCGGCTCCGAACAGACCGCCGGGGGGCGGAAGCCCGCGGGGGCCACCACCGGCAAGCCCGCCGTCCCGACCGCCGACCAGGTGGTGCGGAAGGCCGTGTCCCGTGTCCTGCCCGCCCTCACCGAGCCGCATCTGCTCACCGGTGTCGCCGCCCTCGTGCACGCGGTGCTGCGCCTGGCGGCGTCCGTCGCCGGCTTCGTCACGCCCCCGGCCGAGCGGCCCAGGACGGAACGCAGGCGTGCCGAGGGCATGTTCGCCGACTACAGCCCCGAGGACGGTGACGAACAGACGCTGCGCGAGGCGACCTCCGGTCTCGCCGACCTGCGCGGCTGGTGGGGCGGCGGACAGAGCTGGAGCACCCTGCGGCAGATCCGCGCCGTGAACCACGTCCTGTCCGGGAAACCCGCCGACGGCAAGCCCCTGCCCGCGTCGTCCCGGCCCGCCGGGGCCGCCGACGGGTGGCGCAGCGACGAGTTCACCGTCCCCGGTATCGGCGCGGTGTGGCCGTCCGTACTCGACGTGCTGCGCCCGCTCGCCTACCGCGCCGCCTCACCCACCCTGACGGAGCCGCACCGCCGGGCGCTGCTCCTGCTGTTCGACGCGATCACGGAGGGCCCGCTGGCCACGCCCGCGGGCGCGCTGCGCGAGGTGGTGCTGAGCGAGCCGCACGACAAGCAGGAGCGCGTCGGCCAGGTGCTGCGCCGGGAAGGCCGCACCGTCGTCGTCCTCGGCTGCCAGAACGTCGACCACCGCACCGGACGGGTCAACTGGCTCGCCCTGGACCACGACCCGGCCGGTGTCTTCGGCGCCGTCGCGCACTTCACGCTGGAGCGGGAGACCGCGCACCCGCCGGTGTTCCCGGCGGACGCGCTGGCCGCCGTGACCGGCCTGGTCCGGGACAAGGGGGCCGCGCCCTGGCAGCCGGAGGCGCCCGCCGCCCTGGCCGCCGCCACACGGGACGGGCTGGGCCCGGTGCAGGCGGCCCTGCTGCTCGCCGGGCGGCCGTCGCAGCTCACCGACGAGGTGATCGCCGCCACCGGTCTGAAGCCGCGTCAGAAGCAGCTCGGCGACGTGCTGCTGGGCTCGCTGGAGCCCGGCGACCGCCTGGCGCTCATCGGCGCGCTGCTTCCCGGGAACCCCGCTGACCTGTGGACCGCCGGACCGGACACGGACGCGGCGGGCCGTGTGTGGGACGAGCGCCTCGACGGGGTCGTGCGCCTGCCCGAGGACCTTGCCGCGGAACTCTCCCCGGCAGGTGTGCCCACCGACTCCGTCGAGGAAGTGCTCAACCCGCACCGCACCCCCTGGATCAGCCGCACCACCGTGCAGCGCCCCGACAAGGACGGCAACCTCGTAGCGGAGGACCCCCGGGCCATGCCCGGCCGGTACCACCTGACGCGCGCCGTGGCCGCCCTGGCCGGGCTCGCCTACGCCCTGCCGTACGGGCACCCCCTGCGCGCCGCCCTGCCCGGAGGGCTCACCGCGCTGCGCCGCCGCGTCGCGGACCCCGCACTGCTGCTCGACCTCGACCTGGAGTGGACCGAGAAGGGCACGTCGACCGCCGCCGAACTGCGCAAGGCGTACGGACTGCCCGCCACCGGCGGCGCCGACGCGCACGGACTGACACCCGTCGGCGAGGCGCTGGTACTGCGCCCCTGGTACAGGGACCAGGAGGCCGTCCTGGTCCGCACGAGCGCCCTCGGCACGGTGGACGACCCCCTGTTCGGACTGATCGAGGGAATCGTCGGACCCGGACGGCGCGACGGCATGCGGGCGCTGCGGACCATCCTGGGCGACGGACTCGCCCGCGCCCTCGCGGCCGGAACGGATCCCGAGGGACCCGCCGGCTACGCCCAGGACCCGACCCTGAGCGTGCCCGGCCTGGTCACCGAGGTCGCCGAGGCCCACGGGCTGGGCGAGGACGCCGCGGCCCTCTACCTGCAACTGCTGGCCCTGCCCGACCCGACGGACCGCAACCGCGCCCGCTGGACCGGCTGGAAGCCCGCCCGCGCGAAGAAGGCCCGCGCCGAACTGGCCGCCACCGGCCTGGTCGTCGAGGCGAAGCGGGCCCGCGCCGGACGCACCCTCTTCCTGCCGTGCGGCTGGCTCGACCTGAAGTCCCCCGCCCAGCCGGTGGAGATCTGGAAGCAGGGCCTCTACCCGGTCCACGACCGTACCCACGCGGTACCGCTGATACCGGTACCCGAGCTGTTCACGCGCGCCTGGGACCGTGTCCGCGCCGGCGACGCACCCGCCTACGAGGAACTCACCACCCGCGCCACCCGCAAGGGCCGCCGCCGATGACCACCGTCCACCCGCACCCGGAAGAGCCCGCACCGATGACCACCGCCCCGTCCCCCTCCCCGGCCCGTCAGATCGTCCCGCCCGAGGACCGGTACGCCACCGAACTCGCCTTCCTCGCAGCCCACGACGACGGGCCGCGCCCGCCCGCCTGGCGGCTCAGCCCGCGTGCGGTCGTCACGTTCGTCATGGGCAGCGGGGGCCGGGCCCTGAAGCTCCCCGACGGCGCCGGGGCACCCGACGGAGTACCGCACCGCCTGGTGATCGAGGACAAGTTCGTCGGCGACCGGGCACTGGTCGAGCGGTGCGTGGTGACCCTCGCCGGTGAGCGCGGTCTGCTGCTCGTCGGCGAACCCGGCACCGCCAAGTCGATGCTGTCGGAGCTGCTCTCCGCCGCCGTGTGCGGCACCAGCGGCCTGGTCGTGCAGGGCACCGCCGGCACCACCGAGGACCAGCTCAAGTACGGCTGGAACTACGCGCTGCTGCTGGCCCAGGGCCCCACCCGGCAGGCGCTCGTGCCGTCCCCCGTCCTGACCGCCATGTCCCGGGGCGCGATCGCCCGCGTGGAGGAGGTCACCCGCTGCCTGCCCGAAGTGCAGGACTCGCTGGTGTCGTTGCTCTCCGAGCGGCGGATCGCCGTACCCGAACTGGCCGGCACCGAGGACGCGCTGGCGCACGCGGCGCCCGGCTTCAACCTCATCGCCACCGCCAACCTCCGCGACAAGGGCGTCTCCGAGATGTCCGCGGCCCTCAAGCGCCGCTTCAACTTCGAGACCGTCGGCCCCATCGGCGACCTCGACGCGGAGACCGCGCTGGTGCGCGGCCAGGCGCGGGCGTCCGTGGAGCGCGCCGGGGCGCCGTTCCAGGTCGACGACGCCGTGCTGGAGGCCCTGGTCACCGCGTTCCGGGACCTGCGCGAGGGCCGGTCGGCGGAGGGCTGGGAGGTGGAACGGCCGTCGACGGTGATGAGCACCGCGGAGGCCGTGTCCGTCGCCGGCGCGCTCGCCCTCGCGGCGGCCTACTTCCCGGGCGACCGCGACGTCCTCGGACTGCTGCCCGGCCATCTGCTCGGCGTGGTCCGCAAGGACGACCCCGCCGACGCCGCCCGGCTGCGCGGCTACTGGGACGGCCCCGTCCGGCGCCGGGCCGAGCAGGGCTCCGCCACCTGGCGCACCCTGTGGGACCTGCGCACGGTCCTGGAGGGCTGACGGCCGTGTCCCTCTCCCACGGGGCCGCCGCCCCGGGCGGCCCGCCCGTCCCGCCCGACGAGGCGCTCGCCGCCCTCACCGGCCCGTCCGCGCCCTACCTCGTCGGCGTACGGCACCACGCGCCCTCCCTGGCCGCCGCCGTGCCCGCGCTGCTGGACGAGGCGGAGCCGGAGGTGCTGCTCGTCGAACTGCCCGCGGAGACGCAGCCATGGCTGCCCTGGCTGGGACACGAGGAGACCCGGGCGCCGGTGGCGCTCGCCGCCGCCCCCGGCGAGGGCGGCGACGGCGGACCGGCGTTCTACCCGTTCGCCGACTTCTCGCCCGAACTGGCCGCCGTGCGCTGGGCCGTCCGGCACGGCGTACCGGTGGTCGCCTGCGACCTGCCGCTCGCCGACCGCGCCTGGACCGACGGGCGCCGGGCCCCGGGGACGGGGGCCGGCGCACCCGGTCTCGCCGGCGCGCTGCGGACCCGGCTGACGGGCCGCCCCGGGGACGACCTCTGGGACCGGCTCGTCGAGGCGACCGCCCCCGGCTCCCCGCCCGAGGCCCTGCGCCGGGCCGCCCTGCTCACCGGGTGGGCCCTGCGCGAGGACGCCGTCGCCTCGGGCGGCGTACCGGAGCTGGACCTGCGGCGCGAACGCTGGATGCGGGCCCGGCTGGCCGAGGCCACCGCACGGGGCGAGCGGGCCGCCGTGGTGGTCGGCGCCTTCCACGCACCGGCGCTGCTGCGGCCGGACGCGGGGGAGGAGGAAGCGACAACGCCCGCGGACGGACGACGGCCCGTGTGGAACACCTCGTTGATCCCGTACACCTACGCCCTCCTCGACGAGCGGTCCGGCTACCCGGCGGGCATCCGGGACCCGGAGTGGCAGGACATGGTCCTGCGCGCGGCGGGCGACCCGGCCGCGCTGGAGGAGGCGCTGACCCGGGCGGCCGTACGCGTCTGCGCCGAACTGCGCGGCCTCGGCCACCCCTCGGGACCGGCCGACGCCCGGGAGATCAGCCGGCTCGCCTCGGACCTCGCCCGGCTGCGCGGCCTGCCCGCGGCGGGCCGCGGCGAACTGGTCGAAGCGGTCCAGACGGTGCTCGCGCAGGGCGAGCCGTACGGGCGCGGCCGGGCCGTGGCACGGGCGATGGAGCGCGTGCTCGTCGGCACGCGTACCGGGCGTCCCGCCCCGGGGGCACCGCGCAGCGGACTCGTCCCCGCGGTCGAGGCCGAGCTGGCCCGGCTCGGTCTGCCCGGCCCGGAGGCGGGCGGCCCCGGCCCCGCGCGGGACCTGCGGCTCGACCCGCTGCGGTCCGACCTCGACCGGCGCCGTGAACTGCTGCTGCGCCGGCTGACGGTGTGCGGTGTGCCCTACGGGGAGGCCAAGGAGGTCGTCGGCGCGGGCGGCGCCGAGGCCCTCACCTCCCGCTGGGAAGTGCGCTGGACCCCTGCCACGGCGGCCGTGCTGACCGCGGCCGGCGTACGCGGAGTCACCCCCGCGCAGGCCGCCGAGGGAGTCCTGCGCGAACGGCGCCGCCAGGAACGCGACGAGGACGGACCGACCGCCGCACAGGCCCTCGAAGGGCTCGAACGGGCGGCGGAATGCGGTCTGACCGGACTCGCGGACGAACGGCTCGACGACGTCGCCGACGTCCTGCCCCGGGCCGGCACCCTGCCGGAACTCCTCGCCGGGCTGGCCCTGCTCGACCGGCTGCGGGCCGGCCATGCCCCCGGGCTCCCCGCCGAGCCGGACCGCGAGACCCGGGCCGCCGCCGTCGCGGAACTGCTCACGACGGCGGCGGTACGGCAGGTCGACGGACTGACCGGGTCCGAGGACCCCGCCGACGCCCACGCCCTGCTCGAACTCTCCCACCGTGCCGACCTGCTGGGCGGCATCCGGCTCACCGACGCCCTGGACCGCCTGGCCGCCGGCGGCTCCCCGCTGATGCGCGGCGCCGCCGGGGCCGTACGCGTCCTGCTCGGACACGAGGACGCCCGCGCCTTCGGCGACCGCGTGGCCTCCTGGGTCGACGGGGCCACCGACCCCGACTCCCGCGCCGCCCTCACCGCCCGGCTCGGCGGACTGCTGACCGCCGCCGGCCCTCTGCTGGAGACGGCGGCCCCCGCGCTGGAGCCCCTGCTCACCCGGGTGACCGAGCTGCCCGACCGGGCGTTCCTCGACCGGCTCCCCGCACTGCGCGGCGGCTTCGACACCCTGAGCCCCGCGGCCCGCGACCGCCTCCTCGCGGCCGTCGAGGAACGCCTCGGCACCGCGCACGTCGCCGACACGGACGACGTCGACCCGGCCGCCCTCGCCACCTGGACCGCAGCGGACCACGCGGCCCGCGAGACCCTGCGCTCGCTCGGCCTGCTGCCCCCACCGGGCGCTCCGGCGGGGGGAGCGCCGGAACGCCCGGAGCGCGGTGCCCCGGAGGCCGCCGAGGAGCATGCCCTCGCCCCCGCCGACCGCTGGCGCCTCCTCCTCGGCCGCCGCGCCGACCGGCTGCCGCCGTCCGCGTCACCGCTCGCCACCGCGCTGGACGAGCTGTACGGCAGCGGACGCGGCGAAGGCAGCCGGTCGGACCTCACGGGCCCGGGAACCGGAGGGGGACGTCAGGCGCCGTACCCCGGAGTACGGGAGTGGTCCGAGGAGCTGGCCGCGCTGTTCGGCCCCGGCATCCGGGAGGAAGTGCTGGCGACCGCCGCCGCGTCGGGCCGCAGGGACGTCCTCGCCGAGCTGGACGCGGACAGCGTGCGGCCCTCGGTGGACCTCCTGCGCACCGTCCTGCGGCACGCGGGCGGACTGCCCGAGGCCCGGCTGGCCGCACTGCGTCCGCTCGTACGGCGGCTGGTCGACGCGCTGACCCGGCAGCTCGCCACCCGCCTGCGCCCCGCCCTGCACGGCACCGCCCTGCCCCGCCCCAGCAGACGTCCCGGCGGCGGACTGGACCTGCCCCGCACCCTGCGGGCCAACCTGGCGACCGCGCGCCGCGCCCCGGACGGCACGGTCCGCGTGATCCCCGAGCACCCGGTGTTCCGTACCCGGGCACGCCGGGCCGCCGACTGGCGGCTCATCCTGGTCACGGACGTGTCGGGGTCCATGGAGGCGTCCACGGTGTGGGCCGCGCTGACCGCCTCCGTGCTGGCGGGGGTGCCGACCCTCTCCACCCACTTCCTGGCGTTCTCCACGGAGGTCATCGACCTCACCGGACACGTGGACGACCCGCTGTCGCTGCTGCTGGAGGTCAGCGTGGGCGGCGGCACCCACATCGCCGCCGGACTGCGGCACGCGCGCGAGCTCGTCACCGTACCGTCGCGCACCCTCGTCGTGGTCGTCAGCGACTTCGAGGAGGGCTACCCGCTGGGCGGTCTGCTCGCCGAGGTCCGCGCACTGGTCGGAGCCGGCTGCCACGTCCTGGGCTGCGCGAGCCTCGACGACACGGGCCGGCCCCGCTACTCCACGGGAGTCGCCGGCCGGCTCGTCGCGGCCGGCATGCCCGTCGCCGCCCTCAGCCCGCTCGAACTCGCCCGCTGGGTAGGGGAGAAGATCGCATGAGCCCGGACCTGCCTCCGGTCGTCCCGTCCGTCACCGCCGAACTCGTCGCGGCACTCTCGCCCCGGCTCCGCAAGCGGCTGGACGCGGGCGTGACCAAGCTCCTGGCGCGCCCGGTCGTCCGGGAGGGCGACACCGTGCGGATCGCCGTCGACGACGAGACCGACGTCGTCCTGCGGGCACCCGGCGGGACGGTGACCGGCGCGGACGCCATCCACTGCGGATGCCTGCTGGCCCCCGACTGCCTGCACCGCGCGGCGGCGGCCTCGGCCGCACCGGTCGCCGAGGAAGCCCCGGCCCCCTCCGAGACCACGGAAACGCGGGACGGGACGGAGGCGGCACCGGCGGAGCCCGACACCGCCACCCCCGAACAACGCGCCGCCGCACGGGCGGTGTTCGACGCGGCCGCAGCCGTCCTGGAGGCCGGCACCGACGGCGCCGGCGCCGTGCTCCAGGCGGAACTCCTGCACGCCGCGCACACCGCCCGCCTCGCCGGCCTCCCACGGGCCTCGGCCGCGGCGGTCTCCGTGGTGACCGGGGTGCGCGCGGCCCGCTCCGCCGACCCCGGACACCGCCTCACCGACCTCGCCGGCACGCTGGCCGGAGTCCTGGGCGTCACCCACCGCCTCCCGCACGCCACCGGCCCGGACCTGACCGAACTGCGCGGCACGGTCCGGCAGCCGTACCGCCCGGACGGCTCCCTGCGGCTGTACGGGCTCTTCTCCGAGCCCGTCCTCACCGCGACCGGATACGCGGGCGCGGTCACCTGGACCGCCGACGCGGACGGACGCCTGTACACGGTCTCGGACGTGGCACCGGGCGGGCCCGCCCGGGCGACCGGCGCCGCCGACCGGGCCGTACGGATCGGTGACACCGCCCTGACCCACCGGGAACTGTCGCGCGCGGGGCTCGCCGTGTCCGGGGCCACCGTCTCCCCGACGGGCCGTCTCGGCGCGGGGGCGGGGGTGCGGGCGGTCCGCGCGTCCGGCGCCGACTGGCGCGCGGATCCGCTGGACCGGCTGTGGGCGGTGCCCGCCGCCGAGCAGGTGGCCCGGGCGCTGAACGGCGGGCAGGACCTGCTGTTCCTGGAGGTGACCCTCGAGGGCACGGTGCGGGAGACGACGGGCGACTGTCTGCTGGCCGACTGCGGGGGCCTGCCCCTGCGGCTGGCCGTCGCCCACGACGATCCCGCGCTCCCTCACCGCGACAACCTCCGCCTGCTCGCCGCCGCCGGGGGCAGCCGGCTGCGGGTCGTCGCGCGCCTGACACCGGGGCCGTGTCCCCGTGCCCTGCTGCTCGCCACCGAGCACCCCGCCGACCCCGGCGCCCGGGTGGACCTCGGTCTGGACCGCCTCCAGCACGCGGACCTGCCCACCGGCGCGGTCGCGCCGCCCGCGCGGGCCGTGCCCACCGGGGACGAGGCCCCGCTGCACCTGCTGCGCCGCCGCGTCCACCAGGCGGTGCCGGGGGGCCGCCGGGTCCTCGCCCTCGCCGGGAACCGGTCGGGCGACGGCGCCCGGCTGCGCCGTCTCGGCCTCACCACGGCGGGCGACCTCCTCGACGACCTCCACACCGCCGCCGCGGACCGCTCCCGCGACGCCTTCGGCCGCCTGCTCCCGGCCGACACCGGCCACTTCGCCCGGGCCTGGCTCGCCGCCGCCGTCTACAACGACGTGGTCGAACGGGCACTGTGCGCGGCAGCCTGGGGAGCCACCGCGAACGAGGTGCGCGGTGCGTAGGCCGGCCGGCGTGCTCCCGGAGATGGCCGGCGCCTCCTGGTCGTCCTCGGAACAGCGTCCGGTGACGCCGTCCACGAGAGGAGACGCGGCCGGCGGCACGGGTGTCACGGCGCCCCGGGCGGGCGTCCTGCAGTAGGGCTGCTCGATGATGCCGCCGTCGTCGTCCACCGCCACCATCGCCCGTGCCGTCGGCCACGGCTCCGAGAGCGCCCTCGGTACCGCGTTCAAGCGGGTGACCGGCATCCCGCCCCGTGCGTACCGCAACCGGCACCAAGGTTTTGAACGTGTTCAATTCCGGAGTAGTGTTGCCCTCACGCGGAGGGGAGGGCCGGATGAAGATCGTGATTCCCGGTGGGACCGGGCAGGTGGGCACCGTCCTGAAGCGTGCGCTGACCGCGGCCGGACATGAGGTCGTGGTACTGACCAGACGGCCGGCGGGGCCCGGGGAGGTCCACTGGGACGGCAGGACACCGGGGTCGTGGACCGAGGTGGTCGACGGCAGTGACGTCGTGATCAACCTGGCCGGCCGCAGCGTGAACTGCCGCTACACCCCCGCCAACCTCCGGGCCATGATGGACTCACGGGTGCTCTCCGCCCGTGTCGTGGGCGAGGCGATCGGCGCCGCGGCGCACCCTCCACGGGTCTGGCTCCAGATGAGCACCGCCACCGTCTACGCCCACCGCCTCGACGCGCCCAACGACGAGGGCACCGGCGTGATCGGCGGGACGGAGGCCGCCGTGCCGGGTTACTGGTCCTACAGCGTGGACATCGCCAAGGCGTGGGAGCGGGAGCAGGAACGGGCCGCGACCCCGCACACCCGCAAGGTGGCCCTGCGCTCCGCCATGGTGATGAGCCCCGACCGGGGCGGTGTCTTCGACGTCCTGTCGTGGATGGCCCGCCTCGGGCTCGGCGGCCCGGTCGCGGGCGGCGCCCAGTACGTGTCGTGGATCCACGACCACGACTTCGTCCGCGCGGTCGAGTTCCTGGCCGATCGGGACGACCTCGCCGGTCCGGTGAACCTGGCCGCCCCCGGTCCCCTGCCGCACCGCGCGTTCATGCGCGTCCTGCGCACCGCGTGGCGCATGCCGGTGGGTCTGCCCGCGACGCGGTGGATGGCGGAAGTGGGCGCCTTCGTCCTGCGCTCGGACACGGAACTGCTGCTCAAGAGCCGGCGGGTCGTCCCCGGCCGGTTGCTCGAGGCGGGTTTCACCTTCGCGTACCCGACGTGGCCGGAGGCCGCCCACGACCTGGTGGGGCGCCGACGGGGCACGGGCGGGACGTCGCGCACCGGACGCCGGGCGGATCAACAGGGGGTCTTGGAACCGTAGTCGGCGAGGTACCCGTCCCGGACCCGGTCGTGCCGTCCGCCCCCCACACAGCCGTACGTCCACGTGTTTCCGTCCGCGCTGCCCTCCGTCCCCGAACCGCTCAGCGGTACGGACCACCGGACGCGCCGTCAGGCGGCTCGGTGGACGACGAGCTTGAACTCCGCCAGGACGATGTCCCGCGCCACGCTGTCGTCATGGGTGGCGCGCACGGCGAGCGGGACGGCCGGGTCGACGAAGACGCCCCACTGCTTCGTCCAGCACTGCATGCCGGGACTGGGCGGCCGGTGCTCCGTCCCGGTGGTGTCGTCGGGTGCCGGGGTGAGGCCGAGCGGATCCCGGACGAACTGGTCCCGCAGCTCGTCGTAGTTCCCGGCCTCCCACTGGATCATCGCGTACAGGACGCCCCAGCCGGCCGTGCTGGGCCATATCAGCCCGGACCGGTCGTCCGAGTCCCAGTCCGTGACCACGTACCCGTCCGGCTGGTTCACCTGATGCATGGAGAACCGGTCGGTGGACTCCGCGGACCCGAACGGGAACCGTACGACCGTGTAGGGGCTGTTGGCCGGGACCGACTGCGGAGTGTCCCGCTTCAGGGAACACACCTGCACTCCGGGCGAATCCGTCGCGTCGATGGACATGGTTCGAATCTGCCCGTTCCGGGGCGGTTCGATGCGGCCCCGGCCGTGTGGGCGTAGGCCGGGTACGTCAGGTGACCCGCGTCGCCTCCCTGGTGGCAGGTGGCCTCGTCGACCGGGGCGACCGGGAGGGCCTGCGCGCCGCGCCGGCCGCCGACGGGGCGTGACCTTCGTGGCCGGCGAGCCGGCGCACCCCGTTTCCGTGCCGCACGGTCCGGCACGGAAACGGGGTGCGGCCGGTGGTGGCCGTCTCCTACCGTACGGTCATGCGCGTCGTCTTCACCAAGGGCCCCGGCACGAGCTACGACATCGCGGTGCACCGCGAGACCGGGGCGGCGCTCGCCCCGCGCAACGGGCCCGGCGGGCATCCGTACCTGCCGCACGACCTGGTGCACTTCCTGGTCGAGGCCGAGGCGGGCATCGGACTCGGGGTCTACGGGCGGCTGGCCGCCGGTGACAACGGCCTGTTCTGGCCCGCCGACCCCGCGGAACGCGCCAGGGCCGCGAGGCGCCGCAAGTCCAGGCCGGTGAAGTCGTCCCCCCGGGCGCAGGCGGACATGGCCCTGTCGGAGCACCTGGCGGGCATCGCCGTACCCGTGTGGGAGGTGCGGCGCGGCCGTGCGCGGCAGCTGCCCGCGTATGTGGCGGCGGGCGGGATCCCCCCGGTGGTCGACCGGATCGTGTCCCGGTTCGACGAGTACGCCGACCGCTGGCACACACTGCCGGTCGGCGGTTCGCTGACGCTGACGTGGTGAGGAGCTCACCGGCGTGCGGCGCGGTTGCGGCGGACGGAGGAGTAGAACGACGCGCTGATGAGCGTGACGCCGATGAGCCCGGTGACGATGTCGTTGATCTGGTACTGGATGCTGACGAGAAGGATGAGGGCGAGCGCACCGATCGCGTAGTGGGCGCCGTGTTCGAGGTAGACGTAGTCGTCGAGGGTGCCCTGGCGGACCAGGTACACGGTCAGGGACCGGACGTACATGGCGCCGATGCCCAGACCGAGCGCCATCAGCACGATGTCGTTGGTGATGGCGAAGGCACCGATGACGCCGTCGAAGGAGAAGGACGCGTCCAGGACCTCCAGATAGAGGAAGGTGAAGAAGGCGGCTCTGCCCGCCAGGGCGACCGCCGGCCGCCCCGCCCCGGCGTCCTCGGACCGTTGCCCGGCGTGCTCCCCGGCCTCCTCGGCGGCCAGCCTGCTCTCGAAGAAGTCGGAGAGCCCGCGCACGATCAGGTAGGTGATCAGTCCCGCGATGCCCGAGACGAGAACCGTCTGGGCCTTGTCGGCATGATCGCCGCCGTGCTGGTGGGCGTGGGCGGCGAACGTCATGGCGGTGCCGAGGAGGACCCCGAGGGCGACACAGACCGAGAGCATGTCGATCCGGCCGAGCCTGGCCAACGGCCGTTCGACCGGGCCGAGCCACTTGGTCTCGCGGTCCTCCAGGACGAAGTCGAGGAAGATCATCAACAGGAACATCCCGCCGAACGCGGCGATCGACGGGTGCGCGTCGGTGACGAGTTCCTGATAACGGTCCTTGTCGGTGAGCGCGAGGTGGACGGCCTCGGTCGGCGCGAGCCGCGCGCTGACGGCGACGATGACGATGGGGAAGAGCAGCCGCATGCCGAAGACGGCGATCAGGATGCCGATGGTGAGGAAGATCTTCTGCCAGAAGGCGTTGAGCTTCTTGAGGATGCCGGCGTTGATCACCGCGTTGTCGAAGGAGAGCGACACCTCCAGAACGGCGAGGATGGCGACCAGCCCCAGGGCCGTCCAGCCGTCGTAGAGCACCCCGGCGACCAGGCCGAGGCCCGTGACGGCGAAGGCCCAGCGGAACGTCTTCAGCAGCACGCGGCATTCCCCACTCTCTCGTCGTGCTCGTCGCCGGACGACGGGCCCCGTTCCAGTGCCCCTCTCAGGGATGTCTACTACGCCGGTGCCGCGGAAGAGCGACCGACACCGCGCCGACGGCCCGTCGACCGCACGCGGGTCACCGCGTGACGTCCAGTACGAGCTTGCCGCGGGTGCGGTTGGTCTCGCCCCGGCGGTGTGCCTCGGCGGCCTGCTCCAGGGGGAACACGTGCTCGACCTCCACCCGGAGGTCGCCCGCGTCGACCAGACCGGCGACGGTGGTCAGGGCCGCGCCGTCCGGCTCGACCAGAAGCGGGCTGGTGCGCACCCCGGCCTGCCCGGCCGCGGCGGCGAGCGCCGGGGAGACGCCGCCCGGAACGGAGACGACCAGGCCACCGGGCCGGGTCACCGCCACCGACCGCACATCGGTGGCGTCCAGGCCACCGACCAGGTCGATGACGACATCGACTCCGTCGGCCACGTCCTCGAACCGCTGCCGCGTGTAGTCGATCGTCTCGTCCGCGCCCAGCTCCTTGAGCCAGGCGTGCCGGGACTCACGGGCGGTCGCGACCACTTCGGCGCCCAGATGCCTGGCCATCTGCACCGCCAGATGCCCGACACCGCCGGCCGCGGCGTGCACCAGTACCCGCTGACCGGCCCGGACATCCGCGGTGTCGACCAGCGCGTGCCACGCGGTGAGCGCCGCGAGGGGCAGGGCGGCGGCCTCGGCGTGTCCGATCGAGACGGGCTTGCGCGCGAACTGGCGCGACGGCGCCGTCACGTACTCGGCGTAACCGCCGGCCGGGCGCGGGAACCAGGGCATCGCGTACACCTCGTCACCGGGCGCGAGCGTGGTGACGCCGAAACCGACCTCCTCGACGACTCCGGAGACGTCCCAGCCGAGGATCAGCGGCAGCGTCTGCAGTCCCGCCATGCCCTGGCCCGCGCGGGTCTTCCAGTCCACCGGGTTGATCCCGGCGGCGTGCACCCGCACCAGCACCTCGGTCGGCAGCGGTTCGGGGCGCGCGACCCGCCCGACGGTCAGCACCTCCGGCCCGCCGAACCCGCTGATGGTGACGGCACGCATGGTGCGCTCGCTCATGTTCTCCTCGTTTCCTGTCCGTTCCGCGTGTGCGAAGACCGGGCCGGGCCCGGTGATCACCAGCTTCGTCCCGTACCCCCGGACGGAGTGAGTGGCCGGAGGGCCACCTGTCGTACCATTCCGGCCATGGTGCATCGCATTGCCGTCCTCGCGCTCGAAGGCGTCCTCGCCATGGACCTCGGGATCGCCTCGCGCGTGTTCGACGCGGCGTGCGATCCGTCCGGTGCGCCGCTGTACTCCGTGACGACCTGTTCGCTCGGCGGCCGGCCCGTCCGTACCCACGAGGGCTTCCGGATCGTCGTCGACGACGACGAGTCCCTCCTGGAACGCGTGGACACCGTGGTGATCGCCACCCAGGAGCCCGAGGGACATCTGCTCGCCACCGGCGAACTGCCCGCGGAGGTCGCCGGGGCGTTCGCCCGGATCGGTCCGCGCACCCGTGTCGTCAGCCTGTGCACCTCGGCGTTCCTGCTCGCGGCAGCCGGACTGCTGGACGGTCTGCGGGCCACCACCCACTGGGTGCTCTGCGACGTGTTCGCCCGGCGCTTCCCCCGGGTCGAGGTCGACCCGGACGTCCTGTTCGTCGACAACGGACGCATCCTGACCTCGGCGGGCGGCGCCGCCGGCATCGACGTGTGCCTGCACCTGATCCGCCGGGACCACGGAGCGGCGGTGGCCGGCGCGGCGGCGCGCCGGTGCGTGGTCGCGCCGTGGCGCGAGGGCGGGCAGGCGCAGTTCATCGAGCACCCGGTGCCGAAGGACGCCGACCGTTCCACCTCGGCCACCCGGCAGTGGGCCCTGAACCGGCTGGCCGAACCCCTCACGTTGGAGGACCTGGCCCGGCACGCGCACATGAGCGTACGCACCTTCACCCGGCGGTTCCGCAACGAGGTGGGCACCAGCCCCCTCCAGTGGCTGCTGCAGTGCCGGCTGAACCAGGCGCGCCGACTGCTGGAGTCCACCGATCTGACCGTCGCGCGCGTGGCCACGGCGAGCGGCTTCGGTGACGCCGTCGCCCTGCGCAGACACTTCTACGGCCATCTCGGCCTGTCCCCGCTGGCCTACCGCCGTGCCCACAACGCCCCGGACCTGACAGCGACGGGATGAACGTCCCCGAGTGACGCCCGGGACGCCTGCGGTATGACCGGTCACCGGTTCGGGTGAACCCCGAACCGGATGCGCTTACCCGCGGCAACGCCTGGGAGGTCCGCGAGCAGCCGCCCGACTGCCCTGCTCGGGCGACCCGTCGCGTCGTCCCTCGGCCATCCCGGCCCCCGTACTCGGCTCGGTCGTTCTCGCCGTCCCGCCGGCCGCCGTCCCCATCACCGCCGCACTGCCCGGTCATGTCCGTTTCCGGCCCGAACCCGGCCGGATGGACGAGATCGACTCCACCCCGCACTCCGACTGCCGGGCGGGGTGAGCACCGGCCGGAGGCTGCTCGCCGCCGTCTGTCCGCTGACCGCCCTGACCGACCTGACCGGCTGTACGGCTCCCGGGCGGCCCACCGTCGCGCCGAGTCCCGACGCCTCCTCACCGAGGACCGTCCGGTCGGGCACGGGCTCGCCCCGCCGCGTCCCGGCCGGCCGCCGGTGAGCCCGTCGGAGGGCCGGCGCGTGGACCGGGCCCTCTTCGGCTCCTGGGCCGGCCACGGCGTCTCGGGTGCGGGCGTCAGGGACCACGTGCGGGTGTTCGAGGACGTCGTCCCATGGCCGTCCACGGGCGGGGACATGACGATCTGCCTCGCCCCCGGCCGGGAGGCGAACTTCGACGGCGCCGCCGACGCCCACGTGGGGGACGAGGACCGCGTGGAGTGACCGTGCCGTGCGGAGTCAGCGGCGCCGACGGCGTACGAGGCGGCGGAACGCCTTCGGCCCGCCGGCCGGTGCGGGCAGGGTGCCCGCCACCGCGTCGGCCAGCAGGGAGCCGACGGTCTCGGCCGCGCAGGCGCGGTTGGCGCCGATGCCTCCCGACGGCCCGCGTTTGATCCAGCCGACGACGTACGTCCCGGGCCTGCCGGTCACCCGGCCGCCCTGGTGCGGCACGGTCCCGGTGACCTCGTCGAACGGCAGCCCCGCCTGGGCCACCCCGCGGTAGCCGACCGCCCGCAGGACCAGGCCGGCCGGGACCTCCAGCTCGGCGGTGCCGCCGGTGACCCGCACGGCACGGGTGTCCTCGCCCCCGCACACCGCCACAGGGGAGGAGAGGAAGCGGAACACGATACGCCGCCGCCGTCCCGCCGTACCCGGCGACAGGGACCAGTCGACGGCCTCCCGGGTCACCCCCCGCAGCACCGCCGCCTTGTCCCCCGGACCGGCGGCGTCGATCGCCGCACCGATGCGCGGATCGTGGTCGTCGACGAGCAGATCCACCCCGGGAAGGTGCTTCAGGGCGAGCAACTCGGGTCTGGTGTACGCCGCGTGCTCCGGTCCGCGGCGTCCGAGCAGCACCACCTCGCGCACCTTGCTGCGGCGCAGTTCCGCCAGCGCGTGGCCGGCGATCCCGGTGCCGGCCAGCGTCTCCGGGTCGGAGACGAGGATCCGCGCGACGTCGAGGGCGACGTTGCCGTTGCCGACCACGACGACCCGCTCGGACGACAGGCCGACGGCGTCCGCGGCGACCTCCGGATGCGCGTTGTACCAGGCGACGAAGGCGGTCGCGGAGACGCTGCCCGGCCGGTCCTCGCCCGGAATGCCCAGCCGCCGGTCCGTGGCGGCGCCCACCGCGTAGATCACCGCGTCGTGGTGGGCGGCGAGTTCCTCCGCGGTGACGTGGGTGCCCACGTCGAGGCCGAGGTAGGTCCGTGCGCGCGGATGGGTGAGGAAGCGGGCGAAGGTCTCGCCCACCTTCTTGGTGGCCGGGTGGTCCGGTGCCACGCCGTACCGGACCAGCCCGCCGGCGACCGGAAGCCGGTCGACGAGCGTCACCTCGGCCCGGGTGTGCAGCAGCAGGTCCTTGGCGGCGTACATGCCGGCCGGGCCGGTGCCGACGATCGCGACCCGCAGCGGCCCGAAGTCCGAGGGCAGCACCCGGTCGAAGGACGGCTCGCCCCAGGCGTGGAAGTTAGGCCCCGAACGCGCCGGTGGCTCCGTCCCCTCGGGGGGATCCTGCTCGAAGTAGGCCGCGTTGATCCGCGCGTACTCCCGCTGCCCGCCGGTCAGCCGGTCGAGCGGGAGGACGGCGTCCACCGGGCAGGCGTCGGCGCAGGCACCGCAGTCGATGCAGCTCTTCGGGTCGATGTGCAGCATCTCCGTGCTGCCGAAGGCCCGTTCCCCGGGCGTGGGGTGAATGCAGTTGACCGGGCAGACGGACACACAGGTGGCGTCGTTGCAGCAGGTCTGGGTGATCGCGAAGGCCATGGTCGTCCACTCCGCTGAAGGCCGGGACAGGTGCAGGGTGCGGGTCGTCAGACGAGGTGGGCGCGCTTGTAGAAGTGGAGCGCGGGCCCGGTGAGCAGCCCCACCGAGGCCAGGAACTCCATCAGGCCCGAACAGCTCGCCCGCATCATCGACTTGTGGTGTTCGTTGGCCTTCGCCTCGCGCAGGGCGCGGGCCTCGTCCAGGCCGGCGTTCGCGTAGACCTTGCGGTTCACCATGCTGGTGACGATGACGTAGGCCGCGACGGCGATCAGCAGGGCGTGGATCCGGCGGCGCAGCCGTCCGGCACGCGCGAGGTGCCTGCGTGTCTCGTCGCGGGCGAACTTCATGTGCCGGGACTCCTCGACGACATGGATGTTGTTGATGGTGCGGACGAAGGGCACGACCCGCTCGTCGCGCATCCAGTCGCGCTGCATGACGTCGAGGACCTCCTCGGCTACCAGGATCGCCGCGTACGCGGCCTCACCGAAGGCGACGGTCTTGAAGAGCCGGCCGAGTTCGAGCGCGACCCGGTGCGGCCGGTAGGCCGGTGCCCGGAGCTTCTTCGCCCCGCGGGCGAACATGATCGAGTGCCGGCACTCGTCGGCTATCTCGGTGAGCGCCCACTGGACGGTGTCGTCCGTCGGGTCCTTGGCGTAGATGTCCCGCAGCACCATCTGCTGCAGGATCATCTCGAACCAGATGCCGGTGCTGGCGACGGACGCCGCCTCCTGGCGCGTCAGCTCCTTGCGCTGCGCGTCGGTCATCTCGTCCCAGTACGCCGTCCCGTAGAGCGTGCTCCACTCCGGACTGGCACCGTGGAAGTCCGTGTCGAGCGGCGTGTCCCAGTCGACCTCGGTGAGCGGGTCGTAGGAGAGCTGCGCGGACGAGTCCAGCAGCCGCCGGGCCGCGCCGTCGTCGGAGGTCCTGTTCCCCATGCCGAGGGCTCCTCGCATCGAGTCCGATCAGTATTACCGCGGGTAACCATCCCGCCTTGCTGACGAACTGTATAGCAAGAGGAGTCGTGTTCCTACCCCCAAGTAGCAAAGGGCCGCCGCCGGAACACCGGCCCCGGGTCAGGTGCGGCGGGAGCGGACCACCAGGGCCGTGCCACCGGCGACGGCCAGGACCGCCACGCCGCCGAGGGCCGCGGCCCCCCTGCCCGCGCCGGTCGCGGCGAGGGCGGGACGAGAGCCGTGCGCCGCCCGCAGGATCAGGTCGGTCACGTCGTCCGGGTCGGTCTCCGGCACCGCGTGCGGGGCGTCGACCTCGACGGTGGTCGAGCCGGCCCGCTCGGCCATGAAGCGCAGGTTGTCCGTGCCGATGGTGCGGTCGTCGGTGGCGACGAGGTACCAGGACGGGATCGTCTTCCAGGCGACGGCCTTGGTCGCTTCCGCGCTGGTCGCCACGTGCGCGGGGCGCTGTCTGGCGGCCAGCGCGGCGGCCCGGCCCGCCTCCAGCCGGTCGCTCAGGAAGACGTCACTGAACTTGTCCGGCTTGATGTACGTGTCGACGTCGGCCGGGCCACCGCCGAGCGGAACCGCGGCCAGGGCGGTGGGAAGGGGAGCGTCGGGGTCGTCCGTCAGATGGCTGCCGGGGTACTTGGCGGCCAGCTCCAGGGCCGTCTCGCCCTTGTCCGGCGCGAACGCCGCGATGTAGACGAGGGACTTGACGTTCGGGTTGCCGGCCGCCGCGTTGGTGATGACGGCTCCGCCGTAGGAGTGGCCGACGAGGACGACCGGGCCCTCGATCGTCCTCAGCCGGGCGGCGAGGTAGGCGGAGTCGCCGGTGAGGCCGCGCAGCGGGTTCGCGGTGGCCACCACCGGATGACCCTCCGCCCGCAGGCTCCGGATGACCTCGTCCCAGCCCGAGTCGTCCGCCCAGGCGCCGTGCACCAGCACGACGGTCGGCTTGGTGCCCGTGCCGGACCCGGCACTCCCGCCGCTCTCGGACGCCGGGGACGGGCCGGCGGCCAGCACGGCCGCGGCGGGGACGAGGACGGCCAGGGGGAGCGACCGCCGGGCGGAGACGTGCCGTATGAACTTCATGACAGCTCTCTCTTCGAGGGGAACGACTGCTGTCACGACACTGCATGCGGCCAAGTGGCCCAGCACCGTCAGACGGGCCGGACGAGTGAACGGGCCGCCCCCACGGTCGCCCCCGCGCCCGGTCCCGCCTCCCCTCCCGCGGTCACTCGATTCCGCTGGGAGTGGGCGTCGGTGTGCGGCCGGCGAGGACTTCCTGAAGCCGCGGCGTGCCCTGCTCGACGGCGGCCGTGGTGGCGGCGTGGTCGGCGCCGTCGAGCCCGCCGTTGGTGACCGTGATCGCGTTCGCGCCGATCTGGACGACGGCCACGTCCAGGGTGAGGGTCACCGGCTCACCTCCGCTGTCGCCCTTCACCGTCACGGTCATTCCCTGCCGTGCGTCGCCCTCCTCGGGCAGGGACATCTCGACGACCTGGACGGTGCGGTCACCGTTGTCGCCGCCGGTCAGGGTGAACTGGTCACAGGTGTCGGGAAGCGACTGCAGCGACTTCATCGACTCGTCGAGGTCGGACTTCTGATAGGCCGCCACCTGATAGAGCAGCCGGGAGTCGCCCTGCTCGAACCCGTTGAGCGCCGACGCCCCGGACGGGGTCCCCAGCAGGGTCTCGTCGTACAGCGAGTCGATCAGCTGCTGGCAGTCCGAGGCGTCGCTCTTCCCTTCGAGGAAGGCGGCCACGTCGACCTGCCCGACGAGCAGCGAGTCCCGCCATTCCTGCGGCTTGTCCGCCTGGGTCCAGTCGCCCTCGAGGTCCGCCGAGGTGATCAGCGCGTTCCGCGCGCCCGTCTCGCTGAGCTCCGCGCCGGGCGACGACGTAGGCGACGAGGTCGGGGAGGCGGTCGGGGACGTGGGGCTCGACGTGGGCGATTCGGTCTGTGCGACGGCTGCGGCGGCGGTCTCGGACCCGGCCGACGCGCTGTTGTCCGCGTCGGAACAGGCCGCCGTGGTGAGCAGGGTCCCGGCGGCCAGTACGGCGGCCAGGACACGGGACGAGCAGACGATCGGGCGAGGGGTGGTCACGAGTGCCTCCTGAGGATGGGACGAGCGCCCCGGTGCCGGCCTGCCCCGGGCGCTTTCCGCCCTTGTCCTCCCACCGCATCACCGGTCCGCCCGCGCGACCAGCGCAGCGGAGGCACACGGGTGAGAACCGGCCCGCCTTCGCACCCGCGTATCCGGGGGATCACCGGGAAGAAGCGACTCCGAGCGCGCTTCCCGGCGTCGTCCCGACGACGCTGGTACGTTCCGTTTGCTACGGCATGACCTGGAAAGGAACCCCGCCACGTCCCCCACCGACAGCGATCCCACACCCCCTTCCGCAGCGGTCAGGCGCCACCCCGCCCTGTTCCGCGCCGTCCGCCGCCGGCGGAACCCGCCACTGCGCCGGTCGGACATCACGGTGACGGACGAACGGGCGGTCAGGCGAGCGGTGAAGGCCGCCTCGCTCGGCAACGCCATGGAGTGGTTCGACTTCGGCATCTACGCGTATCTGGCCGGCACCATCGGCCGCGTCTTCTTCCCCTCAGGGAGCGACACCGCGCAGCTGCTGTCGTCCTTCGCCACCTTCGCCGTGGCCTTCCTGGTGCGCCCGCTCGGCGGCATGGTCTTCGGGCCGATGGGCGACAAGGTCGGCCGCAAGAAGGTCCTCGCGCTGACGATGATCCTGATGGCGATCGGCACCGCCGCCATCGGCATGCTGCCGACGTACGCGGCCGTCGGCTTCTGGTCACCGCTGCTGCTGATCCTCTTCCGGCTGCTGCAGGGGTTCTCCACCGGCGGTGAGTACGGCGGTGCCTCCACCTTCATCGCGGAGTACGCCCCGGACAAGCGGCGCGGCTACTTCGGCAGCTTCCTCGAACTGGGCACGCTGGCCGGGTACACCGGCGCGGCGGGCCTGGTCACGGCCCTCACCGCCTGGCTCGGCAACGACACGATGGACGCCTGGGGCTGGCGCATCCCGTTCCTGGTCGCCGGGCCGCTGGGCATCGTCGGCATCTACCTGCGGCTGAAGCTGGACGACACACCGGCGTATCTGAAGCTGGAGCAGGGCAACGGCCACATCACCGAGGGCGCGAGCGCGGTGGAGACCACCGCCCACGGCGGCCTCGCCAAGATCTTCCGGCAGTACTGGCCGACGCTGGTGCTGTGCATCGCGCTGGTCGGCGCGTACAACGTCACCGACTACATGCTGCTGTCGTACATGCCGACGTACCTGTCGGACGAGCTGCACTACAGCGAGACCCACGGTCTGCTGATCCTGGTGGCCACCATGGTGCTGCTGATGCTGATCATCAACCAGGTGGGCCGGCTGAACGACCGGTTCGGCCGCAAGCCGTTGCTGATGACCGGCATGCTCGGCTTCTTCGTCCTGTCCGCCCCGGCGTTCCTGCTGGTGCAGCAGGGCAGTCTGCTCGCCGTCTCGGCCGGCATGCTGATGCTCGGCCTGTCACTGGTCTGCCTGCTGGGCACCATGTCGGCGGCGCTGCCGGCCATGTTCCCGACGCCGGTGCGCTACGGCTCCCTGTCGGTCGGCTACAACCTGTCGGCGTCCCTGTTCGGCGGCACGACACCGCTGGTCATCACGGCCCTCATCGGCGCGACCGGCTCGGACATGATGCCGGCGTACTACTCGATGGCCGCCGCCCTGGTCGGTGTCATCGCGGTGGCCTGCATGAAGGAGACGGCCCAGCAGCCGCTCGAGGGCTCGCCGCCCTCGGTGCAGACGGAACAGGAGGCGGCGGAGCTGGTGCGGTCACAGGCACCGGCACCGAAGTTCTGACGGCCCGGTGAGCCCGGCGGAACCGCCGGGCTCACCGGACGGACGTCGTCGAACGCGCGTCCGAGGGTGCCACCTGTCCGCGCTCGCCCGGCCGACCCGCGCCCGTGTCCGGCCCGGCGGCACCGGAACCCGCTTCGTGCACGGCCGGCGACGGGCCGAGGACGTGACAACGGTGCCTCCTCATGGGGTCACAGGCCGGTGACCTTGCTGCTCGCCGAGACCTCGTAGACAAGGGTGACGGTGCGCCGGCCGCCCGGGGCCAGCGGGATGTTCCAGCGGACGATGCCGTCCGCGTCGACCGCGTCGGGCGCGGGGGAGCAGTCGTCCCGACGCAGGCGTACCTCCACCGCCGAGACCTCGGAGACCGGGACGCGCTCCCGCACGACGACCGTCCTGTCGTCGTGCTCGCCGGGGGCGGAGAACCTGGAGAGGTGCAGGCGGACGGTCCGGGTGAGGACGGTCCGCTGGGTGATCCCGGCGGTCTCGCGGGTCTCCTCGGTGTACCGCAGCACCCGGTGGTCGTCCCGGCTGCCGAAGGCGAGCTCCACAGGGGCGCCGGGGGCGGTGAAGTCCAGGGTGCCGCGTCCGCTGAACCCACTGCCGCGGATCAGGTCGACCGGCCCGGCGAGCAGGGCGTGGCCGGACCGGTTGTCGCACCGCACCACCTGGCTGACCAGGGGCGACAGCTCGGGCGAACTGGCGTACTCACTCCTCGCGGGCGAGGTGAAGGAGGAGAGCGGCACCCGGTGGGCGCGGCCGTCCGCCGGCACGGAGACCGGCGCGGGGGAGTGGAGCACGCGCACCTCCCCGCCGTCGTCCACACCCGGCAGTCCGAGCACGGGGACGGGACCGAGGTCCGCGACCGCCTCCTCGCGCAGGTCGACGTGGACGGTGCGGCGCTCCGCGGCGGAACGCTCCTGGAGCGTCAGCCGGTCCTCGCCGAGCCGGGGCGGTTCCGCCGCCCCCGCGGAACGGGCCGTCGACAGGGTCAGCCGTACGTCCGACCAGTCCTCGCCGGTGCGCTGCCAGACGATCGCGTCCGTGTCCAGGGTGAGGGAATCCCCGTCGAGCACGGCCCGGTAGGCGGGCCGCCACACCGCGCACGGCGTGAGATGGCTCAGCCGCAGCCCGGCCTGCCCGGCGGCCGGGGCACGCACGGTCAGCTCGATGTGACCGACCAGCTCGGCGGGCTCCGTCTCGGAGAGGTCCAAGGCCCGCTGGATCTCGGACAGTTCGGCGGTGACGGCGGACAACTCGGCCTCCACGGAGCGCAGCCGCTCGCCGTGGGAGTCGCGTTCGCCGTCCACCCGGTCCAGTTCCCGGGCCCAGCGGCCCCTTTCCGTCTCCCCGTAGCCGGCGCCCTCGCCGATCTCCCGCAGCAGATCGGTGGCGAGACGGCCGAGCAGATCGAGGCGGGTACGCAGCCGGTCACGCCGCTGCTCCAGGGCCGTCCGCTTCTCCTCCAGGGCCGTCACATGCCGGCGCAGCGCGGAGTCGTCGGCGGCGGGCCCCGGCCCGCGCGGCGTCCAGCTGCGGACGATCCGCGCGTCGAGCACGGTCGCCGGGTGGCCGGCGGTCAGCTCGGCATGGAGGGTACGGTCGACGGCCAGCGCGCTGACCGGTCCGAGACGCAGTCGCTGCGTGCCGGCCTTCAGATCGAGCACGGTCGCACGCTCGACGTGAGCGCGGTCCTCCGTACAGGTGACGGCGGTGACGGGGAGGGGGACGAGCTCCGATGACGTAGACATGCTGGGTCAGCTCCTGCGGTTGCCGCCGGTAAGGGCCTTGCCGGCCGGGATCCGGATTTCGTAGCCGCCGTCGAGAGCGGTGGTGCCGCCGGCGGGCAGTTCGATCCGCCACAGGCGTGTGCCCGGCGCGTGGCGCTCCGGGCCGGTGCCGCCCTCGGGCGCCGTCCAGTCGGCTCGTTCCTCGATCCGGATGTCCGCGTCGGAGGTGACGGGCACGCGCTCGCGCACCTCCACGGAGACGGGCACCGGAAGCCGGTTGGCCAGCTCCACGTGGACGCGGTGGTCGAGCACCGTGACGTTGTTGCGCAGCCCCGCGGTCGACTCGTGCAGGTTCACCCGGCGGGTGACCCCGATGGCCTCGGCCGGTCCGAGCCCCACCCGGGACACACCGCCCGGGGCGAGCGTGGGCAGCGCGGCGGTCAGCAGGAACTCCTCGTTCACGGTGACCTCCACCGGGCCGGCCAGCAGAGCCTGACCGGTGGCGTTGGAGAGCACCAGCGTCGTGTACACGGTCTGCTCCACGGACGGAACGCAGATGTACTCGGTGCGCAGACCGACCGGGATCTCGCCGACGGTGACGGTGTGCCAGGTGCCGTCCGAGGGGATGTCGGCGGGGGCGACGGCATCGAACCGGTGGTCGAAGGAACCCGCCGACTCACGGGGCCGCACGGCGTGTCCGGGAAGGGGCAGCGCGCCCACCGTCTCGGCGCGGCGGCGGTGCTCGGCGGTCACCGGGTCGAGACCGGAGCCGGGGAAGAGCCTGCCCCGGCGGCCGCCCGGCTCGTCCGGGCCGCACAGGACGAGCGCGGAGTAGTCGAGTTCGGCGCCGTCCGGCTGCGGCGGACCGGCCACGGGCACCGGCGGCGCGGACGCCGCGAGGGCCGCGGACGCGGCGGGCGGTGGCGGGGCCGCCCCGAAGGCCGCGGGAGCAGCCGGGGCGGCGCCGGGCGCGGCGGGTGCGACGGGCCGGGCGGCGGTACGCGGCCCGCCGCCCGGCCGGCCCCGGGTCGTCGTCGCGGCGGCGCCGAAGGCCGCCGGGGAGGCGCCTTCCGGGAGCGGGACGGGCGGCGGTGGGGGAACGGGAGCAGCCGCGGCACCGGCCACAGCCCCGGGCGCGGCCCTCGTGCCGGGGCGGGGACCCGCCGTGTCGTAACCGGCGAAGAGATCGGTCAGCCCCGCCGGGTGCTCACGCCAGCCCGAAGGCGCGGGGGCGGACTGACTGCGTCCGACGCGGACCGAGCGGAGCCGGGGCAGGTCGGTGCGACGGCGCAGATCGGCGGTGGCCAGGGCGATGCGCACACCGGTCCAGTCCTCACCCGTGCGCTGGGCGACCGAGGCCCGCAGCACCAGGGATCCGTCGCTCTCGCCCTCCCGACGGGTGAGCCGGTAGGCGGGCACCCAGACGGCGCCGGGCACCCCGTACTCCACCTCCAGCTCCACCTCCGCGCCGTCCGCGCCGTCCGCGCCGTCCAGCGTCAGGACCGCGCACATCGAGCCGGCCACCGGTGCCGAGGGCGCGTCGGTGGAGGCACGGGAGAGCCTGTCCACGGCGACCGTGAGCTCGTGCTCGACCCGGCGCAGCTCCTCCTCCAGCTCACGGAGCCTGCCGTGCAGCCCGGTCAGGCGCTCGTCGACGAACTCGGAGAGCTCCAGCCACGCGTCGACCGGGGTACGGCGATGCGGGTCGTCCCGCCTGCGGGCCGGCGGCACCGGACGGAGCGCCCCGACCTCCTCGATCAGACCCAGCTGCCGGTCCCGGCGGTCCCGCGCCGCCGCCCAGTCGTCGCGCAGCCGTTCCTCTTCGCGCCGCAACTCGTCGGACGGTTCCGTGCCGAGGAGTTCGGCCTCCACCTCCACCCGGGCCTCGGTGACACGCACCCCGGACGCTCCGACGACGCGGGCCCGCAACGAGCCCGGGTCCAGCGAGCGGGGCAGTCCCGCCACCCGCACGCGCCCGCCCTCCGGCACCGTGCCCCGGGCCAGGCGGCGGCAGAGCGCGCCCTGCGCGTACACCACCACCGAATCGAGAGCCGATGCCCACCTCGGGGCCGTTCCAGCCGTCATGTGCTCCCCCACCCAGCCGTTTCCGTGCCGAGGGCAGCCTACGCGGTGACCGGCCCGAGGCCGGGTCGAGGTGGATCGTCATAATCCTCGGAACAGTTGACGAGGAGGCGGTCACACATGCGTATCGCGGTTGTCGGAGCCGGTGGAGTCGGTGGCTGCTTCGGAGCGCGGCTGGCCGCGGCGGGCCACGAGGTCACGTTCGTGGCCCGGGGCCGTCATCTGGAGGCCGTACGCAGCTCGGGGCTGCTGGTCCGCAGCCCGCTGGGGGACGTGCGCACCTCGCCCGGCTCGGCCGTCGACAGCGTCGCCCGACTCGGTCCCACGGACCTGGTGGTCGTCGCCGTGAAACTCTGGGACACCGAGGACATCGCCATGCGACTTGCCTCCTCGAAGGCCGGGGACGCCCCTGTGCTCTCGCTGCAGAACGGGGTGCACAAGGACGACATCCTCCGCCGTCACCTGCCCGCGGACTCCGTCCTGGGCGGAACGTGCTTCATCTCGGCCTTCATCGAGGAACCCGGCGTCGTCAGGCACAACAGCGCCCTGCAGAGGATGGTCCTCGGCGCCCGCCACCCGAGTCAGGCGTCCGTCGTGCAGCGGTTCCTGACCGCCTGTCGTGAGGCGGGCATCGACGCGGAGACCAGCGCGGAGATCGACAGGGTGATCTGGGAGAAGTTCGTCTTCCTCGTCGGACTGTCGGCCACCACGACCACCATCCGCCGGCCCATCGGCGTCGTCCGTTCCCACGAGCGTTCCCGGGCACTGCTGCGCGAGCTCATGGAGGAGACCGTGGCGCTCGCGCAGGCGTCGGGTGTCGCGCTGGACGACACGTTCACCGAGCGTCAAATGGCCTTCTGCGACACGCTGCCCGCGGACATGACGTCCTCCATGCACAACGACCTGGAGAACGGCAACCGTCTCGAGCTTCCCTGGCTCAGCGGGGGAGTGGCCGACCTCGCGGCCCGGCTCGACGTCCCCGTACCGCGCAACCGGACGGTGGCCGACATCCTGTCCCCGTACGTGCTCGGAGCACCGACGGGGTGACGGCTGCCACCTCACCAGACCAGGCACCAGTACGTGCCGTGGTGCCCGATGCCGATACGGCTGTTCCGCGGAACCAGGCCGGGGTCCGGCTGACCCACGGCCGCCATCGAGCAGGCGGGGTCACCGACCGCGCCGGCGTCCGCCATGCGGTGGGCGGCGGCCGTCGCGGCCGGGGAGGTGTACCACGTGGTGGTCACCCGTTTGCCGCCACCGGCCGTGGGCGACGGCCCGGGTGACATGACGGTCGGCGTCGATACGTGCTTCGAGGGCGCCGGCCGCGTCGTCGGTGTCCGGGTCGGCGCCGGGCGGGCGGGTGATGCCGGGTGCTTGGGCGTTGCGGGCTTCGGCGGGGGTTCGGGTGTGGCGTGCTTTGGCGGGGGTTCGGGTGTCGCGGACTTCGGCGGGGGCTTGGGTACGGCGGGCTTCGCCGGGGGTTCGGGTGTGGCGTGCTTTGGCGGGGGTTCGGGTGTCGCGGACTTCGGTGGAGGCTTGGGTACGGCGGGCTTTGACGGGGGCTTGGGTGTCGCGGACTTCGGCGGGGGCTTGGGTACGGCGGGCTTCGCCGGGGGTTCGGGTGTCGCGGACCGTGGTGAGGGTGCGGGCGTCGGGGAGCCCGGTGAGGACCGGGATGTCGCGGACCGCGTCGGTGGCGGTGGTGCGGTCGGCCCCGTCTTCGGGGTGCGCAGGGCCGACGCGCCGGTCGCGGTCCGGTCGGGCACCGGCCGGCGGCTGGGCGGCGCCGGCCGAGTCGTGGGCCTCTGACCCGGCGGCGCCGGCTCGGTTGTCGTCCGCAGTGCAGGCGGTAGCGGCCGGCCGGTCGGCCGCTGTGCCGGCGGCGTCGGCCGGGTCGTCGGCCGCCGGCTCGGCGGGGCGGACGGGGTCGGCCGACGGGGCAGGGACGCCGTCGGCCCGGGTGACAGCGTGGACGTCGGCGTCCGCCGTGCCGTGCCCGACGGCTCCGTCGTGAACGTCCAGGACGGCAGTGGGTTCAGAGTCGGAAGCGACAGGTCGTTCGAGGCCGAGGGCGTGGGACTGGGCGTGCCGCCGTCCTGCGCCACCAACACCCATACCCCGATGCCACCGAGGACGAGCACAGCGGCGCCGCCTGCGATCCACGGGGCACGCCGGGGCGGGCGTCGGTGACGGTTCATGGTCTTACTGTCCTATGCGACCTGGCGGGGCGCCTGTCGCATCGTCCGGACATCGTGCTTCCCGCCCGGTCGCTCCGCCCGTGAGAGTGACACGGAGTCCTCTCCGGCTTCCTTCCGAACGGGGTAGCTCCGGGTGCACCACGCCGACTCGGGTTCGAGTCTGGGGTCATGCGCATCCGTCCATGGGCCGTCGTGGAGCCGCCCGACAACCGTGGCCTTCGCCGAGTCACCATCGGCGGTGAGACGGTCGGCAGCGCCTGGTCACCGGACGAGCTGCGAAAAATACTCGGCCGTTTCGGATACCCGGAGAACGCGGACCTGGACGACCCGTCATCCGTGTCCTGGCGCGGGGGTGACAGCAGGACCTGGCCCGACCGGGCCTGGAGAAGGCGCACGGTCATGTCGCTCATGATGGCCGGACTGCTCGTCTCCATGGCTTTCAGCGCGGTCATCGGATGGCCGGACGCCGCGGGGGCCCTGACTTTCGCACAACGCATCACCGGTGTTCTGTTCGTCCTGTCGGGTGTGGTGCAGGGAGCGGCGGCGATAGCGGCTCGGGACTACTGGGGAAGGCGGCAGTCCAGGGCGTCCGGGGCGATTGTCCTGCTCGGGGTGATCATCGTGCTGGCCACCGACAGTCTCCTCCTTTTCCTCTGGCTCGAGGAGAGGGAGTACACGCATCACGCATTGGTCTACATTCCCCTGTGGTGCTGGTCCGTATGGGCACTGTTCCTTCTTGTGCGCGAAAAATCGTGGAAGTGTGTCCCGCAGCCCAAGAAGTTCGCGGCCGGAGTGGTCGCCACGGCGCTCCTGACGGCCGTCAGCCTCGCTTATTCCACCATGTACCAGCCTGCGGCGGCCCCCATGCACTTCACTCTGAAGGCGGAGTTCGGAAAGGCGTGGGAGGACCGCAACGTCCCGTACGTGCACGTCCCGCTGACGTTGTACATGAAAAACACGGGAGGAATCCCGGTGTACATCATCAATGACATCTACACGGTCCGCGGCAGGGGTGCGTCATATTCCAGCGGTGAGGAGGATCTGACGACGGAGTGGAGGAAGAGTGTGGGGCGGCAGGGGAGGAGCGAAGGGGAAGCGGAGCTCTACGTCGACCAACTCAGATACACCACGATAAGCAGTGGCCGGTTCTCCGAATCCGGCAACTCGCTCGACGTGGGACAGGAATACTCCATGAGACGTGTGTTCCAGCTCCCCAAGGATGCCGGATACGACACCGTGAGTGTTGAATTTCAGATCTCATACATGAGGAAAGATCGCGGAAAGCTAGACGTGGAGGAGTTCAGGTTCGCTCATCTTTCATGGGACGAGAACAGTGGTTACTACTGCCTGCCGGCGATATGTGGGGGGCAGCTCATATATCGCGGAAGGGTGCGGCACAACAACAACCTCATCAATGTGACACGAAAGCCGCGCTATGTGACGGCTGTCTGGTCTCCACAGGGCCGGTTCATCTCCTCCATCTCATCACTCCGTTTCGATTATTCCGGGCTGGGCGACTACCAGGAAGAAAGGAGAGAAATGGAGGGGTACGGTGCTGCGAAGGCCCGGGTGGATTCAGAGGTCTCCGTGGCGAAACTGCTGGGATCCGCCGGAGTGTGACCCGGTCACCCGCCGGCCCGCGTGAGCCAGGTGCCCACGGTGATGCCGAACTCCTCGTCAAGATACGACGCGGTCTGCTGGCAATAGAAAGCCGATCCGCCCAGGTCCCCGAACAGCCTGTCGCGCGGTACGATCTCGGCGAGCGCGGTGACGAGCGGTACGACGTCGAACAGGGCCTGGGCGTCCTCGTTGTTCCGCAGCCGGGCGAGGACGTCGAGCTGGTCCTTGCTCTTCTCCTTCGCCTTGTAGAAGTCCTTGACCCCTTCGTCCTCCCACTGCGCGGGCACCAGCTTCTTCAGCCCCCGCATGATGCTGGACTCCGAGGCGGACTCGAATATGGCACTGGTGCAGAACGCGGCCGCCTTGCCGAGGGACTCCTCCGGGCGGTCCTGGGCGGACGCGGACTCCTCCTGCTGTTCCTTCATGTGAGTGGTTCGCTCGTCAAGTTTCTTCTTGGCTTCGGACCGCTCCTCCTGCGATGTCTTCGGGTCGGTGACTTTCTTCAGCAACGAGCTGACCTGCTGTGTGATGTCCGCCAACTGTTCTCGTTCCTTCGGCGGTGTCCTCCGGTCGTGCGTTATCTCCGAAGAGGCGCCCAGCAGCATCGCGGTCGGTTGGTCTTGGTCCGGGCTCTTGCTTTCATCCGGGCCCTGACTCTCGTTCGCCGAACCGGACTGCGCGCCGTCCGTACTTCTCTCCAGGGCGTAGTGCGTGTCGTCCACTATGGAGATCAGCAGTCCCCGCAACTCCTGTGGGGTCTTGGGGTCGCAGATGATGTCCAGGGTGGATGTCGTCCGCTTGGCCACCAGGATGAGCATGGACCGCTCTTCGGGCGACACCCCGGGGCCGTTGATCACCTTGAGCGTGGAGGTCACCTGCTTCACCAGCGCGGTCAACTGTTTCCGCAGTTCGGGAGGGGTGCTCGGATCATTGATGACTTTCAGCGCGGTGGTCAGGTTCTGGGCGCTCTCGATGATTCCCTCCCTGTCCTGCGGCAACGTCTCCGGGGCGTCGAGGGAGCCGACGATGTCCATCAAGGTGTCCACGGCCGGCGCGAGTTCCTCGGGGACCTTCTCCTTCTCCTCGTCCAGGGACGTCGTCACCTCGTTGGATTCCGTCTCCAGATCCGACGGTTCTTCGGGTGTCTGCCCGTCCGTTTCACCGGTGTCCGGCGGCGGGGAGTCGTCCGGCGTGGAGGGGGAAGACGTCGGAGAATCCGGGGAATCGCCGGAATCGCTCGGCCCGGTCGTCGGCGGAGTGGAGGGAGGCGCTGTGTTTTCGTCGTTTTCGTCGGCGGGATCGCTCGGCGGAGAAGGAGGGGACGGCGGGGGTTCTGTGGTCCGATCGGGCGCCGCGACGGTGCCCCCGGTCAGGCTCTGGGACTCGGGCACGGCAATCGTCATGCCGGCCGGCAACGCGAGCGCCGCAGTCAGGAGGGAGGCGTTGGCCGCGTGAAAGACATACCGCCGGGAGATTCTGGCCATGATGGTTCCCGATAGGCTGTGCGCTGTGATGCTTCGGCCCGTCGGCGATTCTTCCCCTGGACGGCGGCTTCGGGAAATGCGAAGCCGGAAGAATGCGCAGCCGATATGAATCCACTCTTCACCTGTCCGGCGCATCCCGCAACGGGAACATCAAGCCGCGGACGCTGACGCCGATCGCCCCGCCCGTTTGCCGCGGGCCCCCGGCAGACGCATCGTAGGAAGTGGGGGAGGGCCTGCCGTGGGGCTTCTTGACCGCCCCGGCGCCCGCTTCCCCCTTTCACCCCTGCCGCATCCCACAGTCATGTGCGGTGCGAAGAGGGAAGGATCTCGTCATGCCCCATCCATGGATGCCCCAGGCTCTCAAGACGGACGTCGGGGACCATGCGCCGTGCGACCCCGAGTTCCCGGCGAGGGCGATCGCGCACATCACGGCGGACAGGGAGGCCGACGCCGGGGCTCCCCTGGATCTGGTCCCCTTCGGCAACCTCAAAGGATTCTTCACCGGCGGCGGCAAAGGCCGGGCTCCGCACATCCTCTGGGACCCCTTCACCGGAGCGTTCGCCCAGTTCTTCCCCGCCACCTCCCGCAGCAAAGCCCTGTCCGACACGGCCGGTGGTACCCGTACCAACCGGGCCGGCAAGGTGGTCATCCAGATCGAGGCCTTGTTCTTCCCCCACTGCCGAGTCAACGGCAAGGTGTTCGCAAGGCTGGTCGACACCCCCTGCGCGGGCTGGGACGACCTCCACGCATGGATCAGCTCCTGGGACGTACCGGACGTCTGGCCCATGGGCCCTCCGACTTCTCTGTCCCGCCATACGTGCCCGGCCGACAAGTGGAGGTCGCGGGGCGGGTGGTACGCCCATGCCCATGTCCCGGAGAACGACCATGTCGACCCCGGTTCCTGGCCGGCGTTCGTGTCACGGCCACCCGGACAGCCCCCCGACGAGCCCCGGTTCGAGCCGTTCCCCGGGGCGTCGTTCTTCCGTGCGGGACGCAAGTCGCCCGTCATCGCGGAAATGCACGGCCGACTCGTCGCCGAAGAGTGCAACCACTACACGTCCGGCACCGGCATCGACGTGTGGGGACCGGGCGACGTGAGGTCCTACACCGCCTGGCAGCGGAAGCTGGGTCTCGAAGGCGGCTCCGCCGACGGCGTTCCCGGCCGGTTCAGCTGGGAGAGGCTGGCCGTCCCCAACGTCTGAGGTGTCGCGAGCGTCGTGCCGGAGGATCCCGGGGACGGACCCGGCGGACGGACCGTCAGAAGACCGGTGAGCCAGCATGGTTCCCGGGTTTGCGCACCACTCCCAGCGGGCGCATGGTGGAAGAGGAGCGACTGCGACAGCCGGCGGCGCACGATCCGGGAAGGACCCGTGGATCACAGAACGGGGGCGCCGCTGTGCCGACCGGCGGGTCACTCCTTACCGGCCTCCACGCCGATCGACCACTTCCGGCGCCGGTACGGTGACATCCCACGCGTTCGACGGACGATCCCGCACCGTCATCCGACGCCTTGCCGAGCCCCACGGAAAGGAGAGAGGGCCATGCCCGCGACGGCGCCATTCCCAGGAGTGAAATTCTTCCACAAGGGACAACGCAGCCCCGTCATCGCCTCGATGGGCAAACGCCTGGTGGCGGAAGGGTGCGGGAAGTACCGGACAGGTCCGGGCCCCGAGTGGACCGATGCCGACCAGCAGTCGTACGCCGCCTGGCAGCACAAGATCGGGTTCGAGGGAACCGACGCCAACGGCATTCCGGGCAAGGCGAGCTGGGACCGGCTCCACGTCCCGACGGCGACGCCGGCCCCTGATGGTGCCCGCGTCGCATCTCCCGTACCGGGGAGCGGCGTCACGACCCCCTACGGGAAGAAGGGGCCCCACTGGAGCCTGGGCCGTCACACCGGCGCGGACTACGCCGCCCCGAAGGGAAAGCCCTGTGTCGCGGTGCGCGACGGTTCCATCGTCCGCAGCGGACACGACCGCAGTTTCGGCGACTTCCTCGTGCTGCGCGTCGGCGGGTTCGACTTCTACTACTGCCACCTCTCCGAGCAGACCGTGAAAGGGGGCTCGGTCAAGGCCGGCCAGAAAGTCGGAGAAGTCGGCTCCACCGGGAACGCCACCGGTCCTCATCTCCACTTCGAGAAGCGCCCGGCCGGCGGCAGCTTCGGCTCCGACGTGCCCCCCAACTGGTAACCGGGAGGGCCCGTCGACCCGTCAACGGTTCTCGCGAGCCGGCGTGTAGCCCGTACCGGCGGCACCGGACGGGTACGGGGCGTGTACGGCTCGAGAGGGCCGGAAACGCTGCCACCCTTGTCCTTCATGGACGTCAGTACCTTCTACGCGCTCTTCTCCACCACCTGCTTCACTCTGGTCGGCCTGTGGTGGAACGTGGTGCAGAGCCATACCGACTGGATGCGCGACCCCGCCCTGCGCCGCGTCGTCGGCGGGATCTACCTGTCCTTCCTGCTGCCGGCCTTGATGGGCCTGTTCGCCCAGGTCGGCGGCGTCGAGAAACCGCAGGTCTGGCGGGCGGCCTTCATCGTCCTCTCCGTGATCGGCTGTGTGTCCACCCTGCGGCTGCTGGCCCGCGCCCGCGGCGACCACTTCATCACCTGGCAGCAGGCCGCTTCCGCACTGCTCTACGCGCTGATCGCCGTCGTCGGCGCGTTCCCCGATCTCGCCCGCCACGTCGGGCTGCGTCCCATCCAGACCGAGGCCCTCATGCTGATCGTCCTGATCGTTCTCGCTCACGCCCTGGTCTGGCGGTACATGGCGGGGGAGGGCCGTGCCGACGAGGATGCCTGATCCCCGTGCGTCCGGCACCTCGCCGTGTCCGGCCTGCCGGGCCGCCGCCTCCGCAGCGGTGACGGACATGCCTCCCGGGGTGCCCCGCACGACGGAAGGCGCCCTGCCGACGTTCCGGGGGTCAGCGGGACCGGGCGACGAGCCGGACGTCGTCCTCGGCCGGACGGCGGTAGACGCCGTCGCTCCGGTGCAGATGGTGCAGGTCGACGAGGTACCGGCGCAGGGTCACATGGTCGATTCGGTCCCCTTCGCACCAGACGCGGAGCCTTTCGTCGACCTCCTTCTCCGCGTACTCCCGGCCCGGCTCGAAGGTGCGTTCCGCGATGTGGCGCAGTACGAGCTTCTTCCGGTTCCACTGCGACGGCAGCTTCACCAGCCGTCCGTCCCGTACGAACGTGCGGAGCACCGTCTCGAGCCGCTCGTCCCCGGTGCCGTGGTCGTGCGCGGGCCGCGGTCCGGCCGCCTCGCGCGCCAGGCGGCGGAACGAGTCGTAGGACACCGCGAGTCCGTCGGCGCCCGCCGCGACGGCCTCCCGTTCCTCGAGCCGCCGCAGCGCGACGAGGGCCTCCCTGGCCGGCATCCCGGTCCGCTCGACGACCTCGGCGGCGCTCGTCGCGCCCAGCGCCACAGCGGCGAAGACCCGCACCCGGGTCTCGTCGGCGAACAACCCGACCACGTCCTCGCCCGTCATGCTCCGTCTCCGTCCTTCCGGGAGCGGTACCCCCGAACCATGTCATCGGGACGCTACCCCCGAGGCACAGCGGACGCCCGTCGTTTTCCGCGCGGGCTCCGGGCACGCCAGACGCGTCGAGCGCGGTGCCCCCGCCCGGCTTCACCGGAGCGAACTTCATCGAAGCCGTCGGACGATGTGGGATCTTCACACGCATGGGCATACGGGGAAAGCGGGAAGGCGGGAGAAGGCACATGCGGCTGGACACACGGGCGGCGGGCGGGGCGTCGACCCGGCAGGCAAGGAGGTCACGATGACAGGGTCGGAGCACAGGGAGGTCCAGGGGCTGTCCGTGCCGACCGCTTCCGCCGCGCTGGAAGCCATCGGCGCGGGCGCCTACGTCGTCGACGAGCAGGGCTGCATCATCGCCGTCAACGCCCGCGCCGAGGAACTGCTGGGCCGGCCTGCCGCAGAACTCCTCGGCCATGACGCGCACGACCTGCTGCACCGCGATCCGCAGGGGCAGCAGATGCCGAGGACCCAGTGCGCGATGCGACAGGCGTTCCACGCCGGACACCCCGCCCAGGCCGACGAGGACTACTTCGCACGCGCCGACGGTTCGGTGCTGCCGGTCTCCTGGCTGATCACCCCGTACGGCATAGGCGACCACCGGGTCACCACACTCGTCGTCTTCCACACCCCCGAGCCCCTACGGGACACCGGCCCCCTGCCGGAGCCGACGGCCCGGTCGCTGTCGGAACTGCAACGGCTGGCCCTGTTGGCCGAGACCACCACGCAGCTGACCTCCACTCTCGACGCCGACGAGGCGCTGGAGCGGCTGGTGACCCTGGTCGTGCCCCGGCTGGCGGACTGGGCGGTCATCGACCTGATCACCGAACGTGACGAGGTGTGGCGTACCGTCGTGGTCCACGCCGAGGGCGACACGCTGGTGCAGCGCGAGGACCTGCAGGGACCGATGCCGCCGATTCCCGAGGAATCCCCGATGCCCCTGTCCAGAGCCCTGCGCGGCGTCTCCTCCACCCTGGCCGGCCCGCGGACCTACCAGAGGGAACCGGATTCCGGCATCGCGGTCGAGCAGGGCCGCCTGTTCCACGCCACGGGGATGCACTCCGCGGCCATCGCACCCATCCGCAGCACACGCGCGGTCCTGGGCGCGCTGACCCTGGGCCGTACCGAGACTCCGGCGGCCTTCGCACCCACGGACCTCCCGCTGATCGAGGACATCGCGCGCCGGGCCGGCCTCGCCCTGGACAACGCCCGCCTCTACCAGCGTCAGCGCAAGGTGGCCGAGACCATGCAGAACCACCTGCTGCCCCAGATGCCGGGCGTTCAGGGCCTGGAGATGACCGTCCGCTACCTGCCCGCACCCGACGCCTCACATGTCGGCGGCGACTGGTACGACGCCTTCCCCTTGTCCGACGCGTCCACCGCCCTGGCCATCGGCGACGTCGTCGGCCACGACCTGGAGGCGGCGGCCGGCATGGCACAGGTCCGCAACATGCTCCGCGCCTACGCCTGGTCCCAGCACGAACCCCCCAGCCGCATCGTCGAACGGCTCGACGAGGCGATCCAGCACATCACCGACGTCGCCATGGCCACCATGATCTTCGGCCGGATCGAAACGGCCCACGACGGTCACTGGCAGCTGTCCTGGACCAACGCGGGCCACCCTCCGCCGCTGCTGATCAGCCGGGACGGCCTGGCGAGCTACCTCACCGACGGCCACGGCATCCTCCTGGGCACCCAGACGGGACTGCGGCGCCCCGACGCCAGCGCGCTGCTCCCGCCGGGATCCACCCTGGTGCTGTACACGGACGGCCTCATCGAAGCACCCGGCCAGACCCTCGACACGGGGCTGAACCGGCTGCGCCAGCACGCCGCCGCCCTGGCCCACCGGCCCCTCACCTCGTTCACCGATCAACTGCTCCGTCGTGTCCGCCCCGCCGGCAACGACGACGACGTGGCCCTCCTGGCCCTGCGCGTTCCCGAGGGCTGAGCCCGTAGGGGACCTTCGGAGGGCCGATCGGCCCAGGCACGGCGCGCCTCGGCCGTCCCGGTGGGCCCCGGTGGAGGATCGGTGGGGCGGCGGCCCCGCGACGGGCCGCCCGGCACCGTCCGCCGCGTGAACGAGGTCCGGCCATGGAACAGTCCGACGACCCGCTGCCGAAGTCCTCCGCCGACCGGGCGCCGGAACGCGCCGGGAACGGCGCTCCCGGCGTCACGCGGGCGGCGACGTGACCGCCGGACCGCGCGGGCGCGGCCGGTACGGCGAGGACGTCTTCCGCCCCGGACAGCCGCACGAGGACGAGCGCGTCGACTGCGGCGCCCTCGCCTACGACGACATCACCCTGGCGCGGCTGCGGTCACTCGGGGCCGGCCCGGGATGGCGCTGCCTCGACGTGGGCGCCGGAACGGGCACGGTCTCCCGCCGGCTGCTGGACGAGGCCGGGGTGACGAGCGTGCTCGCCGTGGACCGCGACGTCCGTTTCCTCACCGAGCGGCCCGTGCCGGGGCTCGACGTGCTGGAGGCCGACATCACCGCCCCGGACTTCGCCCCCGGCCGGTTCCGGCTCGTCCACGCGCGCTTCGTGCTGATGCACCTGCCCGAGCGCGAACGCCTGATCACGGCACTGGCCGGACTCGTCGCGCCCGGCGGTGTGCTGGTGCTCGGTGACGCGGTCGACCTGACGAGCGACCGGGCGCCCGGCACGCCGTACACGAGGGTGATGCGGGCGATGTGGCAGGGGCTGCGGGAGACCATCGGCACCGATGTCTCCTGGGTGCCGTCGTACCCCCGGCTGCTGTGCGGAGCCGGGCTCGTGCGTGTCGCCGCCGAGATGCATGTGCCGCCGCTGCTGCCCGGCAGCCCCATCAGCCGCTTCTGGGCGGACACCTGGGAGCGGAGCAGAGCGGCGATGCTCGCCACCGGCCTGGTCGACGACGCCGCCGTCGACGACGCGGTCCGGTACCTGGACTCCGACGAGTGCGCCGCGCTGTCCGCCGGCCTGCTGACCGTCTGGGGCCGGAAACCCGAGGAGGCCCGAAGCTGACCGTCCGCGTCCCGGGCGGCTGTGAAGCCCACGGCAGGACGACGCCGCCTACCCTTCGGCGTTACGTGTGGCGAGGTCCTCGTCGGTGATGGCGCGGACCACGCGGCAAGGGGTGCCGAGCGCGACGGTCATCGGGGGGATGCTGCGGCTGACGACGCTGCCGGCGCCGATGACCGATCCGTATCCGATGCGGACGCCGGGCAGGACCACGGCGTTGCTGCCGATCCACACCTTGTCCTCGATCACGATCGGCTCCGAGAACCGCCCGAAGTCGGCGCGTCGTGAGGGGTGCACCGGGTGTCCCGTCGTGGTCAGGGTCACGCTCGGAGCGATCATCACACCGTCACCTATGCGGATGTCGACATCGTCGACGAAGGTGAGGTTCACGTTCCCGAAGAAGTCGTCGCCGATGTGGACGTTGCTGCCGAACCCGGCGTGGAACGGCGGCAGCAGCACCGTGCGTTCACCGACCGACCCGAGGATCGCGACGAGCAGCGACCGGCGCTTCTCCGTCTCGCCCGGCGGGGTGTGGTTGTACTCGAAGATCTGCTCGGTGCGGCGCCGGGGAGCCTGGAAGGCCGCTTCCGACTCGGTGTAGACGAGTCCCTTGGCGATCCGGGCCAGGACCTCTTCCTCGTGTTCCTCGTGCGCGTGCGTCACAGCGGAACGGCTCCGTTCGTCCAACCCCCGGGCCCGGGCCCGACGCGCCCTCGGCCGGCCGCGCGCACCGAGCCTATGCCTTCGCCTGGACCGAGGCGCCCCTGTCCCGCATTGTGACGCCTGCACGGGGACCAATGCGTCGCGATGACGACCGGGACGGCGACCGGTTCGCACTGCGGTCCGGCAACCGGCACGGTGCCGGCGGCACTTGGAACGGCACCGGCACTTTGTCCCATGCGAGGAAGAAGACGCGGGACCGCGCGCGAAAGGGGTTACGCGTTCACGCGAGGCCCGCTAACTTCCTTGAAATGGACCGGTCATAACCCTGTCCGGGGTGACGGCCCGGTGTTCGACGGCGCGACGGCGCGCGCCCGTACTCCTTCACGGCAGGCCCCCGTGGCCTGCCGCCACCCCCCCATATTCCTGGAGACTTCCGTGCGCACGAAACCGCTCGGACACAGACGTGTCCGCATGCTGCTGACGGCCGTGGCGTGTGCCATGGGCCTGGCGCTGCCCATGGGCCCGGCCGTCGGGGCCCCCGCCGCCGCCCCGGCCGGACCCGGCGGCGCAGCCGCGGCGGCCGAGGACTTCCAGCAGGTCACCCTCGCCAAGGGCGTGGCCGAAACGGGCGAGCCCATGACCCTGGCCGTGCTGCCGGACCGCTCGGTGCTGCACACCTCGCGCGACGGCACCCTGCGACGGACCGACGCGGCCGGCACCACCACCGTGGCGGGCAGACTGGACGTCTACAGCCACGACGAGGAGGGCCTGCAGGGCGTCGCGGCCGACCCCGGTTTCTCCACCAACCGCTTCGTCTACCTGTACTACGCCCCCGAGCTGAACACCCCGGCAGGCGACGCCCCCGCCGACGGAACGGCATCCGACTTCACCCCGTTCGACGGCGTCAACCGGCTGTCCCGGTTCGTCCTGCGGACCGACGGCACCCTCGACGTGGGGAGCGAGAAGAAGATCCTCGACGTGCCCGCCTCCCGCGGCCTGTGCTGTCACGTCGGCGGCGACATCGACTTCGACGCGGCGGGCAACCTGTACCTGTCGACGGGCGACGACACCAACCCCTTCGCCTCGGACGGCTACACCCCCATCGACGAGCGCGCCTCCCGCAACCCCGCCTACGACGCCCAGCGTTCCTCGGGCAACACCAATGACCTGCGCGGCAAGATCCTGCGGATCAAGGTGAACCCCGACGGCACCTACGGCATCCCGGCGGGCAACCTCTTCGCGCCCGGCACCGCCAGGACCCGGCCCGAGATCTACGCGATGGGCTTCCGCAACCCCTTCCGGATGAGCGTCGACAAGGCCACGGGCACCGTCCACGTCGGTGACTACGGCCCGGACGCGGGCACCGCCGACGCCTCCCGGGGCCCCGGCGGACAGGTCGAGTTCAACCGGATCACCAGGGCAGGCAACTTCGGCTGGCCCTACTGCACCGGCAGGAACGACGCCTACGTCGACTACGACTTCGCCGCCGGCGCCTCGGGCGCGGCCTTCGACTGCGCGGCGCCGAGGAACACTTCGCCGCACAACACCGGCCTGACCGGCCTGCCGCCCGCCCAGTCCGCCTGGATCCCCTACGACGGCGCCTCCGTCCCCGAGTTCGGCAACGGATCCGAGTCGCCCATGGGCGGACCCGTCTACCGGTACGACGCGAACTCCACCTCCGAGGTGAAGTTCCCCGCCGAGTACGACGGCGACCTCTTCGCCGGCGAGTTCGGCCGCCGCTGGATCAAGCGCATCGAGACCGGCGGCGACGGAAGCGTGCAGGCCGTCAACGCCTTCCCCTGGGCGGGCACCCAGGTGATGGACATGGCCTTCGGCCCGGACGGCGCCCTCTACGTCCTGGACTACGGCACCGGCTACTTCAACGGCGACGCCAACTCCGCCCTGTACCGCATCGAGCACGTGACCGGCGGACGCGCCCCGCTGGCCCAGGCCGAGGCGGACACCACCTCCGGCACGGCACCCCTCACCGTCGGCTTCTCCTCGGCCGGCAGCTCGGACCCGGACGGGGGCGCTCTCACCCACGCCTGGACCTTCGGCGACGGCGCCACCTCCACCGCGGCCGACCCGTCCCACACCTACACCACCAACGGCCAGTACACCGCGACGCTGAAGGTCACCGACCCCACCGGCAAGTCCGCCACGGCCTCCGTCCGGATCACCGTCGGCAACACCGCCCCGACCGTACGGCTCGACACACCCGCCGACGGACGGATCTACGACTTCGGCGCCGCCATCCCCTTCAAGGTCACGGTCACCGATCCGGAGGACGGCACGATCGACTGCGCCAAGGTGAAGGTCACCTTCATCGTCGGTCACGACAGCCACGGCCACCCGCAGACCTCGGCCACCGGCTGCACCGGCACCCTGCACACCCTGGCCGACGGCGAACACGACCCCAACGCCAACATCTTCGGCGTCATCGACGCCGAGTACACCGACAACGGCGCGAACGGACAGCCCGCGCTCACCGCGCACGACCAGCACATCACCCAGCCCGGTCACCGGCAGGCCGAGCACTACGGCGACTCCGCCGGTGTCCAGGTCGTCAACCACACACCCGCGCACGGCGGCAGGACGGTCGGTGAGATCCACAACGGCGACTGGATCTCCTTCACGCCCTACAGCCTCGACAACGCCGCCGGCTTCACCGCCCGCGTCTCCTCGGCGGGCAGCGGCGGCACCCTCGAAGTCCGCGCGGGCTCCCCGGCCGGCACCCTGCTCGGCACGGCCACCGTGCCGGTCACCGGCGGCTGGGAGACCTTCCAGGACGTCACGGCGTCCCTCACCGGCCGGCCGGCCGGCACCACCACCCTGTACCTCGTCTTCAAGGGCGGCAGCGGCGCCCTGTTCGACGTGGACGAGTTCTCCTTCACCACCTCCACCGGCGGCACCCGCACGGGTGAGGTGAGGGGGGTGAACGGCAAGTGCCTGGACGTGGACAACGCGGGTACGGCGGACGGTACGGAGGTGCAGGTCTGGACGTGCAACGCGTCGGCGGCGCAGCGGTGGACGGTGGCGGACGACGGCTCGTTGAGGGCGTTGGGCAAGTGTCTGGACGTGTCCGGTGGCGGGAGTGCGGACGGTACGCGGATCCAGTTGTGGACGTGCAACGGGACGGGGGCGCAGAAGTGGGCGGCCCAGTCGGACGGTACGGTCCGCAATCCGCAGTCGGGCAAGTGCCTGGACGCCTCGGGCGGTACGTGGAACGACGGTACGCCGGTCCACCTGTGGACCTGCCACACCGGACCCAACCAGAAGTGGACCCTGCCGTAGAAAGGAGGCGACCCACGATGCGCACCCTGCTCAAGACAGCGATCGGCCTGTGTGCCGGCGCCGTGCTCTGCCTGACACCCCAGGCCGCGACCCTGCCCGGCACCGCACCGGCGGCCCTCGACACCGCGGACCGCACGGCCACCGCGGCGGCCGACCCGGCGTACAGGATCCTCGTCTTCTCCCGGACGGCGGGCTTCCGCCACTCCTCGATCGACGAGGGCGTCACGGCCCTGCGCGACCTCGGAGCGGCGAACAACTTCACCGTCACCGCCACCGAGGACCCGGCGGCCTTCACCACCGCCAACCTGGCGCAGTACCGGACCGTGGTCTTCCTGTCGACCACGGGCGATGTACTCGGTCCTTCCCAACAGACGGCCTTCGAACAGTACTTGGGCGCGGGCGGCGGATACGTCGGCATCCATGCCGCCGCCGACACCGAGTACGACTGGCCCTTCTACGAAGGACTGGCCGGTGCCCTCTTCCAGTCCCACCCCGCCATCCAGCCGGCGACCGTCGAGGTCGAGGACCGGGCGCACGACGCCACCGCGCACCTCGCCGGCACCTGGCAGCGCACCGACGAGTGGTACAACTACCGCACCAACCCCCGTACCACCGCCCACGTCCTGGCCTCGCTGGACGAGTCCAGCTACTCCGGCGGCTCCATGGCGGGCGACCACCCGATCGCCTGGTGCAAGGACTACGCCGGTGGCCGCGCCTTCTACACCGGCGGCGGCCACACCGAGGAGTCCTACGCCGACCCGGCCTTCCGCCGGCACCTGCTCGGAGGCATCCGCTGGGCCGCCGGCACCACCCGGGCCGACTGCCGCCCGGAGACCGGCTACACACCCCTGTTCGACGGCACCGGAACGACCGGCTGGAAGCAGGCGGGACCGGGCGGCTTCACCCTGGCCGACGGCACCCTCACCTCGCACGGCGGACTGGGCCTCTTCTGGTACGACGCCGAGGAGTTCACCGGTGACTACTCCCTGAAACTGGACTGGAGGGCGAGCGGGGACGACAACTCCGGTGTCTTCGTGGGCTTCCCGGCGTCCGACGACCCCTGGTCGGCGGTGGACAACGGCTACGAGATCCAGATCGACGCCACCGACGCGGCCGACCGCACCACAGGAGCCGTGTACGGATTCCGGTCCGCCGACCTCGCCGCACGCGACGCGGCGCTGAACCCGCCGGGGGAGTGGAACACGTACGAGATCCGCGTCACCGGAGAGCGGCTGGAGGTCTTCCTCAACGGCCGGAAGATCAACGACTTCACCAACACCGACCCGGCACGCAGCCTGGCACAGGGCCGTATCGGCCTCCAGAACCACGGCGACGGGGACGACGTGGCCTTCCGCAACATCCGGATCAAACAGGCCGGAACTCCGTCCGATCCACGTACGGGTGAGGTGAGGGGGGTGAACGGCAAGTGCCTGGACGTGGACAACGCGGGTACGGCGGACGGTACGGAGGTGCAGGTCTGGACGTGCAACGCGTCGGCGGCGCAGCGGTGGACGGTGGCGGACGACGGCTCGTTGAGGGCGTTGGGCAAGTGTCTGGACGTGTCCGGTGGCGGGAGTGCGGACGGTACGCGGATCCAGTTGTGGACGTGCAACGGGACGGGGGCGCAGAAGTGGGCGGCCCAGTCGGACGGTACGGTCCGCAATCCGCAGTCGGGCAAGTGCCTGGACGCCTCGGGCGGTACGTGGAACGACGGTACGCCGGTCCACCTGTGGACCTGCCACACCGGACCCAACCAGAAGTGGACCCTGCCCTGATCCCGGCAACTTGCCCGGCCCGTCCGCCGCTTGACGCTTTCGACCGGGGGTAGCCGATAGAGCGTCAAGGACGAACAAGGCAAAGTACGCAAGGAGGCCGGCCATGGGAGCGCGCCACGACCACGACGGACAGGAACTCGGCGACCTCGAACCGGGCACGCGCCAGCGTGCTCAGTTACGCGCACGCGTCGCCGACATCGCCTCGACGGCGCTGTGCGTGGTGCTCGCCCTGTGGGCGGTGTGGAGTGTCGTCGGCGTGGTGCGCGGAACGGCGGAATGGGCGTACAGCGTGGTCGCCTGCGTGCTGCTGGCGGCCGCGCTGACCGCCCGGACGGCAAGCGTCCGGCGCGGCGACGTCCGGTCCGGACGGTAGGGGGCGGCGGTGGAACGGCTCAACACCTTCCTCGGCCGCCACATCTGGGCCCAGGTGCTGCTCGTCGTCCTTCTGGGCTGGGCGGTGATCATGCTGATGTCACCGGGGGAGCCGGCCCTCGTGGTGCTGGCACGGTCCGCCGTCACCTCGGTGGGCGCGGTGGCCGTCCTGCTGGTGCTGCGGGCCAGGGAGAAACGCGCGGCCGGCGGCTCGGGCGACCGCCTGGTCACCCTGGACCGCCGGCTGCGCCACGGGGAGGTCCCCTCCTCGCCCGCCGACCGGGAGGCCATGCTGGACCTGGTGGAGCAGCGGCTGCACCGCACCCGGCACCGGCGCCCCGCCCTGGCGGTCCTCTGCCTGATGTACGTACTGCTCGTCGCCGCGCCGCTCCTCCTGGGTCAGGTCCGCCAGGCGCTGGTCTGCGCGCTGCTCGGCGCGATCTGCCTGCCGCTGCTGACATGGCAGGGCGGCCGGCAGGTGCGGCGCCTGCGCGAGATGCGCGAGGCCCTCCGCGGGAGCACCGGCGGCCCGCTGTCCACCCGATGACGCGGGACCCCGGGCGCGGTCCCCGTCAGCTTCCCAGGGTGAAGAAGTGCAGCGGGCTGTTCGGTTCGAAGCCGATCCGCGGGTACACGGGGGCCCCGGCGGCGGTCGCGTGCAGCGTGGCGCGGGTCAGTCCGGTGGTCCGGGCGCCCTCGTGCAGGGCCTTGCGGGTCACCGCCTCCCCGTACCCCCTGCGCTCCCATCGCGGGTCCGTGGCCACCAGTACGACGAAGAGGCGGCCGTCCGCTTCCACGGCCCCGGCGCACGTCACCGGAACGCCATCCCGCATGCCCAGGTAGGCGTGCACCCCCGTCCTCCACAGCCGCGAACCCACGAGGCCGTCGCGGCCGGCCTCCAGCGGCATGCCGTAGGCGCGCGAGTTGAGGTCGGCGTAGGCCCGCAGGTGCTCGTCCGTGCCGACCCGTGTGAACGTCAGGTCCGGGTGCGCCGGTTCGGGGACCGGCAGCAGGTCGCCGGCCATACCGGTGCCCGAGAAGGCGTGCACCAGACCGGCACGCTCGGCCGCTTCCGCCAGGCGCGGGCGCGCCTCGGCGTCGAGGAGGTCCTCGAAGACCCACAGAAAGCCCGCGTGCCTCTTCGAGCGCATGATGTCCGCCGCCTGCCCCAGCCGCTTCTCCATGAGGCCCGCGCCCGCCCCGGCGTCGGTGAGCGTGACGCAGTTCCAGAAACCGAACCGGCACTCCGCCCAGCGCACCGCGATGCCCGGCAGGTCCCGCACGTCCGCGCCCGGATCCCGGTCGAGCACCATGTCCCGCCAGACCGTGGCGAGCTGCTCCATCGATTCCACCGCGTCAGCGGAGTTCCGCGTCACCTTGTCCCCTTTGCTCGACCACCGGTCGGGACATGTCTGCCCACCGGGACCGACGGAGCACGCCCGAACCGGCTGGAACGGCTCCGCTCACGGATGATCCGGCAGCCGGAGCCACTCCTCCCAGGTCAGGTCCCGGCCGATGAAGCGCGGCCGTTCGAAGGGCCAGTCCTCGGCGATCCAGCGCGGCACGAACGCGTCCAGCGCCCGTTCCAGCGCACCGCCCACCTCGTCGTCCACCACCCACCAGGAAATCTCGGCGTCCGCCCCCTGCTTCTCGGGCGGGTCGATGTAGACGCAGCCGCGCAGGGCGGTGCGGTCCGCGTTCTCGATCGTGTAGTTGAACGACTCGTGCGCCTCGATCTCCCGGGCGTGCCGCTCCAGATCGGCGAGGTTCGCCTCGTACGACATCGTGGTCGCCGGCCAGCCCCACGCGGGGCCGAAGATCGACCACAGCCGCTCCCGCGAACCCATCACCGTCGGGTAGTCCAGCGGTGCGTCCGCACCGCTGATCGGGCGCAGCCGGTGGCCTCCGCCGTCGGGTATGCCGACGTGGAGGGGATGGACGAAATCATGCGGAAGCCAGGTCATGGGCGTGAGCCAACCAGGCCGGGAAGCGCCGCGCAAAGGGATATCGCCGCGGCCGACCGGTGTCACCTGGCACGGTGGAGTCCGTCCCGCGTGTCGGCCGTCTCTCCCGGACCGGACGCGGCGGGAGGCATGGGCGGCAGGCTCGAGGCGAGGTCCGGCAGCAGGACGGGCTCCAGCCGGACCCGCTCCTGCCTGCCCAGGTACCCCTCCAGTTCCGACGGCCGGTAGCCCGTGTCACGGTCGTAGCGCTCCTTGGCGGGCACCGCCAGGAACTCGTTGCCGTCGGGCTCGCCGTGGTCGTCCACCGCCTTTCCGAGCGGCCGGTGCAGCGGCCCGGCCAGCCGGTACATGCCCGTCCGTGAGGCGTGGAGAGTGCCCGAACCATCCGGCCGTACACGGAAGTCGACGCATTTCTCGGGCTTCATCACCCGGGGTCCCTCCGTGCTGAGCGCGTCGGCGTCGAACTCCAGCCCGTGTCTGCGGGCATGGTCGACCATCCACAGCAGGGCGATGTCCGACAGCCCCGTCTCCGCGTAGCCGCCACCGACATCGCAGTGCACCCCGGCGAACCACACCTGCTTCAACTCCTGGCCCCGCGCGGCGGATTCGGGATGCTGGTGCCACAGGGCCGGCCGGAAAGCCGAGCGCTGTTCGTCGATGGCCAGCGCGTGGAAGGCCGCCTCGACCCGGTCGCTCAGCTCGGTGTCGTGGAACGCCCAGCGGCGGTTGAACCGGTTCGCCGACGGCTGCAGCCATGTGGTGTCCGGGACCGGGATGCCCAGGGCGCCGACGGTGTCCCACACCCCGACGAACCTGATGTCCGTCTCGCGCGCGTACGAGCGGCGGAACAACGTGGCGGCCGCGCCGTTCGGCTGCTCGATGCGGTCACGGTACAGAGCCCAGGCCTCCGGGATCCGGTCGGCGTGGTCCCGGCGCAGGACACCGCTGTTGTGCACCAGCCCCGCCAGACTGCGGGCGGTGAACGCGCCGCGGCTGAAACCGAAGAGGAACAACTCGTCGTCGGGCTCGTACGTCTCGACGAGGAACCGGTAGGCGTCCACGACGTTCTGGGACAGCCCCACACCGAACGCGCCGCCGCGCAGACGCTCCCACCGGTGGGTGCCGACACCGCTGTGGTAGTAGACGCGTTGTTCCTTCCCGGCGGCGGACCCGGGACGCACGGACAGGGCGACCTTGGCGACATTGGTCTTGCTCGGCTGGTCCGCGAAATTCCATGTGCCGTCGCAGCAGACGACCAGACGCTTGGCCATGACCAATCCCTCCTCGCGAGAGAGTGGAGCGGCACACAACACCACTTCCAGGGTCCCACCGTCCGACGCCCCGCGCCATGCGACAGCCGCTCGGCACGCTCGCTGGTGATGTTCCGCCCTCGGGAGCACCATGGAAGAGGAGAGGCGAGCGGCCTCGGACGGGGCCCGCCCCCCCCCAGCCTTCCCTTCCCTCGTACGAGGGGGTTCCCTCATGGCTTCCCACAGCCGTCCTCCTGTCACGCCGACACCCGGGCGGGACATGCGAGAACGTCACCAAGGGGGCCGTCCCGGCGGCGGTGGCCGTCCCAGGCGCCCCGGCGGAGGCGACCGTCCGGACCACCATGGGGGTGGTGGCCGCCCCGACCGTCCCGGTGGTGGTGGCCGCCCCGACCGTCCCGGTGGTGGTGGTCGTCCGGACCGTCCCGGTGGTGGTGGTCGTCCCGACCACCCTGGGGGCGGTGGCCGCCCCGACCGCCCCGGTGACGACGGCGCGGTGGGACCGTTCAGGGTCGTACGTCCCGCGGACATGCTCGTGGTCGACATAAGCCTGGTGAACCTCCGGTTCGACGGCCGCCGTCTGGTGCGGCGGGAGCCGGCCGCGCCGACGCTGGTCGTCGTCGGACTGCCACCGCAACACGTCCGGGAGGAGGTCCCCGGGAAACTGGACTTCACGACCACCCCACCCGGCTCCCTGGAAGCCTTCACCTCCGGTGTGTCCCAACTGGTCTTCTCGGTACCGCCCGAGGTGGAGAGCCTGGACCTGTCCTTGGCATCCCTGCTCGACTGGGAGCGGCTGGTGCCGATGACCGTGCCGCTGCTCCAGCCGGGCGTCCCCGCCCCCGAACTCCCCGGAAGCGTCCTCGAGTTCCCCACCCGGCTGTTCCTCACCTACGACGAACCCGTCACCTGGACCTGCCGACCGGAGCCCCACGACGCCGACGGCCGCACAGGGCTGTGGCACGCCCTGCTGAACAGCGAACGGAGGGGCGACGCACTGCTGCGGGCCCTGAGGAGGGCCGAGGGGCGGCCCCCCGTCCCCGCGCACGTTCCGCTGACCGAGGCGAATCTGGAGGACCTGGTCACCCTCACCAGCCGCACGGAGCTGGTCGACCTCAACAACGCGCCCATACCGCTGCCCAGCGCCCCCCTGCGCGCCGAGCAGTTCATCGCGACACCACTGGGCGCCTCCGCCCATCTGCACGGTGCCTGGGACGACGTGTCACGGGGCGCCAAGGAGCAGTTCGCCAAGCTCGAGAGGCGCAGCCCGGAACTCGTGGCGTACGACCACATCACCGGTCTCGGACGTGACCAGTTCGTCAGAGTCGTCACCCGCGGCGTCCTCACCAGCGGGCACCCGGCCCTCCTGGTGAGTGAGTTCAAGCGGCTGTTCGTCGCCCACAAGGACGACGGGATCGTGGCCTACCTGCAGCGGGAGGACCGGATCCTGCCCCGTGAACCGGAGGTGCGCTACGGGGAGAGCACCGGCTTCCCGAACCAGGGACGCGAGATGCCCTTCCGAGTGCTGCGCATCACCGACCGGGTCACCCCGCCGATCAAACCCGTGTGGCCGCCGCCGCCCCTGGACCGACCGGACGCCCAGCCGCAGGCCGCGGAGCCGTTCTGGGTCGAGCTCGAGGGCGGCGGAGACCATCGGTTCACCGTTCTGGCGACCGACCACGAGGGGCGCACGGTCAGCTTCACCACGCCGCTGGTGTTCGTGCCCGACTCACGGACCGATGCCTGGGGGGCGTTGAACAACCTCTACACGTCGGATGAGACGAAGGAGAAGAAGCGCCTCGAACGGCCGCTGGGCGGGCAGGTGATGGCCATGGCCCAGCCGCCCGCCGACGCTCCCGGCAGCACCGCTCACGCGGTGGGCAGACTGACCTTCGCGTTGGCCCAGAAGGAGGCCGGAGGCCAGCACCCGCTGGCCGGCATGCTCGTCGTGTCCTCCGCCGAGGTGCGGGTCCCCGCCCTCGAACCGTTCGCCCCCAAGGCGGGGGAGGTGTCCGTCGAGTTCAACGAGATCTACCGCAAGCGCGGCATGGCGGCGCATCCGGCGCGTGCCTACCTCGACCTGAAGAACGCGGTCGGCCTCGACTTCGCCGCGGAGAAGGCCGGTGGCCTCGCCCGGCCCAACGCCGCGGTCAAGGTGATCACCGCTCAGGCCGGTGTCGTACCGGACATGTTCAGGGCCGACTCCACCGGCCCCGTCGAAGCGGCACCCATGAAGGACATCCAGGAGGCTTTCGGAAAAGCCAAGTTGCTCGGCTTCATCGACCTGTCCGCACTCCTGGCGCCCATCACCACCGAGCACCTCGGCCGACTGAAGCAGCTCGGAGAGGCCGAGATCCAGAACCTGCTCGACGACGCGGAGGGCATGATCCCCGCCCCGGTGCTGCGCGTCCGCGACCTCGTGGACGGGGAGGGCAGGGAACTGCGCTACGTGTGGAAGACCAAGCTGCGGAAACCGCAGCCGGAGCCACCGGACAACACGTTCCTCCTGGACGTGACCGACGCGGTGCTGACCCTGGACGCGCGGACGACCGTCTCGAAGGACGGCGGGCAGAACACGTCGGTGGAGGGCCGGCTGCGCGATATCGCGCTGGTCATCGCCGACGTCGTCCGTGTGGAGATCGCCGACCTGAAATTCAGGACCGTCCCCGGCAACAAACCGGACGTGTCGGCGTCCGGCCTGGAGATGCGGTTCCTGGGGGAGCTCCGGTTCATCGACACGCTGCGCAGCGCCCTGCCCGCCGACGCCTTCGGTTCCGGCGCGTACGTGGACGTCCAGCCCTGGGGCATCCGCACGGGTTACACGCTGGCCCTTCCCACCATCGGAATCGGTGTCTTCTCACTCGCCAACGTCTCCCTGAAGACGGAACTGACCATCCCCTTCGACCCCGACAAGGCCATCTCCTTCCGCTTCGCGGTCGCCGAGCGGCAGCGTCCCTTCAACGTCGTCGTCTCCATGTTCGGCGGCGGTGGCAACGTCTCCGTGCTGGTCGACGCGGCCGGGCGCATCGAGGTCGAGGGCGCCATCGAGTTCGGTGGGGGAGCGGCACTGAACCTGGGCGTGGCGAGCGGCGGAGTGACGGTCATGGCCGGTGTCCGCTTCGAAGTCCGGGACAAGCTCGTGAAGGTGGGCGGCTACCTGCGCTGCAACGGCTTCCTGAGCGTGCTGGGCATCGTCACCGTCTCCGTCGAGTTCTATCTGGAGCTCACGTACGAGAAGCACGACAACGAGTCCGTGATCCGGGGGAGGGGCACCCTCACGGTGAGTGTGAAGATCGCCTTCTTCAGCAAGTCCGTATCCCTCGAGCTCGAGCGGAGTTTCTCGGGTGCGCCGGGCGACCCCTCCTTCGTCGACTGCTTCGACAAGGAGACGCACTGGGAGGACTACTGCCTGAGCTTCGACGGCGCCCCGTAGACCCGGCGGGAAGTGATCATGAAGTTCGAACAGCAAGTCCTGTGGACCGTGCTCCCGGCGGGAATCCCGGCGGACGGCACCCAGCTCAAGGTATCGGTCTTCGTCACCCCACGACTGGGGGTCCCCGACCGGGATCCCGCCGAACCGCCGGAACGCGGCACGCTGCGGGCCTTCCCCGACTTCCGCGCCTGGCCCGACAAACTGCGGGAAGCGACCTTCGAGTTCGGGCCCGGAGACGGCGCTTCCCCCTCCTTCGGTGGCCAGGTCCGACCGTCCGGCCCGGCCCCCGACGCCGCGCTCTGGACGAAACTCTTCGGCGGCGAGGACATCCCGCTGGAGCCCTACGTGTTCCAGGACATGGCCCCACGGACCCACGAGGCCCGCACCTACTCGGCCCGGAGCGTCAGCGAAGCGACCCGGACGGCCTACGGGCGGGCGGCACGGGAGTCTCCCGAGCAGCCCCCCGAAATGCGTTCCATGATGCGGGAGATGATGAACACCGAGCACCCGGGGCTCTCCTCCCAAGCCACCACCATGCGCGAAGGGCTGAACCAAGTACAGGAATTCCACGAGCCGTTGGGCCGGAACACCCCGACGCTCGCGGACGGAGAGACACCGCCGCCTCCGCCGCCGAAGAAGCCCGACCCGGACTTCCACCAGATGATCACCTCGCTCGGTGACCACCCGGCCCTGCTCCGACGGCTCGGGCTGATCCTGGACTTCCTCCTCCCGGACGGGACCGTCCCCGTCTCCTCGGGCGAGCACACACTGAGCGTCGTCCCGCACTGGACGTCCGAACTCGGTCCGCGGTCGAGGGACCTGGCCCCGCGCACGCGTTACGTCTGCCTTCCCGACCGGAAACTGTTCGTCCCCGCGTCCCGGAAGACCGAAACCGGTCCGCTCGGCTCTCCGGCGCTCGGTCTGCTGGCGCTGCCCGAGGACGACTTCTCCCTCGAACAGGCCGACATCGACGGTGCCGCGCTGAAACTGGCGGAACTCGCCCGCGGCCCGGCCGGGGCCGGCGCCCCCGCACCGGACCCGACCGCGCCGGCCCCGGAGACCAAGGGACTGGCTCCGGTCCGCACCCAGGGGCTCTCCCTGGTCAGGGACAAACGCCTGAAGCTCCTCGAGGACGACTTCAAGAAGGCGGCCCAGGACAACGACGCGGCCGCCGCCGCACTGGCGAAGAGGCAGGCGGGGGACGTACCGCATCCGGAGCGGCCGGACTCGGCGGACATGCCGGACCTCGGCGCCGAGGACCTGGTCCGCGGTCACCGGATGGACGTGTGGGACGACACCCGGGGCCGCTGGTACTCGTTGCACGCGCGCACAGTCGCATACCGTTCCCCCGGTGCCGGCGAACCGCTGCTCACGGCGTCCGACGAAGGCTTCTTCCAGATCAACCTGGTGTCCCCGCCGGACGATGCCGACAGCGACCGGCTGTACGTGCCCGAACGGATCACGACCTGGGAGAACTGGTCCCTCTCCGCGCCCCGGCCCGGCCGGGTCCTGGGCATCGGACAAGGGGCGCCCGACGAGGTCGTCGAGCCCGCCAACGAGAGGCAGACCCGGCTGCCGCTGGAGATCGACGTCAAGGTGCTGAAGGGCACGCTGCCCTGCCTCAGGTACGGCCGTGGATACCGGATCCGGCTGCGCACCGTCGACCTGGCGGGCAACGGCCTCACCCTGCGGGAAGCCGATGCCCTGATGGACCGGGACCACGACGGCGACTGGGCCCTGCCCGGGGACGGGCCCCTGCAGTTCCGGAGGTTCGAGTCCGTGCCGGCCCCCGCCGTCGTACCCAGGCTGCCGCTCGACGAGGGCGCCTCGGTGTCCCGGCTGGTCATCCGCAGCACCCCCGGCAGCGCACCCGGCCCGGCCGGCGGTGCGGCCCCCGGCACCGGGACACGGACCGTCGTACTGGCCGACGTACAGCCGGGCATGACCAACGACGACGTACGCCTCGTCCAGCAGGCCCTGATCGCCCGCGGCCACCCCATCCCCGCCGGCGCGACCGGCCACTTCGGATCCCAGACCGGCGAGGCCTACGCCGCCGAACAGCGCGAACAGGGCTTCCGCGGCGGGGACGCCGACGGCGTCCCCGGCTGCCGGTCCCTCACGGAGCTCGGCCGCAACAGCGGCTTCGCCGTCGACTGCGACGCCGCCGCCGGCACCCCCGGCACGGCGGCCGGCGAGACTCCCCGGGGTGAGGAACCGGCCCGGACCGCCGAACAGTACGCCGCCGACCTCAACGGCTCGCCGCTGGTCACCACAGGGGAACACACCCCCTTCCACGGGGTCGACGAACGGCACCTCGTGGCTCCGAAGGCGTCACTGCAGTGCGTCGAACGGCACGGACTGCTCGACGGGGCCATCGGTTCGCAGGACCGCGCGGCCAGGGAGGCGGGCTACGCGCTGGCGTCCCGGGAGAACGGGTCGCTCAACGATCCGAACCAGCCGGACGTCGAAGTGGTACCGGTCGACTCGCCCGCCGCCGACCCGGAGCACCCCGCGGCGACCGCCCGGCACACCGGGGAACAGGTCGAACTGCCCTATCTGTGCGAGCCGCTGGCCGCCGGCGTCCTGCTGTTCGATCTGCCGGGCATGCCGCAGGGGAAGCCGTTCGAGGTCGCGTGGGGAGGCGACGTCTGGCACCGGCCCCTCTCGTTCCGGCTGCGGCTGGCGGAAGGCGATGCCCCGCCTCACTTCGACGAGTCGTCACGCGTGCTGACCGTCTCGCTCCCCAAGGCCCAGGTCGCCACCGTACAGGTGTGTTCCGCGGTCCGGTTCGACGAGTCGCTGATGGGCCTGGCCTCCTGGTGCCGCGAGCAGCCCGGCCCGCAGCCGGCCCCACAGGCCGCGCCCGAGGTCAGGGAGAGGGCGGCACGGCAGGAGGCGGAGGTGCGGGAAAGGGCGTCCACCGCGCTGGACATGGCGGCCGCCGGACGCCACTGGATGTTCACGCCACGTCAGGAACTCACCCTGGTGCACGCGGTACAGCGGCCACTGAGGCAACCCGTCCTGGACCTGCGGCCCACGGGACAACGCCCCGAGGACGCCACGGCCGAGCACCTCGCCGGAACGATCGGGCTGGACCAGGGCAGCACCGACCGGATCGACCTCGTCGCACAGTGGACGGATGTGGTCGACGAGGGCGACGAGGGCCGCGCCGAGCGTCCGATGACCACACCGGTCTTCGGTCTCCTCACCGCGAAGCTGGCCCCGGCCGCCGACGGTGCCGACGCCGCACCGGCCACCCTCCAGGACGGCACCCTGGCCTTCAGCACCCCGGCCGCGGAACGGTCGGCGAGCACGGAACCGAAGAAGCACGAGTTCGGCGACACCAAGCACCGCAAGGTGCTCTACCACCCGGTGGCCGGCACCAGGTTCGGCGAGTACTTCCCGTCCCGGCTCGCCGAACACGACGCGAGCGCCCGGACCGTCCGGGGCGCGGCCGTGGAACACTCGGTACCCAGCAGCGCCAGGCCCACCGCACCCAGGGTGCTGTACTGCGTACCCACGCTGTCCCTCGAGACCGTCGAAGGCCCGCCCGGCACCGTCGTCCGGCGCCGCCGTGGTGGCGGCATCCGGGTGTTCCTGCAGCGTCCCTGGTTCTCCTCCGGGGACGGCGAACTCCTCGGCGTGGTGCTCGGGCCGGCAGTGGGCGCCGGCACACCCGCCGCGGACGCCCCGGGCGTGACCCTGATGGGCCGCGACCCCGTCCACCGCTCCGCGGGAGTCGTCACCCCGACCGTGTCGACGTTCACCAACGCGGTGCGGCACGCCGAGGGACTCGCCCCCGTGAAGCCCACGGAGCCACCCACCGTCACCGTCGTGGGCTTCACCCCGCAGTTCGACGCCGAGGGGGACCGCTGGTTCTGCGACCTGGACCTGGACACCGGGGACACCTGTCTGCCGTTCATCCGCCTGGCCCTGGTCCGCTACCAGCCGAACTCGATTCCGGGGGCCGAGATCTCACCGGTCGTGGTCACCGATCTGGTACGGACCCTGCCCGACCGTGAACTACGGGTGAAACTCGACGACGTACCGACCGTCAGCGTCACCGGCCCGTCGTACGACCCGTCCGACTCCCCGCCGCCCCGGGTCACGGCGACCGTGCAACGGCGGAACGACGCCGTCACCGACGAGGACCTCGCCTGGGTGACGCTCCACGACACGACCGTGACGCTGACCTCGATCGACGCGGCTTCCACCAGGACCCCGTCCTACATCGGCCAGGTCCCGCTGCCCGAGGGCGAGCAGCGGGACCGGCTGCGTCTGCTGGTCATGGAGACCGACGGAATACCGCCCGACGCGGGGACCCCGCCCACCACGCCGGGGCCGGTGGTGTACTGCGACACCGTTCCCCTGGACGGAGACCCCCGGCACCATGACCACCACGACGGCCGTGACCATCACCGGGGCGGTCACGACCGTCGGCGCTGACCCGGCGAACAGCACGCCGGCACGGGTCCACCGGACGCCTTCACGTACGGTGCTCCGCCCGGGGGAATCCGGGCGACGCCCTCCCGGGCGTGGGCCCCGGTGCGCGGAGAGCGGGTGCCGTCGTGCCCGTCGTACGACCTGGTGGGGCCGCTGCTCGGCGCGGCCGCCGCCTTCCTGCTCGTGTGCTCGGTGGGCCGCGTCGGGACCGGTCGTCGGCCCCCTCGGCGCCGGCCCTACCGTTCGGCCTCGGAGAAGCGGTCCAGGCCGAGCACGGCGAGCAGTTGCAGCTTCTCGTGGCCCTCGGTGCGCGGCGGAGCCGTGAGCACGAGCAGTGTCTGGGACTGGTCCTCGGTGAACAGCGCCTGGCAGTCCAGCTCGATCGCGCCGAGTTCGGGGTGGACGAGCGTCTTGTGGTCCTCGAACCGCTGCGCCACCTCATGGCGGGCCCACAGTTCGGCGAACTCCTCGTTCGCCTTCTGGAGGGCGCGCACGAGTTCACCGGCCCGCGAGCGCGGGCCGCGCAGTCCATGGGCGGCGCGCAGGTTCGCGACCTGGGCGCGGCTCTGCCGGGCGTGGTCGGCCTCGGGATAGACCGACCGTTCCGCGGGATCGGTGAACCAGCGGTAGATCGCGCTGCGGGCGAGACCCGTGTGCTTCGTCGCGTCCCCGAACAGGGCGGCGGCCATCCTGTTCTGCACCAGCGTCTCGCCGAGGTCGGTCAGAACGAGCGCCGGGGTGTCGTCGAGCCGGTCCAGCACCCGCAGCAGCGCGGGAGCGACATGCGGCGAGGCCGACAGCGACACCGGTGCGTTGTGCCCGGCTATCCGGTACAGGTAGGTGCGCTCGTCGCCCGTCAGCCGCAGCGCCCGGGCGAGCGAGGCCAGCATGTGCTCGCTGGGCTGCGGCCCGCGCCGCTGCTCCAGCCGGGTGTAGTAGTCGGTCGACATCACGGCCAGTGACGCGACCTCCTCACGCCGCAGACCCCGGGTCCGCCGGCGTGCGCCTGTGGGAAGGCCGAGGTCCTCCGGCTGCAGCGCCTCGCGGCGGCGGCGCAGGAAGTCGGCCAGAGCTGCACGGTCCATGGAGGCGATTATCGTCCGGCACCGGTGCCCGAGCCAGGGATCGCCGATCCCCCGACAACCGGTCTCTGCCCCCGCGGCGGCGGACCGGCGACGATCGGGGCATGAACATCTCCGGAAACACCGTCTTCATCCCCGGCTCCACCAGCGGCATCGGTCTCGCTCTCGCCCTCGAACTGAAGGCCCGGGGGAACACCGTCATCGTCGGCGGCCGACGCACCGAGCTGCTGGAACGGATCGCGGCCGAGCACCCCGGCATCGACACCGTGCAGATCGACACCACGGACGCCGCGAGCATCACCTCCGCCGCGAAGCGGGTGCTGGACCGTCACCCGGACCTCAACGTCCTCGTCACCATGGCCGGCGTGATGCGCGTCGAGGACTGGCGCGATCCCGCGTCGTTCCTGGCCTCCGCGGAGTCCACGGTGACGACGAACGTGCTCGGTCCGATCCGTCTGATCGCCGCGTTCGTCGAGCATCTGCAGGCGCAGCCGGACGCCACGATCATGACCGTCTCCTCGGGCCTGGCCTTCACGCCGCTCAAGGTCACGCCGAGCTACAACGCGTCGAAGGCGGCGATCCACATGCTCAGCGAGTCCGTCCGGCTGCAGTTCGCCGGCACCTCGGTGAAGGTCGTGGAACTCGAACCGCCGTCCGTCCGCACCGCGCTGCTGCCCGGACACGAGGACAACGAACACGCCATGCCGCTCGACGAGTTCGTCGCAGAGGTGATCGGTCTGATCGAGACCCGGCCCGACGCGAAGGAGATCCAGGTCGAGCGCGTGAAGTTCCTGCGCTACGGCGAGGCCCGCGGCGACTACGACCAGGTCGTCGCGACACTCAACGGCACCGACCCGCACGGCAAGTAAGCCGGAACCGCTCGCCACCACGCACCCGCCCGGCCTGCCGGTGCCGTGCCGCGGGCTGCCGGGACGTGCCGCGTTCCCGGCCCGCCGGACCGGGCATGCGGTGCGGGGGCCCGAGGCCGGAGGCCAGGTGACGTGGATGCGGCCGCCGGCCCCCTCCGCGGAGCGGTGACGAGACAGTTCCGGAAGTCAGGGCGTGGGGCTCCTCAGTTCATGCGGATCACCGCGTACGTCTCGCCGTCCCTCGGTGGCCGTGTCCAGGAGCGGGTGGTGAACGTGTGCAGCCGCCCGTTCACGATCGCGTGGCGCGGCAGCCGCGCACCGAACTCCCCGGCCACCGCTTCCAGCAGCGGCCGTTCCGCCTCGGCGGCGTCCTCCGGGGCACCGAAGAACCGGCTCGGATCCAGTGCCCGCGGTATGTCCCCGCCGCGCCGGACCTCTCCGTCCGCGTAGGTGAACGCGTACTGCTCGACGCCGTCCCGCGCCACCGAAAGATGGAAGAACGGCTCCCCGTGCCATGCTCTGAGGCCGCTCCACACCACCACCGCGCGGGTGCCCGCGCCGGCGGCCGGGACGGGGGAGACGAACCGCCGCCGGTCGAACGGGGCGGGGTCGCCGTCGAAGGCGAAGCTCCAGCCGGCGCCGGCCCGGCCGACCGCCATGAGCGCCCTGTCGTCGTAGGACGAGAACTCCCTCCGGTTGTGCAGCAGCCTGCTGCGCGCATCCCAGAGGGTCATGGGTTCGTTCAGCACCGTGCCGTCCCCGTCCGCCAGCCGGGCCGGCAACTCTTCCGGTTCCACCCCTTCCACCAGGACGAACCGGTAGGACGTACGGTTGTTGCCGGAGTCGGGCTCCGCGAGCCAGGCCAGGCCGTCCGGGTCGAGCCCGGCCGTCGGCCCCGGTGCCCCGCCCGTCTGCCCGCCCCGCGGAGTGGACAGCAGCTCGCGGCCCCGCTCCGGGGTCAGCAGCGGTCCGAGCAGGGGGTCGGCCACCCACCCCAGCGGCGCCAGGAGGTCCGGTCCCAGCGGCTCCCACGAGGGCAGGGCGTCCATCAGGTTCCGCCACGCCCTGTCGGTGTCCCCCCACCGCGTCAGCTCCCGGGCCCGCTCCACCGCCTCCCCGAACGGCCCGGCCGCCGTGTACCGGTACGTGCCGCCGCGCACCCGCTCCAGCGTCGCGTAAGCCAGTGACACCAGGTCCTCGTCGGCGCCCCGAAGGTGGAACTTCAGCGTGGAGTCGTCCCGGTACGAGTGCGCCGCGTGCTCGGCGACCAGGAGCGGCAGCAGCTCGGGCGCGTACCGAGGGTCCGTCACCAGGCCGTCGAAGTACACCATGGAGGTCTGCCCGAGCAGGCGGCGTATCTGGTCGCCCAGCCCGGCGGCCCGCGGCCTGTTGTACCCCTTGGCCTCGTCCAGTGCCTTCCCGGCCCGCTCCCAGCCGCCGCGCAGCGCCTCCAGCCGGGCCTCCTCCACCGCGGCGTCCAGCTTCCGCGTCGTGTCGTTGACGAACTCCGGCTCCCCGTCGCGGGGCCGGGCCCGCAGGCTGTGGAACTCCCGGTGCATGTCCTGCATGAACGCGAGGAAGCTCGCGTGCCGTCCGGGCGACTCGGCCCGCCAGCTCGCCCACGTGTACACGGCCCACTCGCCGTCCTCGTCCACGTCCTCGGGATCCATCAGGACGTAGGTGATGTCGGACTCGACGTCGAGCTGCAGCCCGCGCCGCCAGATGTCCACCTCCCGCCGCTCCTCGGGCCCGGCGTCCTCGTCCAGGTACTCCTCGAACATGACCGCGAGTCCCGACTCGTCGTCGTGCCAGCGCGCGTCCGCGGTTCCCGCCAGCAGCGACACGAACCCGCCCGCGTGCCGCCACCCGTCGCTGACCTTGAGGAACTCCCGGTACGAGGGCGGCATCCGCCGGCCGAGGCGCTTCTCCAGGGCCGTGATCCGCTCCTCGGACGCGGGCGGGAACCCCAGCCACCGGGCCTGCCGGGCGGCTTCGTTCTCTGCGCCCCGCGTCTCGCCGTCCGGCAGGGAATCCGCCCACTCCCCGCTCCACTCGAGCAGGAACGGCCGCCAATCGAAGGGTGAGTTCTCCGTCATGCTCCGATGCTGTCACCCGCCACTGACAGTCCCGGGCGAGCGCCGGGAGTCCTCTCAGCCGAGGACGATGTCTCCCGAGCGGGAGGGCACGGCGTCCAGGGCGGAGAGCGTCGCCTCGTCGAGGGTGACCGCTCCCGCCGCCACGTTCGCCTCCAGGTGTCCGGGGCCGGCCGTGCCGGGGATCAGCAGGACGTCGGGGGAGTGGTGGAGCAGCCGGGCCAGACCCACCTGTGCGGGTGTGGCGCCCAGCTCACGCGCGGCGGAGCGCACGGCGGGCTCGCCGGTCACCTTCGGCACACCGTCGAAGGCGCCGCCGAGAGGGAAGCACGGCACCCGGGCGACGCCTTCCTCCCGGCACAGGCGGAGCATGTCCTCGTCGTCGACGATGACGTGGGCGAAGTCGACGGGGACGTGGCAGCCCTCGCAGTCCGAATGATGGACGAGATGGTCGAACGGTCCCGGAGGATCACCGGGAAGAGTCTCATGGACCCCGCGCGGCAGCGGGTCGTCGACCGCACGCGAGCCCTCGCCCAACGGCTCGGGCAGGCGCCCGCCCGCCGCGAGGTGGACGGCGGGACGACGAACGGTGTGCAGGCCCGAGCAGCCCCACGCCGCGAACTCCGCGCTCTCCGTTCCGGCCGGATCGGGCTCGGTCCACTGCCGCAGTCCCGCACCTTCCAGCAGCCCGCCGATCGCGGTGAAGTCGGCGCGGACCATTTCGGCGCAGTCGTCCTCGGCGCCGACGAGCACACCGACGACCATGTTCAAGCCCATGGCCTCGTCCCGACACCGGTACGACGGCGCGCCGTCCGCCCTCCGGCGACGGGTCGCGTCGGCAGCCGACCACGATCGCGTGCGGTGAAGCCGCGTGACGGGGGTACCGGCTGGGTGACGCGTGACGGTGTGGCTCGGGAGGGCGACGATGGAAGCGATGGGTCAGTTGCGACAGCTCAGAGCCGTGTATGCGGGCGGTGTGGTCGCCTGGACTCTCTGCCTGCTGCTGACCCTGTTCCAGGAACACGGGTCGGCACGGCAGGTCGTGGTGTTGCTGGGCCTGCTCGCCGTCTTCCTCGTCCTGCTGCTGTGGTCGACCTGGTGCCTCTGGGAAGCCGGGACGCGCCGTTCTCCGGACCGGCCGGGAGGCACGGCGAGCACGCGGCTCGAGCGGTCCTGACGGGATCAGCGGCAGGCCCGGTGCGCAGGAGACCGTGGCCCGGTCGAGCGGCACGGGCGGGGGACGTCCCGCGCCGGCGCGGGTGATGTGGCGGTGGCAGGGACGCGGCCGGGTCGCGCACCCCGCCGACCGGCTCGTCCCCGGTCCGGCCCGTGCCCCACGGGCAGGCCTCGTCGACCTCGACGGCCACCGAGTCGGGGCCGGCCCCGGACAAGGGCCGCCTGCCCGCCGGCCGCCAAGTCCGATTCTCCCAGCGTGTCTGTGAACGCGACGGCCGGGCATACGGGCTTCATCCCTATGAGAGGAGCTCGTTCATGCTCGGTATGGTCGCGGCGGTGCTTTTCTTCATCGCGTTTCTGATCAACGCGGCAGAGATCGGCACCAACGACGTTTTCTCTTCGGTGAACGTCATGCTGCTGGGGCTGACCGCTCTGGCCCTGCACGTGGCGGGAATCGGGACCGGCTGGTCCCGCCGACGCTGACCCGGTCCCGCGCGGGTCCGGCACCGGTGTCACCGGGCCCGCGCCGTGCCGCACCGGCCGGCGCCTTGACGGCGTGAGCGGGAAGCGGAGGGGTCCCCGTCGTGCACGGGTTGAAGCGTCAACAGCCAAGTCCGGGCTTCCGGCCTGCATTTGACGGGGTACGGAGTCGGAGGGACGCTGGATGTGTGTAGTACGAAGAAGGGCGCTCGGACACGCCCCGCGCAAGGAAGCCCTGCGTCCCGCACGGCCTTGCGATGACCTTCGTGATCGTCCTAGCCCAGGGAGTGGGCACGATGAAGAACTCCCGCACTCCTCCCAGGAGCCCGGCCGCAGCCTGCCCGGGGCCCTGTCCGGTGCCGCTGGCGCCCGACGCCCTGGCCCAGCTCTACGCCCGGTACCTCGACCTCACCACTTCGGGCCGGCTGCCGGACACCACCGCCTTCGAGGACTACTACCGCACCTGGCGCTCGGCCCGGCGCGGCGCCAGGCGCGTGGGACTCGACGACGGCGCCGCCCGGGTGGGCCCGAGCGTTGCCCGCCAGCTCATCACCCGGCCCGCCAGGCGTCTGAAGGGCGTGATCAACACACTCGTACTCCTGGTCGACTTCCCCGACCGGCCGCACGACCCGAACCGTCGCCCCGGCCACTTCCGGGAGTTGCTGTTCAGCACGGCGTCCCTGCCGACGGGCAGCATGCGCGACTACTACCGCACGGTGAGCGGATTCGATCCGTTCGGCGACACCGGCATCGACGTCCAGGGCGAGGTCCAGGGCTGGTTCCGGATGCCGCAGCCGCTGTCGTTCTACGCCGACGGCAACTCCGGCCTCACCGAGGACGGTTTCCCGCGCAACGCCCAGGGCCTGGCCCGGGACGCGGTACGGACCGCCCTGCAGGAGGGCGTCGACTTCACGCCCTTCGACGCGCTGGACGAACACGCGGTCACCGCCCTGTTCATCGTGCACGCGGGCCTCGGCGCCGAGCAGACACTCGACCGGAACGATCTGTGGAGCCTCAAGTGGGGCGTGCCGAACGGTGTGAAGGTCGCGCCCGGCCTGACGGTGGAGACCTTCCTCACCGTGCCCGAGGACTGCGCGATGGGCGTGTGCGCCCACGAGTGGGGCCACCTCGCGGCACGCTGGGCGGACTACTACGACACCGGCCAGCTGGAAGCGACCACGTCCAACGGGCTCGGCAACTACTGCCTGATGGCCTCGGGTTCCTGGGGCAACACCGGGCTCACACCGACGTTCCCCAACGGCATGCTGCGCATGTTCCACGGCTGGGCGGCTCCGCAGCGCGTCACGGCGAGCACCAAGGACCTGGTGCTGCGGCCCTCCGCGGAAAGCGGTGACCTCGTGTTCATCCAGAACGCGGACACGATGACGGAGAGGCAGTACATCCTCGTCGAGTACCGGCGCCGCCGCGGACAGGACGCGTTCCTGCCCGACTCGGGCATCGCGGTCCTCGTCGTCGACGAAGCCATCGAGGACGTCAACGAGGAGGACGCCCTCGCCGTCGAACTGCTGCAGGCCGACGGCAAACGGGACCTCGGAGCGATCTTCGGCCGGGGCAACCGGGGAGACTCCGACGACCTGTATCCGTCCCTGGGGAACAGGGCCCTCGGCGAGACGACGACCCCGCCGCTCAACCTGCCGGACGGACGGTGGTCCGGGGTCACCGTCGAGGTCGAGGGGAGCCCGGGCGACGAGACGATGGCGATCGACGTCCGGATGGACTGAGCGACGCCTCCCGGCGGGTCACCGGGCGACCGGTGTCTCCGCTGCCGGGACGGCGCTCCCGCGGACGACCGGCCGGTGCGGGACCGTCGGATCGGAGTCGGGCACCTCGCGCACAGGACAGGCGGAAGCGGATGTCTCCCCCCGCTTCCTGCGGCTGCCGCACCACCGCACACGACAACGGCGCGTGACAACGGCCCCTCAGCCGATGCGAGCCCCCGCGCCGCCGACCCGGACGCGCGGGTCACCCGCGCGCAGTGTCACCGTGAGCCGGCCCGGGCGGCCCAGGTCCTCGCCCTGGTGCAGGGTGAGAACGGCGTCCTCGGGGACAAGGCCGAGCTCACGGGCGTACGCCCCGAACGCGGCGGCGGCGGCGCCGGTCGCCGGGTCCTCGACGACGCCGCCGACGGGGAACGGGTCACGGACGTGGAAGACGGTGGCCGACTCCCGCCACACCAACTGGACGGTGGTCAGGTCCAGACGGTGCATGAGGGCCTCGAGGCGCGCGAAGTCGTACGAGAGGTCCGCGAGGCGGGCGCGCGTGGCCGCCGCGAGAACGAGATGACGGGCGCCGGCGAACGCGATACGGGGCGGGAAGGCCGGATCGAGTTCGGCGGCCGGCCAGCCCAGCGCGGCGAGCGCCTCCGCGAGGTCGGCGTCGGCGATCTCCTCGACGTGCGGCTCCACGCTGGTGAGCGTGGCCCTGACCGTCCCGTCCTCCTCGGTCACCTCCACCGGCACGGTGCCGGCCCGCGTCGCGAACACCAGCTTCCCCGGGCCTGTCCGCTCGGCGAGCGCGACGGCGGTCGCGACGGTGGCGTGCCCGCAGAACGACACCTCGGCCCTGGGGCTGAAGTAACGGATGCTGTACGTCCGTCCCCGCGGACCGTCGAGGTCCTTCGGGGGCGCGGTGAGGAACGCGGACTCGGAGTATCCGAGCTCGGCGGCGATGGCCAGCATGTCCCCGTCGTCCAGGGCGGTGGCGTCCAGAACGACACCGGCGGGGTTCCCGCCGTCGGGACTGCTGGAGAAGGCGGTGTATCGCAGTACTTCGGGCCGTGGCGCATTCGTCGTCATGCTCGCGGCAACGCGACGCGAACCCGCGGCTATTCCTGGACGCGGGGAGGGTACGGCCCACACATAATCGGTTGCCCGCCGGCGACGGCGGTGGATGCAATGTCCGGCATGACGACCCAGGCAGGTCCGCCACGGCGGGAAGAGACGAACGTGTACCACCGGGCCCTGCCACCGTGCGGTCCGCGTCGTCACACGGAAGACGCCGACGCATGAGTGCGCCCTCGGCACCGCCGTCCGGAGCCGGACGGACCGACGGACCGCCCGTCCGGATCGGCGCTCTCGTTCCGCTGACCCGGCCCGGCTGGGCCGAGGCGGGCCGGCACTTGCTCGCCGGACTCGAACTGGCCGTGCGCGAGGCCAACGACGCCGGCGGGATCGCCGGAAGACCACTCGAGCTGGTGGTCCGGGACACCGCGGCCGATCCACGGAGAGCCGCGGCGGCCGTCGACGAACTGGCTCGCCTGGGCGTGGCCGCCTTGGCGGGGGAGTACCACAGCGTCGCCGCTCGTGCCGCCGCCGCCCGGGCCGACGCCCTCGGACTGCCGTTCCTGTGCTCGTCGGCGGTTCTCGACGCGCTCACCGAACAGCCGACGCGATGGGTCGCGCGCCTCGCCCCGGCGCAGTCCCACGGCTGGCGGATCTACGCGGACTTCCTCCTCGGCGCGGGGCACAGCCGTATCGCCGTGGCGACCGAGCCGAGCGTCTACTGGGCATCTGGGGCCCGCATCCTGCGGGACCACCTCGCGCCACGCGACGGGGCCCTCGTCGAGCTCGACATGAGCACGCTCGCCCCCACGGCCGTGTGCGACGCACTCGCCGACCACCGCGCGACAGCGCTCCTCCTCCTGGTCGGCCACCCGGAGCCGGCCGTGTCGATCGTCAGGTCCGTCCGCCGCGACCGGCGCCTCGCCGGGATCATGATCGGTGCTCCGGCCGGGCAACCGGAGTTCGCTCCCTGGGCGGCCATGCCGGGTGGCGACGGCGCCGCCATCCCGTTCCTGCGCTACCTGCCCCGGCGTCTCGGCCCGCTCGGCGCACGAGTCGGTACGGCCCTCCGCGAACGGCTGGGCGAAGCACCCTCCTTCGTCGCCTTCGAGGGCTACGACACGGTCGTCGCCCTCACCGATGTGCTGCGTCCCCACGGCGGGGACCGGGTGCGCACGGCCGAGCCCTGGTCGCGCGTCGCGGTCGAAGGCACCCGCGGGCACATCCGGTTCTCCCGCCCGCCGGGCATCAGCGTCTGGCAATGGGCCTGGCCGCCCGTCCAGGTCGCCGACCGGGACCCGGCGGAACCCGACCGCCTTCGGATCCTGCACACGGGCTGAGAGTTCAGTGGGCGGGGCGGTCCCATAAGCTCGTGCGGGGAAGCGTCGGATGCCAGGTGTGTGCGCCTTGAGGAGGCGATAGTGCTCGGAAGGAGCGCGCGGTTGCTCGCGGGTGCCGTGATCGTGGCCTGCATGGTGCTCCTCGGGCCCAGCGCACCGAGCGGAGCCCCCTTCGCCAGGCCACTGCCCGACGGTGCCGTCGGCGACGTCGTACCGAACCGGGTCATGACGTGGAACCTCTGCAACCCCTGCGAGACGAGCAACGTCGACCGGGCGGCGGAGATCGCCACGTACGCGCCCCAGGTCATCGGAGTGCAGGAAGCGTGCGTACGTGACGTCGAGAGGATCCGGGACTACCTGAGGCGCCTTTACGGGCTGGTGTACCACGTCGAGTACGGGACGGTCCTGCGGAACTGGGGCCGCTGCGGGGGAGTGCCGTGGAGTCCGGGAGCCTTCGGCCAGGCGATCCTCTCGGCGGCACCGATGACGGACCGCGTCCATGTGGAATACCCCGACGGGGGATCCGAGGACCGCGGGTACATGGCGGTCACCACCACGGTGGGCGGCCGGTCCGTACGGGTCTTCAACACGCACCTCGCCGAACGACGTCAGGAAGAGGTGAGGGCGGACCAGGCCGGCGTACTCGCCGAGGTCGTCGCCCGGCACGACCGCGCGATCGTTCTCGGAGACTTCAACGCCGTGCCGGACGCTCCCGAACTCTCCCGGATCTGGGCACTGGCCGAGGACGCGGATCCCCGGTGTCTTCCCTCGTACGCCGGCGCCTGCGAGACGACCACCGACTGGCACAGCAAGTTCGACTACGTCTTCCTGCGAGGCATCACCCCGCTCGAACACCGTGTGGAACCCACTCCGTACTCGGACCACCACATGCTGCACACCGACGTGGACGTGACCTAGTACGTTCCCGCCGCCTCCCCTTCGGCGGCGGCCAGGGAGGCGAGCAGGCGCAGTCCCTCTTCCGAGGGGGAGCCGGGCTCCGCGGCGTAGACGGTCATGTGGAGTCCGGGTTCGGCGGCCTGGGCGAGGTGCGGGAGGTGGGCGCGTTCGGCGTCGTCCGGCCGGAGCGCGCGGGCGACGGCCTCGAGGACGGCCGGTGAGACACCGGCCAGGCTGCCCCGCTCCAGTTTCGCGCAGTACTCGACGCTCACGTCGGCCGGCGCGGCGACCTCGCTCCTGGGCAGCCCCGGCACACGCCGCCGGGAACCGGCGGGCAGGCCGGCCCGCTCCGGGGTGATCTTCGCTCGCCGCGAGGTGAGGAACTCGCGGACCTCCTCACGGTTGTCCATGTCTTCGACCGTACGGCCTGTCCGCCGCAGGAGGGGTGTACCGGCAGTGCACCTTTCGCCGGTGACTCGCCGGCCGCCGGGATCAGCGGTTACCTGGAGCAGAGGCACTCCTCCAGGGGTGCCCGGCCCGGCGGCGTACGAAGAACAACGGCATTCTCACGTGCCTCCGCCTCGTACCTGCCCACGGCCACGGCGGTCCGAGGGCCGCCCCGGACCCCGCCCCCTCACCGACTCACCGAACGGAAGGACCTTCCTGATGCGCGGAGCAGTGATCCACGCCCCCGGCGACGTGCGCTTCGAGACCCTCGACGACCCCAGGATCCTCAAGCCGACCGACGCGATCATCCGCACGGCCGTCACCTGCGTGTGCGGCTCCGACCTGTGGCCCTGGCGCGGCCTGGACACCACCGGCGAGGCCCACCCGATGGGCCACGAGTACGTCGGCTTCGTGGAGGAGGTCGGAGCCGAGGTCACCGCGGTCAGGCCCGGCCAGTTCGTCGTCGGCTCCTTCGCGACTTCCGACAACACCTGCGCGAACTGCCGCAACGGCTTCCAGTCCAACTGCCTGAACCGTGAGTTCATGAGCACCTGCCAGGCCGAGTACGTCCGCATACCCAACGCCCAGGGCACCCTGGTCGCCACCGACGAGGTCCCGGACGAGCGGTTCTGGCCCGGCCTGCTGGCCGACTCCGACGTGATGGGTACGGGCTGGTGGGCCGCCGACGCCGCCGAGGTGAAGCCCGGCTCGACCGCCGTGGTGGTCGGCGACGGCGCGGTCGGCCTGTGCGCGGTGATCGCGGCGAAGGAGCTGGGCGCGGAGCGGATCATCGCGATGAGCCGCCACGAGCCCCGGCAGAAGCTCGCCCTCGAGTTCGGCGCCACCGACATCGTCACCGAGCGCGGTGACGAGGGGGTCGCCCGGATCAAGGACCTCACCGACGGGGTCGGAGCCGACTCCGTCCTCGAGTGCGTCGGCACCGCCCAGGCCATGCGGCAGGCGCTGCACGCGGCCCGGCCCGGCGGCACCGTCGGCTTCGTCGGCGTCCCCCACGAGGTCGCCGTCGACGGCCAGGAACTGTTCTACTCCCACGTCGGCCTGCGCGGCGGCCCCGCCCCCGTGCGCCGCTACCTGCCCGACCTGATCGACCGCGTCCTGTCCGGCCGGATCGACCCGGGCAAGGTCTTCGACCTCACCCTGCCCCTGGAGCAGGTCGCCGAGGGTTACAAGGCGATGGACGAACGCCGGGCCATCAAGACCCTCCTCAAGCCCTGACCGGAGAAAGAACGACCATGCACATCACCCGAAGCTCGATCACCACCGTCAAGGGACCCGCCGACTGGTTCACCGGTGACGTCTACACCGACGCCGTCGCTGCCGCGCCCGCGCCCGCGCCCGCGCCGTCCCGGGTCACCGCGAACCTGGTGCACTTCATGCCCGGCGCCCGCACCCACTGGCACCGCCACCCTCTGGGACAGACCGTCTTCGTCACCGAAGGCGTCGGCCTGTGCCGGCGTCGCGGCGGGCCGGTCGAGGTCGTCCGCCCCGGTGACCGCGTCCTGTTCGAGGCCGACGAGGAGCACTGGCACGGTGCCGCCCCGAACCGGCTGATGGTCCACCTGGCCATCAACGAGGCGGACGCCGACCACGACGTCGTCCACTGGCTGACCCCCGTCACCGACGAGGAGTACGCCTCCCCGGCCGTCGACTGACACCTGCCCCGGACCGGCAAGGCCGAGGGACACTGTCGGGGTGGCCGATGCTCTGCCGCGTAGGCGTGTCGGTGCGCAATGGCCGTGTGCGGTCCCGCCGGTCCGAGAGGGCGGTCAGTTCTCGTCCGGGACGGCCATCTCCCCGAGGAGGGACCAGTCGTCCTGCGGAATCGTCATGTTGACGATGCGCGGGGTCTCCACGAGGTGGGGCGGCAGCGTCGTGCGCGCGGTGGTGAAGTGCTCGGACCGTACGTGCGCGGCTCCGGCCTCGTCGTCCCGGAAGGCCTCGATCAGTACGTACTCGGTCGGGTCGTCGACGCTGCGGGACCAGTCGAACCACAGACATCCCGGCTCGTCGCGGGTCGCCTCGGTGAACTCACGGGTGATCTCGGGCCATGCGTCGGCGTGCTCGGGCAGGACGCGGAACCTGGCGGTGATGAAGATCATGACTCTCCTGGGAGGTGTCGTGGTGACCGGTCGGGGGACGAGGATCGCCCGTACGGCGTCCAGGTCGTCCGGGACGTCCTGGGACCGGTCGAGGGGATACGTACCGGTGCGCAGTCGTACCTTCCCCCCGGGCGGCGAGCACTATCACCTCGCACAGGTCGTTGTAGCTGAAGAGGCTCTGCCCGTGGTGGACATCGTCACAGGACTCCTGGGCCCACTGCCCTCGAGGCCACAGCAGCCTGGTTGCGGATCGGCGCACGGGCTCGTCCGGAGACAGCCGGAGTCGGGCGGCAGCCTAGCCCTTCGAGTCCTGCCTCCAGTCCCGGGCGAGGAGTCCGAGCAGCACCTCGTCCAGGAACTCGCCCATCACCCAGGCCGAGGAGCGCAGCACGCCCTCGCGGACGAAGCCGTTGCGCTCGGCGGAGCGCAGCATCGCGGTGTTGTCCGACAGCGTCTCGATCTGCAGCCGTTGCAGGCCGCGGACGACGAAACCGTAGTGGCACAGCACCGCGACCACGTCGGTGCCGTAGCCCTTGCCGCGGGAGGACGGCAGCAGTCCCACCCCGATGTGCGCGAGCCGGTTGTGATTGTCGATGCCCCACAGCGTCGCGGTGCCGACCAGCGTGCCGCCGGCCAGCTCCACCACGGAGAACGGGACGGACCCCTCCTTCGTGTAGTCCACCACGAGCCGCGGATCCTTGGAGCCGGGCGTGACCGGCCGCCACGGCGTGCCCTCGGCCCGCGAGGCGTTGACCACGTCGTCGTAGAGCTCGGCCCGCAGGACCGGTATGTCGTCCTCGTGCCGGGCCCTGAGCCCGACCTTGTCACCCTTCAGCATGCAGGCTTCCTATCCGACCGGGTCGGCCTGCGGCAATCGAATTAGGAGGCGACGGCCGGGGAGTGCTCGGTCTCGCGTCCGCGGTGACGGCGGGCGGGGGTGTCGCCGGTCACTCCGGGGTTCGCCGGGCGCGGGCGGCGCGGGCGCGGTCGCCGCAGCGGGTGGAACACCAGTGGCGCCGCCCGTGGGTGCGGACGAGGAAGCGGTCGCAGGGTGTGGAGCCGCAGGCTGCGAGCAGGTCGGCGTCCCGGCCGGTGAGCAGGTCGGCGGCGTCGGCGGCGAGGGTCGCCAGCGCGTGGCTGACGGCCTGGTCGGTGGGGTGCGCCTGGACGCGGCGTGGTCCCTGTGCTCGGTCCCAGGCGAGCAGGGGAGCGGTGGGCACGGCGGTGAGTGCCTCGTTGACGGCCCGCAGGGACTGCTCGGGAGGGGCGGTGCCGTCGACACGGGCGGCGAACAGGGCCCGTACGTGACCGCGCAGCGTGCGCATCCGCTGTGCGCACACCTCGTACAGCTTGACGTCCGGGGCGGTCAGGTCGTGGGCGGCGAGCCAGCGCATGGCGGATTCGGGGGCGGCGAGCAGGTCGTAACGCTGGTCGGCGGGGAGGGCCGCGGTGGTGTCGGCGAAGTCGAGCGAGCGGTACCGGTCGGCACCCGGAGCCGGGGGCAGCGCGGTGGGTGCGATGTCGGCGGCCACGTTCTCTTCCACGCACTCATGGTAACGCTTGCGTTTTTCCGTGACGCCTCCCTATCGTGAGTCACGGAAAAATGGACTTGTATCCGTGACCCTCCAGGAGTGATCCGCATGCCCCGGTACGACGCCGAGCAGATCCAGGTCCGCACGCTGGGCGGTCCCACCGCCCTCTTCGAGTACGGGGGCCTGCGGTTTCTGACCGACCCGACCTTCGACGGCCCCGGCGATCACCCCTCGCAGGGGCCGACCCTGACCAAGACCGCTCCCGCCGACGCCACCCCCGCCGAACTCGGCCCCGTCGACGTGGTCCTGCTCTCGCACGACGAGCACGCCGACAACCTCGACACGTCCGGACGCGCCGTGCTCGCCGACGTCCCGCTCACCCTCACCACTCCCGGCGGTGGACAGCGGCTGGGAGGCACGGCCAGAGGTCTGGCCGACTGGGAGTCGGTCGACCTGGACCGGCCCGACGGAGGCACGGTCACCGTCACCGGCGTTCCCGCCATCCACGGTCCGGGCCCTCGCGAAGAGATCGAGCCGATCACCGGCCAGGTCGTCGGTTTCGTGCTCACCGGGGACGGCCTGCCCACGGTCTACGTCAGCGGCGACAACGCCTCGCTCGACGCGGTCAAGGAAGTCGCGGAGCGTTTCGCCCCGTTGGACATCGCCATTCTCTTCGCCGGAGCCCCCCGCTTCCCCATGCTTTTCGACGGCGGACTGCTCGTCCTCGACAGCGCCCGGGCGGCCGAAGCCACCCGGATCCTCGACGCCCGCCGCGTCGTCCCCGTCCACCACGACGGCTGGGCCCACTTCACCGAGGGCCGCGGCGAACTGGAGGCCGCTTTCACCGCCGCCGGCCTGGCCGACCGCCTGGACAGGAATTGGGTTCAGCGCGTCTGAGCCCGCCGGATCATGCCACGGCGTATGTGGGTGTGCCCCCCCGTCTTCGGACGGGGGGGCACCCACATACGCCGTATCGGTTCGCCCTGCGCGGGCCGCGTCGGTTATGCGTGGGCGTGCCCACGGCGATGGCCGCGGCCGGTGAACAGCCGGTACAGCGCCAGCAGGATGACGGATCCGACGATGGCCGCGATCCAGGTGGACAGCTCGAAGAAACCGTCGATCGAGTCGACCCCGAAGATCACCTTGCCGAGGAACCCTCCGAGGAGCCCTCCGGCGATGCCGATGAGCATGGTGATGATGATTCCGCCCGGGTCCTTGCCAGGCATGAGCGCCTTGGCGATGGCGCCGGCGAGCAGGCCGATGACTATCCACGCGATGATGCCCATCACAGACTCTCCTTGCAGTCGGTTCGTCGTACGTGTGTCCCGGGATCGCCTCTCCTAACGGACTCGTGTGCGATTGGCGCGACTCGTTCGAACCAATCCCCGCGTCTCCAACCCCCGCCGAAAAATGGCGTTTTCACGCTTTTCTGAGGGGCACACGGGTCGCCGGTCCGCCGTCGTTCGGTGGACGAGCGGCAGTCGTCGAGGAGATGGGGATTCATATGCGTCGCAGGGGGACGAAGGTCGCCGTGATCACGGTCGCCGCGGTCATGGGGAGTGTTCTGACGGGGTGCGGGGACGACAGCGGGCCGACGGGCGCGAAGGACGGCGCGTCGTCGAGCGCCGGCAGAGGCGACGGGGGCCAGGACCGGAGCACGACAGCGGTGCGAACGGCCTACGAGAAGACGGCCGAAGCCGAGTCGGCTCGGATGACGATCAGGACGAAGCTCGCCGCGGAGGGCGAGACGATCACGTCGGACGGTGAGGGCGTCCTCGATCTGGCCGAGGGCGACAGCGTCATGACCGTCACCGCGCAGGGCGAGAGCCTCGAGCAACGCGTGGTCGACGAGGTCCTGTACCAGAAGGCCCGGGGCCGGAGCGCTCCGGGCGGCAAGCCCTGGATCAGCATCGACCTGCAGAAGGTCGCCGACCGGCAGGGCGTGGACGACCAGGGGATCGGCGACCCGGCCCGGACCGCGGCCTATGCCGGAGCGATCACCGACAAGGACGTCACGGAGGTCGGCACCGAGAAGGTCGACGGCGTCGACACCACCCACTACCGGGTCTCGGTGGACGTGACGGAGCTGCCGGGCGGCGATCGGATGCGCGAGCAGCTCGGCCCGACGCTGCCGATGCAGGTCTGGCTCGACGACGAGGGGCGGCTCCGTCGCCAGCAGGTGGACATGACCGTCAAGGCCCCGGCTTCCGCCTCCGCGAAGCCGGACAGCGGCGCGGCGCCGCAACAGCTCAAGATGAGCACCGTGATGGAGTTCTCGGACTTCGGCACCGAGGTCGATCCCGAGGCCCCGCCGGCCGGGCAGGTGGCCGACATGACGGACAAGGCGCTCCAGGAAAGCCGGCAGCAGGGCTGAGCCGCGGAAGCCCGGCCGGGGCGACGGCCGGGCGGGACCGCACCTCCTGACCCGCCGATGTCCTCGTGCGGGCACATGGAAGTCGGGGCGACCGGTGGGCCGTTGCTCCGCCTTCCCGCCCGGAGCCGTCACCGACGTCCCGGCCGCGCCGGAGGCCGGCCCCTGCCACAGCGCGTTCTTCATCGTGCCGCCGCGTACGCCGACTCCCGCTTTCCGCGCCGACGTACGGTCGTCGAAGACGTCCCGAGGGCGAGGCGGCGGTTCGTTCTCCTCCCCGCGAACGTCCTGGCGGACGGGAGTGAACGCCCGCGGGGGCGTCGCCGCCGTGCGGGTGCGGGAGGAGCAGGCCGTCAGCCGGTGTGGTGGGTGGTCGGGGTCAGGCGAAGGCGGGGTTGCCGGTCACCGTGCGGGCGTGGGCCAGGAGCCGTGTCTCGATCTCGGCCGCTGTGGCGGTGCCGATCAGCAGGTCCATGGCGTAACCGTCCTCCAGGGCGACGAAGGACCTGCCCAGCGCGCGGGGGGCGGCGGTGAGCGTGAAGTGTCCGTCGTCCTCGCCGTGCGCGAGGACCTGTCGGTACAGGTCCGTCTGCTGGTCGACGAAGACCTGGTGTGCCCGGCCGACCGCCTCGTTGCGCAGGGCGACGGGGAAGAGTTCGAACAGCAGCCGGGTGCTCTGCTCGCCCGCTCCCGACCACGGCACTCCGCTGCGGATGCACGCCCGCAGCTGTTCCACCGGCCCCTCGGCCGCCTGCACGCCAGGCTGCTCACCCCGGTGCCGAACGTCCTCATCGTGGCCGCGGTCGCGCTGTTGGCGATGAACCTGTCCCTGGCCGACGCCACCTCGTTCATCAACTTCGGCACGTTCCTCGGCTTCACCCTGGTCAACGTCTGCGTCATCGCCCACGCCGTACGGCAACGGCGCTCCGGGAACCGCCCCTCACCGCTCGGCTTCACGATCCTCCCCCTGGCCGGCGCGGCCGTCGACGTCTACCTGATCACCCAACTCGGCTCCACCGCGACCGAACTGGGACTCGTCTGGCTCGCCGTCGGCGTCGTCCACCTCGCCGTCATCACCAAGGGCTTCCGCCGCCCCACACCCGAACTCCGGCTCGACTCCGAGGACTCCGCCATGACCTCGCACTGACAGGACGTCCCCCGTGCGGCATCCGTGGCCGCGCGGGGCGTACGGAGTCCCTTCGAGCGTCCGCCACCTGCCCGGCCGGAGAGCGGTCCGGGCAGGTGGCCTCACCGGCTCGGCCCGTCTGCCCCGGGGTTTCCTCATCCGTGCACGCGCCGGTCGATTCTTTCCCTCACCTGGTGCCACAGTTGCGTGTGATGGCCGGGATCCATTCCCTCGGCGGCGAACACGGCGTCGGCGAAGCTGTCCGCGTCGGTGGGCGGTGCCTCCTGCAGACGCTGCTGCTCGTGGGGCGGGAGGCAGAAGCCGAGGTCGACACAGAGTTCGTGGAGGAGTTCCCGTATCCCGGCCTTCGGATCGCGTGGCGTCATGGAACGGCATGGTCGCACGCCCGGTCCGCGTACATCACGGGATTCGAGGCAACGCCCCGTGCCCGAGGGGCGCCAGGTGACAATGACCGTCGTGACGTCCCTCCACACCAACCCGCTCTTCGCCCGGCTCGCCGATTCCGAACGGATCCTCGTCGCGGGAGCGGGCGGCGGTTTCGACATCTACTCCGGCCTGCCGGTGGCCCTCTCCCTCCTGCACCAAGGGAAGGAGGTGTACCTCGCGAACCTCTCCTTCAGCGCACTCGCCGGTCTGCCTCCCGACGACTGGGCCGCTGACGACCTCGCCGTCGTCACTCCCGACTCCGCCCCGCACCAGAGCTACTTCCCGGAGCGGACCCTCGCCCGGTGGCTGCGCCTGCACGGCTACCCGCCCACCGTGTACGCCTTCCCGCAGACCGGCGTACGCCCGTTGCGCGCCGCTTACCAGGCACTGATCGAGCTGCACGGCATCGACGCCGTGGTACTGGTCGACGGTGGCACCGACATCCTGTTGCGCGGTGACGAGGCCGGTCTCGGCACACCGGAGGAGGACCTGGCCAGCGTGGCGGCGCTCGCCGCGCTGGACGGCATACCGAACCGGGTCGTGGTGTCCGTCGGGTTCGGCGTGGACGCCTACCACGGCGTGAACCACGTACAGGTCCTGGAGAACATCGCCGCCCTGGAGCGCGACGGCGCGTACCTCGGCGCGTTCTCGGTACCACGCGCCACCCGCGAAGGCGCCCTGTACCTGGACGCGGTGGCGCACGCCCAGGACCACACCCCCGAGCACCCCAGCATCGTGAACGGTTCGATCGCGGCAGCCGTGCGCGGCTCGTTCGGCGACGTCCGCTTCACCGACCGCACGCGGGGCAGCGAGTTGTTCGTGAACCCGCTGATGTCCCTGTACTTCGCCTTCGACCTGCCGGGCCTGGCTGCCCGGTGCCTCTACCTGGACCGCATCGAGGACACCTACCTGATGCGTCAGGTCCACTCCCGGATCGCCGAGTTCCGTGAATCCACGGTGACCCGCCCACCCCGCACCTTCCCCCACTAGCGACCGGACCGGCCGCGCGAGGCTGCCGACGGGACGGTGTCGCGGCCGTCATGCACGGCATGTCGCTTCAGGGAACCGACGCCTACCGGGACGACGGCACACTGCCTGCGCCGGGGACGAACCCGAGGGCCGAACCGGGGATCCGGTACGTGACCGGTCCGGAAGCACCGGTCACAAGGGGCACGGCGATGGGGGGAACCGAGAGTCAGTGCGCAGGTCGGGCCCGTTCGGGAGCGGGCCGAGAGAAAGGCGCCTGACGGGTGAAAGCCCAAGCCGGGCGCCTTCTTCCATGCGTCTGGAAGAAACCCGGCTTCTTCGGCGGGTACGACACCGGCAGGTTCTTCGCCTGTTCGCGGTGCACGGCCCATTCCGCCGCTGACCTGCAGAAATGAGTAAAATCACCGGAAGGGTGGCGAAGTCGGCCAGCTTCTGCCCCGGATCCTGGCGGGCGGGGCCGCGCCGGGTCCCGATGCGGGGGTGGCCCCGTGCCACCGCATGGCGCAGGCCGTTCGAAGCGTCTTCTGGCGTCCACAGGGTCCGGGGCGGGGCTGGTTCCGCGGGTGGAGGCGTTGTGGTCCGGGCGCCGGGACGATCCGCGCGGAACAGGTCCGGCCGCTGTTCCTCGGCTGAGCGGCGCGGCCGGGGGAGGCCCGCGGAGTGCTCCGTGCTAGCGTTGGCTGTTTGCAGCGTCGCTGTGTCGGTGTCCCTGGCTGGTGACCACGTCCCTGCCGGGCCTTCCTCGGTACGGTCCCTCGGAGGAAGGCTTTCTGTGAGCGAATCAGCACGTACCGATGCCCGGTGGCAGGACTCTGCGTCCGAGGCGTCAGAGGCCGCTTCGACGCTGCCCACGGTGGCGTCCTTCGCGCGGCTGGGGCTGCCGGCCGAGGTTCTGCGGGTGCTCGACGAGCACGGTGTGACGGTGCCCTTCCCCATCCAGGCCGCTGCGCTGCCGAACGCGCTCGCGGGACGGGACGTCCTGGGCCGGGGCCGTACCGGATCCGGCAAGACGCTCGCCTTCGGCCTGGGGATGCTCGCCCGGACGGCCGGGCGGCGCGCGCAGCCGAAAGAGCCGCTGGCGCTCGTTCTGGTGCCCACCAGGGAACTGGCGCAGCAGGTCGGTGAGGCGCTCACCCCGTACGCCGAGGCGCTGCGACTGCGGCTCGTGACCGTGGTGGGCGGAGTGTCCGTCGGACGGCAGACCGCCGCGCTGCGGGACGGCGCCGAGATCGTCGTCGCCACGCCCGGCCGGCTGCACGACCTCGTCGAGCGCAGGGGCTGCCGGCTGGGGCGTGTGCGCATCGTGGTCCTGGACGAGGCCGACCAGATGTGTGACATGGGGTTCCTGCCGCAGGTCACCGAGATCCTGGACCAGGTGCGTTCCGACGGGCAGCGGATGCTGTTCTCCGCCACCCTCGACCGTGACGTCGACCAGCTGGTGCAGCGCTACCTGCGCGACCCCGCCGTCCACTCCGTGGACCCCTCGTCCGGCGTGGTCTCCGAGACCGAGCACCACGTCCTCGTCGTGCACGGCCCGGACCGGTACGCCGTGACCACGGAGATCGCCGCCCGGGACGGCCGCGTCCTGCTGTTCCTGGACACCAGGCACGGTGTCGACCAGCTCACGCGGCATCTGCGGGCCAGTGGCGTGGCCGCCGCCGCCCTGCACAGCGGGAAGGCCCAGCCGCAGCGCACCCGGACCCTGGACCGGTTCAGGAACGGGCAGGTCACCGCGCTGGTGGCGACGAACGTCGCCGCACGGGGCCTGCACGTCGACGACCTCGACCTCGTGGTCAACGTCGACCCGGCCACCGACCCGAAGGACTATCTGCACCGCGCGGGCCGCACGGCGCGGGCCGGCCGCTCCGGCACCGTCGTGACGCTCGTCCTGCCGGGACAGCGCCGCGAGACGGGCCAGGTCATGGCGGACGCCGGCGTCGCTGCCAAGGTCACCAAGGTGCGGTCCGGCGAGGCGGAGCTGAGTCGGATCACCGGCGCCAGGGCCCCCTCCGGAGAGCCTCTCGACGGCGGGCCGGCCGTAGCGCGCCCCAAGAGCCACAACGTCCCGTTCCGCGGCCTGGGCAGCGCCAAGGACGCGAAGAGCGGCTCCGGCGGCAGGTCGTCCCGCAAGAGCAGCGAGGCCCGCAAGCTCGCGGAGGCCCGCAAGGCGGCCCGGGTACGGCGCGGCGGCTGAACCCGGCTTCCCGGACTGCCGGGCGGTGTCCTCGTCCACGCTGCCGGACGGACACGCGGGACCGGAGATCCGCCGGGGCGCACCGGACGGCGCGGGGTCATCGGGCGTGCGCGGTCCCAAGCCGGATACCACCGTCTCGACAAGCCGGACGATCTCAGGGTCTTGCCCTCGCCGAGCACGGTCCCCACTTCGAATCCGTGAAGTGGCGCAAGGCGTCGGGTCGAAGGCGGAGCGTGGCTGTCGCGCCGGGCCGGACGGAGCGTCCAGGTCCTCTTCCGCTACCACGCCAAGTCGCCGGCTGAAGCGCGGAACCACACCGACACTCTGACCGAAGACTCCATGCGGCGAGGGGAGGAGGTGACGACGAGGAGAGCGCCTCAGCGGGACCTCGGCCCGGAAACGTCCCGGAACCACTGGTCAGAGCTGGGGCACGGGCGGGAGACATCGGGAGTGAGGGTGTGTCTCCACTCGCTGCTCAGATGCGCTCCGAGAAGGGCGCCTGCCGGGCATCATCCCTGGTCAGGCGCCCTTTTTCTACGCCTAGAAGAAGCCCAGCCGCTTCGGCGAGTACGACACCAGCAGATTCTTCGTCTGCTGGTAGTGGTCCAGCATCATCTTGTGCGTCTCCCGGCCGATCCCGGACTGCTTGTAGCCGCCGAACGCCGCGTGCGCGGGGTAGGCGTGGTAGCAGTTCGTCCAGACGCGGCCCGCCTGGATCGCGCGCCCGGCGCGGTAGGCCGTGTTGATGTCGCGGGTCCACACGCCCGCGCCGAGGCCGTACGACGTGTCGTTGGCGATCCTGATCGCGTCGTCGAAGTCGTCGAACGAGGCCACCGAGACGACGGGGCCGAAGATCTCCTCCTGGAAGACGCGCATCCGGTTGTCGCCCTCGAAGATGGTCGGCTGCACGTAGTAGCCGCCCTTCAAGTCACCGTCGTACTCGGCGCGTTCGCCGCCCGTGAGAACCTTGGCGCCCTCCTGCCGGCCGATGTCGATGTAGGACAGGATCTTGGTCAGCTGCTCGCTGGAGGCCTGCGCGCCGATCATCGTGTCGGTGTCGAGCGGGTGTCCGGGCCTGATCAGCTCGGTGCGGGCGACGGCCGCGGCCAGGAAGTCGGGGTAGTTGCCGCGCTGGATCAGCCCCCGGGAGGGGCACGTGCACACCTCGCCCTGGTTCAGCGCGAACATCGTGAACCCTTCGAGGGCCTTGTCGCGCAGTTCGTCGTCCTTCTCCCACACGTCGTCGAAGAAGATGTTCGGCGACTTGCCGCCCAGCTCCAGCGTGACCGGCTTCAGGTTCTCGGCCGCGTACTGCATGATCAGCCGCCCCGTGGACGTCTCGCCGGTGAAGGCCACCTTCGCCACCCGCGGACTCGACGCGAGCGGCTTTCCGGCCTCCGGGCCGAAGCCGTTGACGATGTTCAGCACGCCAGGCGGCAGCAGGTCGGAGACGAGGCTCAGCCAGTAGTGGATGGAGACCGGTGTCTGCTCGGCGGGCTTGAGGACGACCGCGTTGCCCGCGGCGAGGGCGGGCGCGAGCTTCCACGTCGCCATCAGGATGGGGAAGTTCCACGGGATGATCTGGGCGACGACGCCCAGCGGCTCGTGGAAGTGGTAGGCGACCGTGTCGTCGTCGACCTCGCTGAGTGAACCCTCCTGAGCGCGCACAGCACCGGCGAAGTAGCGGAAGTGGTCGATGGCCAGCGGGATGTCGGCCGCCAGGGTCTCCCGTACGGGCTTGCCGTTCTCCCAGCTCTCCGCCACCGCGAGCGCTTCCAGGTCGGCCTCCATGCGGTCGGCGATCTTCAGCAGGACGTCGGACCGCTCGGACGCCGGCCTGCGCCCCCAGCCGGGCGCGGCCGCGTGCGCCGCGTCGAGCGCCGCCTCGACGTCCTCCGCCGTGCCACGCGCCACCTCGGTGAACGGCAGACCGTTCACCGGGCTCGGGTTCTCGAAGTACCGCCCCGCGACCGGAGGTACGTACTCGCCGCCGATGAAGTGGTCGTAGCGGGACTGGTAGGAGACGATCGCGCCCTCGCTCCCGGGCGCCGCGTAACGGGTCATGCGGAACTGGCCTCCTTCGGCAGCGCTGCCCGCCGTTGGGCAGCTCCGCGCCGGAGCGTAGGGACACGGACGTTGCAACCACGTTGCGGGCGGGCGGCGTTGCTACCGGTCCTCGAAGCGGGCCCAGCCGTCCGGGGCCCTCAGCTCCGATTCGAGTGCGGCCAGACGGACCCGGTTCACGGCCGTCGGCCGGGCCGTGGCCAGCGCCCGCCACACCTCCACATCCTCCTCGCCCCAGGGCGCGTGGACCCAGTCGGCCAGCAGGTCGGGATCCGAGCGGGCGATCAGCGCCGCGCGCAGACCGTCGGCGAGGCGGCGCCTGAGCCGTACGACCGCCGGGGCCCGCGAGGCCGGCAGCAACGGGCCCGGGTAGGCGGCCAGGGCGGTGGTGACCGCGCCGGCCGCCAGCCGGCGTTCGACGACGGCGACGTCCGCCTCCATGGGCGCCGTGAGCCGGTAGGGCCGCGACGCGAGCAGTCCCGGCCCGAGGACCTGGCGCAGCCGGGCGAGCTCCGCGCGTAGTGTCACCGGCGTCACCGACTCGTCCTCGTACAGGGCGCACAGCAGTTCGTCACCGGTCAGGCCGTCGGGATGCCCGGCCAGCAGGACGAGGATCTCACTGTGCCGGCGGCTGAGCCGGATCCTGCGGCCCTCCGTCGTCAGCACCGCCCGGTCGCGGCCCAGTGCCGCCAGTTCGGGCCCGCTGGCGGCCCGGCGTCCGGGGGCGAGCAGCGCCAGCCGGTACTCCGCCGCGCGTGCCACGGCCTGTACGAACCCCAGGCTGTGCGGATGCGCGAGACCGTCCCCGCCGGTGATGTCCACGGCACCGAGCAGCCGCCCCGTGCGGGGGTCGTGGACCGGGGCCGCCGCGCACGTCCACGGCTGTACGCGCCGCACGAAGTGCTCGGCCGCGAACACCTGGACCGGACGGCCCACGGCGACCGCCGTGCCCGGCGCGTTCGTCCCGACCGCGCTCTCCGACCACCGCGCGCCCGGCACGAAGTTCATCCGCCGTGCCTGCCGCAGTGTCGACGTGTGCCCCTCGACCCACAGCAGCCTGCCGCGCGCGTCGCACACCGCCAGCAGGTGTCGGCCGTCGGAGGCGAACGTGCCCAGCAACTCCCGGAACAGCGGCATCACATGCGCCAGCGGGTGCTCGGCCCGGCAGGCCCCGAGGTCGCTGCCCGTCAGTTCGATGTCGGCGGTGCCGTCCGGGTGCACCCCGGCGCGTGCCGAGCGCCGCCACGACTCGGCGACCACGCCGCGCACCGGGCCCGGCACCGTACCGGCCTCGGTGAAGGCATCGTGCGCCCGGTGCAGCACACGTACGCGCTCGGCAGGGTCGGCTCCTGGCTCCAGGGCCACCCAGGGATCGGTCACCATGGCCTCCCGCGGGGCGATGCGCTGGGGGACATCGTCGCCCGGCGCGCGCGGGGCGACAACCATGTCGACGAGGGCGGTCCCTGCCGTCGCCGCCGGCACGGCCGGCCGGTGTGCGAGTGGCGGTGCCCCGCACCGCGAGGAACACTGGCTGAACGGGCCGTCGCCGTTCGGCGGTCCGGGAACCGCCGGGTGAGACGTGGTCTCACGGCCGTACGTCACCAGGGAGACGCGCATGTCCTCGAAGAGGCGCCGCAAGAAGAAGTCGCGCCGCAACCACGCGGCGAACCACGGGAAGCGCCCGCAGTCCTGAAGGAGAAGCACCGCCGACGCGCCGCCGACCGACCGAGGGGACCGCTACGACGTCCGTCAAAGGGCGTCGTGGCGTCAGGTGGGCCGCGGTCGATCAGGACGGACCGGGGAGGTGCGGTGATGGACGACAACGCCGGGAACGACGAGGCACCCGTCGAGGAGGGGGACCCGTACGACGGCGAACCCGACGCCGAGGACCTCGAGGAATACACCGAGCCGGAGCCGTACGACGACGATCCGGGCTCCTACGAGGCGGAGGACGTGGCCGCCGCCCAGGGTGTCTCCGTGGCAGCCGATGCGAACCCCGATGTCTTCCTGGACGTTCCGGTGCTGAAGGTCGACGAGATCGACCTGGACGTCGAGAACCTGCGGGCGCACGTCTCCCTGCAGGCCGAGGTGCTGGATCTGCTGAAGCTGAGTGTGGGCGCCGACGTCACCCTCGGCCGCGTGCACCTGGGTATTTCGGGGGTAGAGGCACAGGCCCAGCTCAGGGTGCGTCTCGACAATGTCGCCATGATCGTCAATCGGGTGCTCACGACACTCGACCGCCATCCGGAGATCCTGCGCGATCTGACGCGAGGGGTCGGATCCGCCGTACAGGACGTCGGTGGTGGAGCCCGTCAAGCCGTGGGTGAGGTGGGTACGGGTGCCGGACGGGCCGTTCAGGACGTCGGCCGAGGCGCCGGGGCTGCTGTCCAGGACGTCGGCCAGGGCGCCGGGACCGCCGTCCGGGACGTGGGCCGCGGTGTCGGCTCGGTGGCGCAGGACGTCGGCCGAGGCGCCGGCACGGCCGTTCAGGACGTGGGCCGTGGCGCCGGACGCGCGGTGGAGGACGTCGGTGGAGCGGGCCGGACCGCTGTCGGCAAGGCCGGTGAGGAGGCCGGCGGCATCACCGGGGGTGTCGTGGGTGAAGCCGCGGACACGACGGAAGGCACCGTACGCCGAACCGGGCCGGGCGCCCGGAGCGCGCGCAAGCCGGGGGACGGGCAACGGGACCGGACCGTCCGGAGCGAGAGCGGCACCCGTAAGCGCCGGACACGCGCCGAGGACGGAGAACTGCCACCGAGGCCCGGCCGCCGCCGTGCCACCGAAGAACGGGAAGAGCCGCCCTGAACTGCGGTGGAGAGCGCGGAGTGGGACATCTCGTTCCGGTCGACGGTCCACGCCGCGCGCCTCCGCTTCGCGGAGGAACCCCGGACAGCCGTCCGCTTCCCGGGTACCGGGGAGCGGGAGTCGACGAGCCACAGTGACCGTGACCACCTTCCCGAGAAGGTCGCGCCGAGCCACGACTACCGTGACGTCACCGTCGGCTACCGCCTGGAAACACGGCTCGCGGGAGAGCCGGAGCACAGACGCAGCGGCGCCGACGAAGCCGGCCGCCGGCAGTCGTGACCGCTACTTGATCAGGGCGTTCGCCCCGATGATCACCAGGCCGATCAGCATGTCGGCGATCCCGGCCCGGAGCGAGGCCGCCCACCCACGGCCCGCGCCGCGTGCCGTCCACGCGCCCCAACCGGCGAGCAGCAGGGTGTTGAGCACCAGGGCGGTGTTCACCGCCTGGGTCTCCGTCCACCAGGAGGGCATCGCGGTCAGCAGCAGCACGACGGTGGGGACGGCCGCCACGACGACCGGCCACTCGGAGAGCATGGCGCGCAGCCCGACCCGGACACCGCTGCCGTCCGCCGACAACCGATGCGCGACGACATGGGCATAGCCGTGGGCGGCGGCGGAGGCGAGGGCGGTGAGCAGGACCCACAGCGCATCGGAGCCGGGCTCCTCCGCCTCACCGGGAGAGTCGAGCGCGGCGGCCAGCGCGCTGGCCAGGATCAGCCCGTAGACGCCGCTGAACAGCGTCGTTTCCGACGTTCGCCGAGTCGCCGCCGGGTACGGGGTGCCCGGCCGGCGGAAGCGATGGGAGCGGTGATGCATCGCCACCACCTTCACCGGGGACACCGGACACGGCAACACGGCACGATGCGGACGGGTGGTGCCGTGCTGCGGGCCCCAGTCCCCAGTCCCCAGGATCATCAGGTGCGCTGCGTCGACGACGTTTCCCGGGTGCGACACTGAGCCCATGTTCGTTCAGCTCCTCACGGCCATGGGTGTGCTCGCCGTCCTGACCGTGGTTCCCGGTCCGGACATGGCGGTGGTGACGAAGCGGGCCATCGCGTCCGGCCGGCAGGACGGCCTGCGCACCGTCGGCGGCATCACGGTGGGGCTGCTCGTCTGGGGTGCGCTCACGGTGGCCGGTCTGGCGGCCGTCCTGGCGGCGTCCGCCACGGCCTACACGGTCGTCAAGCTCGCCGGGGCCGTCTACCTCGGCTTCCTGGGGGTCCAGGCCCTGCTGCGGAGCCGACGCGGCCGTTCGGTGACGACGCCGGCGGCCGGCCTCGCGGTCCCGCCCGGCGACCCGTGGCGCACGGGGCTGGTCAGCAACATCCTCAACCCGAAGATCGCGGTCTTCTACGCCGGCCTCCTGCCCACGCTCGCGCCGTCCGGCGTCTCGCCGCACCTGGGGATGACCCTGCTGGTCCTCATCCACACGGCCCTGACACTCGTCTGGCTCGGCGGCTACGTGCTGGTGCTGGCCAAGGCCCGCGCCTTCTTCGAGAAGCCCGCCGTACGACGCGCCACGGACCGCGTCACAGGGGTCGTCCTGATCGGGTTCGGGGTCAAGGTCGCCACCTCCCACCCCTGAGCGGAGTGCCGAAACAGCCGCTCACCCCACAGGCCTCGCCTGCTTCACATCGCGCGTCCTTCGTCCCCGACAGCGATCGTGGGCGCGTCGGCGTTCAGCGCGATGTCACCCAGCCGGGTGTCCAGGTGCCGGTGGTGTCGTGGCCGGCCGATGCGGCGGCGAGGTGGGCGCGGAGCACGGCCAGTGCCGGGTGGGGGTTGTCGCGGTGCCACAGGAGCGAGTGCGGGTAGACGGGGGTCGGGTCGGTGACCGGGACGCGGCGCAGGTCGTGGCCGGCGGGCCAGACGAGGCGGGTCTGCCCGCCCATGAAGGTGGCGAGGGCCGGGGTGTCGGCGACGGTGTCGAGGAGCGCGTCGGAGCCGAAGTTGGGGCCGGTGGCTTCGATGGTGAGGCCGAACTCGGCGACGAGGTCGTCGTAGTAGGCGGCCCACTCGGTCCCGGGGACGATGCCGGGCATCCAGATCCGGTGCCCGGCGAGCTGTGCGACGGTCACCGACCGGGCGCCCGCCAGTGCGTGGGCGGGGCCGGTGAGGAGCTGGAGCGGCTCGTCGAGCACCCGGACCGACTCGATGTCCTCGGGAAGGGGCCGGCCGGGCATGCCGACGGCACGGAAGGACGCGTCGATCGTTCCGGACCGGAGGGCGGCGACGGCCGTCTCGATGTCGAACAGCCACACCACGTCGAGGTCGATCTCGGGATGGGCACGGTGGAAGGCGCGCATCAGACCCGACGCCGCACCGCGCGAGGCGATCACGTCGACGCGCAGCGGACGGTGGCCGGGGAGCACGGACGCTTGCGCGCGCTCGGCGACGCGCAGCAGTTCGCGTGCGTGGGGCAGGAACGCCTGCCCGTCGATGCTGAGCCGGGCGCCGCGGGCGGTGCGGGTGAACAGCCGCACGCCGAGGTCGCGTTCCAGCGCGGCGATGCGCTTGGACACGGCCTGCTGGGTGACCGCCAGCTCGGCGGCAGCCTCCTGGAACTGCCCCGCGTCCGCGGCGGCGACGAAGGTCCGTACGGCGTCGAGGTCCACGCCGACACCCTAAGGCCACAACCGGTGGTTGTGGCCGGTGGCCCTCCGGTTGTTTGATCCCTGGCCACAGCCCTCGCTTGGATACTCCCGATCGCGGATCGGTTGTGCGGGTGAAGGGCAGGGGGACCGGGCATGAGGAACGGACACCGGCTGGGGCGGCGGTTCGGATGGTTCTGGGCAGCGTACGGGACCAGCGCGCTCGGCACCTGGCTCGCCTTCGGCGCGTTCCCGCTGATCGCCGTCCAGGTGCTGCACGCCGGACCGGCCGAGGTCGCCGCGCTGTCCTCCGCGGGGGCCGCGGTGGGCGCGGTCGTGGCCGTGCCGCTCGGCCCGTGGATGGAGTTCCGCCGCAAGCGGCAGGTGCTGATCGCGATGGACCTGACGCGGTTCGCGGCGCTGCTGACGGTCCCCGCCGCGTTCGCGCTCGGCGCGCTCACCTTCCTTCAGCTCCTGCTGGTCTCGGTCGTCGTCGCGGCGGCCGACATCACCTTCCGCGCGGCCTCCGGCGCGTATCTGAAGAACCTGCTGCCGGCCGAGGAACTGCTCGTCGCCAACGCCCGGTTCGAGTCCACGGCCTGGACGATCACGATCGTCGGACCGCCGCTGGGCGGCGCGGCGATCGGGCTGCTCGGTCCGGTGGCGACGGTGCTGGCCGACGCGGTCAGCTACCTGCTCTCGGCTCTGGGCATCCGCGCGACGGGCGGGCACGAGCCGCGGCCCGGGCGCCGGGAGACCGCACGCATGCGCGCCGGGGACCTGCTCGACGGCTGGCGGTACATCCTCTCCGACACGGCCCTGCGTCCGCTGTTCTTCAACACCGCCCTGTTCAACGGCCTGGTGATGGCCGCCCAACCGCTGCTGGCCGTCCAGATGCTCGGACAGTTGGGATTCGCACCGTGGCAGTACGGCCTCGCCTTCGCCGCTCCCTCGATCGGTGGGCTGTTCGGATCGCGACTGGCCCGGCCGCTCGTCACCCGGTTCGGGCAGCACCAGGTCCTGGTCGCGGCCGGGTCACTGCGTGCCGTCTGGCCCATCGGCCTGGCCCTCCTGGGGCCGGGCACCGGCGGACTGCTGCTGGTGATCGGCGTCGAGTTCGGGCTCATCCTCTGCTGCGGGGTCTTCAACCCCGTCCACGCCACCTACCGTCTCCAGCGCATCGCGACCGACCGGGTCACCCGCACGCTGACCGCCTGGGCGGTGACGACCAAGGGCACGACCGCACTTCTGACGGCCCTGTGGGGAGTGCTGGGCAGCCTGTTCGGTCCACGCACGGCCATCGGACTGGCCGGCGTGTTCCTGCTGGCGACCCCGCTGCTGCTCCGCCGCGAGGAAACCCTTCCCTCCGAACCGAAGCCGGCACGGAACCGGACCTGACGGGCCGTCACGACCCTTGTGCGACCGGGTCGCGCCGCCCGTCCGAGAAGTGGCCTGTCCCGGCGTGACCGCGACAGCCTCCGCCACGGCAGGCAACGGTCTCGACGCGACGCAACCGGTGTCGGCGGGCTGCCGGTCGCCGCGCTCTCCGACGGTGACGCAGGACCGGTGACGCCGTCGCGGTTCACGAGCCCGCCGCGCCCACTGCGCCGCGAACTGCTCCCGGTCCTCGACGACTTGCCGACGCCTTACCTCGTGGAGGACGTGCTGCGGCACCCCACGCAGTGGAAGCGGGCCGCGGAGATCCTGCACCCCTTCGAGCGGCACGCCCGGCATCCGCGGGTCTGCCGACGGCGGCGTCGTCCCGGGGCCTGTCTCTTCGAGGCGTGAAGGGAACCGGCGTCCGGAGGGACAGCGTCCGTTGATGCGCAGGAGCGCCAGCAGGTCCAGAGGAGCTTGAGATGACCGGCACCGCCACCCGTTACCTCCATCTTGTCCGGCACGGCGAGGCATCACCGGACGGGAGCGGTTTGACGGAGGCCGGCCGACGGCAGGCCACCCTGCTCGGACGGCGCCTCCGGGACATCCCCTTCACCGCTGTTCACCACGGCCCCCTGCCGCGGGCGGAACAGACCGCACGCCTGATCGGCGACCAGCTGGAGAGCGTTCCTCTGCACGTCTCGGAAGCCGCCGGTGACTACGTGCCCTATCTACCGGAGAGGGCCGAACTTCCGTCCGAGTCGGCGGACTTCCATCTCCGCTTCCTCGCCGGTGCCGACGACGAGGAGCGGAAGCGCGGACCCGAGCTGGCCCGCCGGGCGCTGGACCTGTTCACCGGGGCGGCGGACGGTGAAGAGGACCGGCACGAACTGGTCGTCACTCACAACTTCCTGGTCGCCTGGCTCGTCCGGGACGCCATGCACGCGCCGAAGTGGCGGTGGCTCGGCCTCAGCCACTGCAACGCGGCACTCACGGTCATCCGCTACACGCCCGGCCGGCCCGCCTCCGTCCTCCTCTCCAACGACATGCGGCATCTGCCCACCGAGCTGCGCTGGACGGGCTTTCCCCCCGAGCTGCGCATCTGAAGGGCACCGTCAGGGCGTTGTCGTGTCTCGAGACCGGCTTCCCTGCCGCATGACCGGCGGCCCTGACCGGCTGCCCGGACAGGGCCGCCCCTGAGAACACCTCGCCCGCGCTCGTCCCGCCCGTACGGTCGCAGGATTGTTCTCACCGCGGGATCCCATGAGGTTCGCGTGCGGCCTTCCCGGCGGGTCCCGGGCTGAGAGCAGGTTCCGTCATGGCATGTCGTATCGGTGAGCTCGTGCTCGGTTGCCGCGACCCTGCGGTGCCGGCGCGGTTCCGGTGCGAGGCCCTGGACTTCGGCGTGGTCGTGCCGGGCGATCCCGGACCGGCCGCCGCCCGGTTCCTCGGCATGGTCTCCAGCTGCGCGCGCTGCCGTCGAGCACGTTGCCGGCCAGGTCATGGCGCGATGACGCGAGCCGGGTACGTCGCCCGGGGAAGAGGACGGGGCGGTGGTCGTCAGCGGTCGTGGAGGGCCCGGATCTCGTCGGCGACCATGGCGGGGTCCTCCTCGGCCATGAAGTGGCCGCAGGAGACCGTGCGGTGCCGCAGGTCCCCGGCCCAGGCGCTCCACAGCCCCTGGGCGTGGTAGCCGAGTGCCGCGCCCCAGTCCTGCTGGAGGACGGTGACCGGCATGGCCAGCCGGTTGCCCGCCTCCCGGTCGGCGGTGTCGTGGTCCACGTCCACGCCGGCCGAGGCGCGGTAGTCGGCGACGATGGAGGGCACGGCCGCCGCGGACGCCGCGAGGTAGTGGGCGCGGACACCGGCGGGGATCGCGTCCGGGGAGTCGGTCCAGGCGTCGAGGAAGTGGCCGAAGAAGGCGTCGGCGGACGCCTCGATCAGCTGTTCCGGCAGGCCCGGGGCCTGGGCCATCAGATACAGGTGGAAGCCGACCGCGCCGGACACGCCGTGCAGGGCGTGCCACATGTCGAGGGTCGGCAGGACGTCGAGGAAGAGCGCCCGGGACACGGTACCCGGGTGGTCCATCGCGGCGCGGAAGGCGACGAGGGCGCCGCGGTCGTGGCCGGCCAGAGCGAAGCGGTCGTGTCCCAGACGGGCGGCGAGGCGGACCACGTCCCGGGCCATGGTGCGCTTGGAGTAGACGTCCGGGCCGCTTTCCGCGGGCTTGTCGCTGGCACCGTAGCCGCGCAGGTCCGGGCAGATGACGGTGTGGTCGGCGGCGAGATCGGCGGCGACGTGCCGCCACATCAGGTGGGTCTGCGGAAAACCGTGCAGCAGCACGACCGGGGCACCGCTGCCGCCGACGGCGGCGTTCAGCGCGAGGCCGTCGCCGACCGGTACGCGGTGCTCGGTGAATCCGGGGACGCTCGGGTGTGTCACAGCGACTCCTGTGGCTCGTGGCAGAGTGGACGTCCCGGGCCCGGCGGTCCGAGCCGTCCGGGGACGTCACCCAGGCTGCGGGCCCCGGATCAGCGATCGATGAGTGGACAGGCGGCACCCCGGGGACGGCGCCGCCCTCGAAGGGACCGTGCCATGGGTGTGGAGTTCGGACTGCTGGGGCCGGTCGCCGCCTGGGACCCCGACGGCGCGTCCCTGCCGCTCGGCGCGCCCCGCCACCGGGAGGTGCTCGGACGGTTGCTGATCGCCCGCAACCGGGTGGTCCCGGTCGGCCGGCTCGTGGCCGACCTGTGGGAGGACGAACCCCCGGCCGGCGCGCTCGGCGCACTCCGCACCTTCGTCGCGGCGCTGCGCCGCGCCCTGGAACCCGGGCGCCCCTCCCGGCAGCCGTCGCGGCTGCTGGTCACCGACGGTCCCGGATACGTTCTGCGCGCCGGACGCGAGGCGGTGGACGCCTGGAGGTTCGAGGACGCGGCCGCGCGGGCCGCCGAGGCGCCACCGCGCGCGGCGGTCGCCCTGTGGGACCGGGCGCTCGCCCAGTGGCGCGGGCCGGTCCTGGCCGACTTCCCCGCCGTCGCGTGGGCCGCCGCCGAACAGGCCCGGCTGGAGGCGCTCCGCCTCGACGCGGTCGAACGGCGCGCCGACGCCCTCCTGGCCACCGGCGCCGCCCGGAACGCCGTCGTCGGTCTGCGGGCCCACGTCACCGCGCACCCGGGGCGGGAGGACGGGTGGGCGCTGCTGGCGACCGCTCTGGACCGGTCCGGCCGTCGCGGCGAGGCCCTGGAGACCCTGCTCCAGGGCCGCCGGGCCCTCACCAGCGCGTACGGACCGGACACCGGAGCCGCTCTGGCACGCGCCGAAGCCCGCATACTCAGCGGCACCACAGGCTCCGCGACCGAGCCGGCCGGGGCGGCGGACGGCGTCTGGGACCGCACGGCCGCCGCGTGGGACCGCTCGGTGCCCGCCCGGTCCAGGGCCCGGCTGCACGCCACCGCCGGCCTGCTGCGAGACCTCGCGGTGACCGGCGCCGACGGTTTGCGGGAGGCGCGCGAGCACCGGCGCGAGCTGGTCGCCGCGGCCGAGACGACCGGGGACCCGGAGCTGGCCGCGAGGATCATAGGTTCCTACGACGTCCCGGCGGTCTGGACCCGGGCCGACGACCCCGCCGACGCCGGCGAACTCGTCCGGACCGCCGCCCGCGCCGCCGCCCGGCTCGGCCCCGACGGACCGTCCGCGCTGCGGGCCCGGCTGCTGTCGGTCGTCGCCGTCGAGTCGCGCGGCGACGCCGCCGCGGACGCACCGCTTCCCCGGGCGTCCGCCACGTCCGCCGCCGAACCGTGGCGACTGCGCGCCGAACGCGCCGCCGAGGAGGCCGTCCGCCTCGCCCGCCGCCTCGGTGACCCCGCGGTGCTCGCGTTCGCCCTCAACGGCGCCTTCATGCAGTCCTTCGCCACCTGCGGATCGGCCGCCCGCCGGGACGCCCTCGGCGCCGAGCTGACCCGGCTGGCCGTCGACCACCAACTGCCCGGCCACGAGGTTCTGGGCCGTCTCCTCCGCGTCCAGGCACTCGCCGGTCTCGGCGACCTCGTGGCGGCGGACGCGGAGGCCGAGGAGGTCGACCGGCTGGCGCACCGCGACGAACGGCCCCTCGCCGCGGTGTTCACCTCCTGGTACCGGGCCCTGCGCACCTGCGAGACCGACGGATGGCCGGCGGCCCGCCCCCGGTACGGGAAGCTCCTCGCGGAGACCGCGGGTTACGGCATGCCCGGACTCACCCGGGGAGCGGCCGTCCTCGTCGCGCTCGTCCCGTCGATGCGGGACGGCACCCTGCCCGACCCCGACGACTTCGCCGGCCTCGACGCCGGCCCCTACCGGCCGTGGCTCGTTCCCCTGCTGCAGGCCGCCTCCGGCGCCACCGAACGGGCCCGGCAGGCACTCGCAACGGTTCCCCGGCCACCCCACGACCTCCTCCAGGAGGCGCTCTGGTGCGTACTGGCCCGCACCGCCGCGGCCGTGGGACACCAGGAGGTCCTGCGTCGCGCCCGTGACGAACTCGCCGCCGCCGACGGTGAGTCGGCCGGCGGCGGCAGCGGCCTGGTCTCCTTCGGCCCGGTCGAGAGTCATCTGCGGGCCGCCGACGCGGCCCTCGGCGGGCAGAGCCCGTCCTTCACGGGGCCGGCGGCCGGCGGCGCGTAGGAGCGGCGGCCACGACTCGCAGGACGGCTTCTCCCACTGCCTCACGAAGGGCAGCGGCATGCTCCCGGACACCGGCGCGGAACGACCACGCCCGGCCGCGCCGCCGCCGCGGGCCGCCGTCCGCTCCGGGCCGGTACGCCGGACACGGTGAGCCGCGACGGCCGGCGGACCGCCGCGTAGGCTGGCGCCGTGCGCACCGTGGAACTGCTGCCCGACACCGTCACCGAGACGCACGTCCGGGAGATGTGGCGCATGATGGCCGCCGCGGGACTGTCCAGCCTCGCGGAACACCGGCACCCGACCAATCGGCCCCACATGACCCTCGCGACGTGCGAGGACCTCCGCCCCCCGGTCAGGGCGGAACTCGCCACGCTCCTCGACGGCGGGCTGCCCGTGCCGTTCCGGCTGGACGGGCTGCTGCGCTTCGACGGACGTACCCGCGTGCTCGCCTGGCGCGTCGCCGCCGACGCGCCGGTCCTCGAACTGCACCGGCGGGTGTGGGAGGTACTCGCTCCCACCGCCGGCCCCCTCAACCCGCTGCACGCTCCGGGCCGTTGGATCCCGCACATGACGCTGGCCCGGTCGCGTCGCACCACGGCGCGGTGGCCCGACCACCTTCTGCCCACCGCGCTGTGCGAACCCCGGGAGGCGACTTTCACCGGCGCGCGCAGCTACGACTCCACGACCCGCACGGTCGAGAGCCTCGGCGGTGAGACCCGTCCGCCGCCGTCCGGCTGAGGAGGCAGCCGAACGGCACCGCCACATCCCTGCGGCCGGTCCGCGTCACGGTCACGGACGGTGCGCGGCCGACCGGAAGAGGCCCTCCGGGTCGTACACGGCGCGGGTGTGCTCGAGCCGCTCCTCGTGCGAGCCGAACACCGCGCCTCTCAGCTCCCCGGCGTCCTCACCGAGCCCCGCGAAGTTGACGTACGTCCCGCCGCTGGAGAAGGGCTTCATCGCGTCCCACGCCGAGCGTGCCCAGTCGATCGCGGTGTCGTCCAGCGCCGGGTCCTGCCAGCCGGCGTCGATGCTGACGTTGAAGCGTGCGGACCGGTGTGCGAACGCGCTGTCGTCGGGACCGACGCGCGCCACGGCGCCGCCCAGGGTGCGGACGACGATCAGGCTCTCCGGGGTCGGCCGCCTGGAGTACCAGTCCAGCAGGGTCCGGATGGCCTCGTCGCCGAGGTCGTCCATGAAGTGCGACTTCATGAAGTACCGCTCCCCGTCGGGGAACCGCCAGGTGTTGGCGCTCTGCAACGCGACGTAGGGCACGGTTCCGCTCAAGTCGACGAGTGGTGGGCCCAGTTCGCGCTGCGGGGCCAGCGCCGCCGCGGCGCCGTCCTCCGGCGGACCCCCGTGGACGGCCCCGACCATCACGCAGTTCGCCCGGTGCAGTTCGGCCGGAACCGCGGGGTCCGCGGGGACGCTCCACAGCAGCAGCTCCGGCGTCACCGTCTCCGGCGCGACGGCCGCGGCGTCCCGCCAGGCCCGCAGCACTTCCTCGGCACGCTCGTACGGGTGGAGGACCAGCACGGCGGCCACCTCGGGACCGAGCGGGTGGAGGTCGAACTCGAAGGAGGTGACGACACCGATGCCCCGGCCGCCGCCGCGCGCCGCCCAGAACAGCTCGGGCTCCTCCTCCCGGCTCGCGGTGCGTACCGTGCCGTCCGCGGTGACGACCGTCAGGGAGCGGAGGCTGTCACAGCTCAGACCGAACGTCCGCATCACGAAGCCGAAGCCGCCGCCGAGGGTGAGGCCGGCGATCCCGGTCGCCGAGATCTCCCCGCCCGGCGCGGCCAGACGGTGCAGCTGGGTCTCGCGGTCGAACTCGCCCCAGGTCACTCCGGCCTGGGCCCGAGCCGTGCGCGTGGCGGGGTCGACGTGTACGCCCTTCATGTGCGAGAGGTCGATCACCAGCCCGTCGTCGCAGACCGCGCTGCCCGCCACCTGGTGCCCGCCTCCGCGGACGCTGACGACGGGCCGGAACTTCCGCGCCGCGCGTACCGCCTCGACCACGTCCGCCGTGCCCGAGCACCGGGCGACGAGTGCGGGGTGCCGGTCTATCAGCCCGTTCCATACGGCTCTGGCCCCGTCGTAGCCGGGATGGTCACGGTCGATCACCTCACCGTGCAGCGAGGAGCGGAGCTCGTGTGCCAGGGCTTGCTCCGGAAGGGCCCTCGGCGTGGCTGCTTCTGTGTCCGGCATGGGCGTCACCTTCCCCGGGTGCGCGCTGCTGGTTGCCGCCGACTCTCCCCACGCTAATGCGCGGCCGGCCGGTCCGCACGCGGGCCGTCCCCTCCCGCCGAGTACGCCGTGGCGCCGTCCGGGCGCAGGGGTGCGGCGGTGCGGGCGGTGATGTCCTCGACGGTGGTGCCCGGGGCGGTCTCGACGAGGGTGAGGCCGTCGGCGGTGACGTCGAGGACGCCGAGGTCGGTGATGATCCGGTGGACGCACCGTTCGCCGGTGAGGGGGAGGGTGCAGTCCTCGAGGATCTTCGGGGTGCCGTCCTTGGCGGTGTGTTCCATCAGGACGATGACGCGGCGGGCGCCGTGCACCAGGTCCATGGCGCCGCCCATGCCCTTGACCATCTTGCCGGGGATCATCCAGTTGGCGAGGTCGCCGTTGGCGGAGACCTGCATGGCGCCGAGCACGGCGGTGTCGATGTGGCCGCCGCGGATCATGCCGAAGGAGAGCGCGGAGTCGAAGAAGCTCGCGCCGGGCAGCACGGTGACGGTCTCCTTGCCCGCGTTGATCAGGTCGGGGTCGACCTCCGCCTCGGTGGGGTAGGGGCCGGTGCCGAGGATGCCGTTCTCCGAGTGCAGGACGACGTGCACGCCGGGCGGGAGGTGACCGGGGATGAGAGTGGGCAGGCCGATGCCGAGGTTGACGTAGGAGCCGTCGGCGAGCTCGGCGGCGGCACGGGCGGCCATCTGGTCGCGGGTCCAGCTCATGGGCGTACGGTCCCTCGTGTCGAAGACGCGGAAATCGTCAGGCGTTCGATGTGCTTGTCGGCGGCCTCGTCGGCGCTCAGCGCCACGACCCGCTGCACGTAGATGCCGGGCAGGTGGACCGTGTCGGGGGCCAGTTCGCCCGGTTCGACGAGTTCCTCGACCTCGGCGACGGTGACGCGGCCCGCCATGGCGGCGAGCGGGTTGAAGTTGGCGGCGGCGCGGCGGAAGACCAGGTTGCCGTGGTGGTCACCGCGCCAGGCCCGTACGAGGGCGTAGTCGGTGGTGATGCCGTGCTCCAGGACGTGCGGGCGGCCGGCGAAGTCACGGGTCTCCTTGGGCGGGGAGGCGACGGCGACCGTCCCTCCCCCGGGGGCGTACCGCCAGGGCAGTCCGCCCTTCGCCACCTGGGTGCCGACACCGGCCGGCGTGTAGAAGGCGGGGATGCCCGCGCCGCCGGCCCGCAGCCGTTCGGCCAGCGTGCCCTGCGGAGTCAGTTCCACCTCCAGTTCCCCGCTGAGGTACTGCCGGGCGAACTCCTTGTTCTCGCCCACGTAGGAGCCGGTGACCCGGGCGATACGGCCGGCGGCGAGCAGGACGCCCAGGCCGCGGCCGTCCACGCCGCAGTTGTTGGAGACGACCTCCAGACCGGACGCGCCCTGCGCGTACAGGGCGCGGATCAGTATCTCGGGCACGCCGCTGAGGCCGAAGCCGCCGACGGCCAGTGAGGCACCGGACGGGATGTCGGCGACGGCCTCTGCGGCGCTGCCGCGGACCTTGTTCACAACTGGGTTCCTTTCAGGGGGTGGTGCCCGGCAGGACGGCCGACCAGCCGCCGTCCACGACCAGGTTGGCGCCCGTGACGTACGACGCCTCGTCCGAGGCGAGGAAGACGGCCGCGTTCACCACGTCGTCGGGTGTGCCGGTGCGGCCGAGGGGGATGTGCCGGGCGATGGAGCGCATCGGACGGTCCTCCGCGAGGAGGTCGGCACGGGAGCCTTCGGTGTCGATCAGCCCGGGGCTGACGCAGTTGGCGCGGACACCGTACGGCGCTCCCTCGGCGGCCAGTTGGCGGGTCAGGGCGATCACGCCGCCCTTCGACGCCGAGTGCGCCGTGCGCCGGTCGGTGAGCGAACCGGTCGGCCCCGCGGTGGAGCCGACCGTGAGGACGCAGCCGCCACCGGCGATCAGGTGCGGCCAGGCCGCCCGCACGGTCAGCCACACCGAGTCCAGCTCGGCGCGCACCGTGAAGGCGAAGTCCTCGTACGGCTGGCTGCCGACCGGCCCGAAACGCACGGCACCGGCGTTGGCGTACACGATGTCGACGCCACCGAAGGCGTCGACGGCCTCCGCCACCCAGGAGCGCACGGACTCCTCGTCGGTGACGTCGAGGGGGCCGGGAGTCAGGGCGGTGCCGCCCTGACGGGCGATCAGCCGCTGGGTCTCGACGGCTTCCTCGTGCAGCAGGTCGCCGCCCACCACGAGCGCGCCCTCGGCCGCGAACCGCAGCGCGGCGGCCCGGCCCTGACCGCGCGCGGTGCCGGAGACGAGCGCGACCTTGCCGTCGAGCCGCTTCATCCGGTCACCTCCGCGCGCAGGGCGTCGGAGACGGACTTGACGCCGCCGTGCGCGGTGAGTCCGCCGTCCACGGGGATCTCGGCGCCGGTGACGAAGGACGCCTCGTCGGACAGCAGGAAGACGACCAGGCCGGTGACCTCGTCGACGGTGCCGGTGCGGCCCAGCGGGGTCTCGCGGACGTTGGCCTCGCGGAAGGCCGGGGCGGCGGAAGCGGTCATGTCGGTCTCGATGTAGCCGGGGTGGACGGTGTTGACGCGGATGCCGCGCGGGCCGAGCTCCAGGGCCGCGGTCCTGGACAGGCCGCGCAGCGCCCACTTGCTGGTCGTGTAGGCGACCGGGTAGTGGGCGGTGAGGGCCGCCGAGGAGCCCACGTTCACGACGGAGGCGCCGGCGGGCATGAGGGGCACGAGGTGCTGGATGCCCAGCAGGGGGCCGGTGACGTTGACCGCGTGGACGCGCGCCATGTCCTCGGGGCGCACGTCGCCGAGGCGGGCGCGCCAGGTGACGCCCGCGTTGTTCACCAGGCCGTGCACCTCCCCGTGCGCATCGCGCAGGTCGGCCGCGAGATCGGCCCAGTCCCGCTCGTCGGTGACGTCGAGCCGGCGGCAGCCGCCTGCGGGTTCGACGTCGGTGGCGATGACCCGGGCGCCCTCCCGGGTGAGCGCCTCCGCCTCGGCGGCGCCCTGGCCGCGGGCCGCGCCGGTGACCACCACGACCTTGCCCAGCAGCCGCTTGGGGCGCGGGGCGGTCACGGCCGCTCCCGCGAGCGGCGCCGGCCGGCCGGCAGCGGCACCGGGGCGGCGCCGGGGACGACGGTGTTGGTGAGCGTGCCGATGCCCTCGACGGTGAGGCCGACGGTGTCACCGGGCTTCAGCGGCGGCGGGGACTGCTCGCCGCGCAGGCCCCACAGCTCGGCCAGGCAACCGCCGTTGCCGCAGGTGCCGGAGCCCAGCACGTCACCCGGCACGACACGGGTGCCGCGCGAGGCGTAGGCGACCATCTCCTCGAAGGTCCAGCTCATGTTGGACAGCAGGTCCTCACCGACCACCTCGCCGTTGATCTCGGCGGTCAGCGCCAGGCGCAGGAAGCCGTCGGCGTCCCGGTGGGGCTCCAGTTCGTCGGCCGTGACGAGGTACGGGCCGAGGGTGGTGGCGGTGTCCTTGCCCTTGCAGGGGCCGAGGCCGACCTTCATCTCGGCGGACTGCAGGTCACGGGCGGACCAGTCGTTGAAGACGGTGTAGCCGACGATGTGGTCCCGGGCCGTCGCGGGCGTCAGGTCGCGGCCCTCGCGGCCGATGACGACGCCCACCTCGAGCTCGAAGTCGAGCACCGACGAGCCGGGCGGCATCGGGATGTCGTCGAGGTGGCCGTGGACGGCGTGCGGGTTGGTGAAGTAGAAGGTCGGCGCCGCGTACCACTGGTCGGGCACTCCGGAGGCGCCGTCGACGGAGCGGCGTACGCCTTCGACGTGTTCCTCGAAGGTGACGAAGTCCCTGACCGAGGCGGGCTGCAGGGGCGGCAGCAGCCGTACCTGGGAGATGTGCGGGCCGGCGGGCACGTCGAGGGCCGCCGCGCCGGCGGCGAGCAGTCCGGGCAGCCCGTCGGTCTCCGCGAGCAGTGCGGTGAGGGACTGCACGCCGGGCAGCGGGAGGAGCGTGCCGTCCTCCTCGACGACGGCCACGCGGCGGCGCTGCCGGTGCTCGTAGGCGGCGAAACGCATGGTGCGGCTCCTGGGAGGGGAGGGAGGGGTGACGGAAGGCTTCCGGACCGGGGGCGCGGCGGGCAGTCAGGGCATGACAGGAACTGCCGCACCCCCGGGGTCGGCGGGGAGGATCAGACCGGCGGGGCGACGAACACGCCGCGGTCGGGGTCGTTGAACGACTCCTTGGCGACGAGCTCGTTCATCGGGTTCGCGGTGCCCCACTGGTCGGTGACCTCGGGCTGGGAGAAGTCGTAGACGTGGGGGTGCCAGGTGTCCTCGTCGAGGAGCTCCAGCTCGGTGGTGTACTCGACGGTGTTGCCGTGCGGGTCGAGGAAGTACGTGAAGGTGTTGTCCCCGGCCATGTGCCGGCCGGGGCCCCAGATCTTCTGGAACCCGGCGCGGATGACGCGGCCGGAGCCGCGCATGTACTCGTCGATGCCGCGCATCTCGAACGAGATGTGGTGCAGCGAGGTGTGCGGGCCCTTGGCCAGCGCCATCGAGTGGTGCTGGTTGCTGATCCGCATGAAGTGCATGACCTCGCCCATGTGGGGCGAGCTGAGGGTGTCCGAGAGGGCGAAGCCGAGGTGGCGCTCGTACCACTCGCGGGTCCGGTTCAGGTCGGGGGAGTTGAGGACGACGTGCGACAGCTTGACCGGGATCGACTCCTTCTCCTCGATCTTGCGGTGCTGCCGCACCTCCACGTCGGCCGAGACCTCGATGGTGCGCCCGTCGACGTCGAAGAACCGGAAGCCGTAGCCGCCGCCGGGGGTGTCGACCCTGCCCGGCTGCGAGATCAACCGCACTCCGCCGGCCAGCAGTCGCTCGGCGAGCGTGTCGACGTCGGCGGCGGACGCGGCGCCGTAGGAGACGAGGTCGAGGCGCTTCTCGTCGGCCTTGCGCAGCCGGACGACGTACTGCTCGGGGGAGCCCTCGGCGGCCAGGAAGGAGACGCCGGAGTCCTCGGCGACCTTGGTCAGGCCCCAGACGCCGGCGTAGAAGTCCAGCTGTTTGTCGTAGTCCGGCACGGCGAGGTCGACGTGCCGCAGGTGGGTGAGCAGGCGCATGGTGTCAGTCCTTCCGGAGGAGGGCGGCCGCGTTGCCGCCCCGTACGGCCTCGACGTCGGCGTCGGACAGCCGGGCCGCGCGCAGGGCGCCGACCGGGTCCTCGCTGCCCATGTCGAAGGGGAAGTCGGAGCCGAGCAGGACGCGGTCGGCCCCGGCGGCCCGTACCAACTCCCGCAGCACGTGCGGGTCGTGGACCAGGGAGTCGAAGTACAGGCGCTTCAGATAGCTGCTGGGCAGGTGGGCGCAGCCCGCGCCCGCGTCGGAACGGGCCGACCAGGCGTGGTCGGAGCGGCCGATGTGGGTGGGCAGGTAGCCGCCGCCGTGCGCGGCGACCAGCTTCAGCCCCGGATGCCGGTCCAGGACGCCCGAGAAGATCAGATGGGACAGCGCGACGGCGTTCTCGGTGGGCTGGCCGACGGTGTTGGACAGGTACCACCGGTCCAGGCGCTCGTCGAGCGTGCAGCCGAACGGGTGCAGGAACAGGATCGCCCCGGTCTCCTCCGCCCGCGTCCACAACGGCTCGTAGGCGGGGTCGGACAGCTCACGGCCCGGGGCGTGGCTGGAGATCTCCACCCCCAGCAGCCCCTGGTCCAGCGCGTGGTCCAGGGCCGCGACCGCGAGGTGCGGGTGCTGGAGCGGCACCAGTCCGAGCCCGCGCAGCCGGTCGGGGGCGGCGGCGCAGTGCGCGGCCGTCGCCTCGTTCGCGAGCCGGTACACCTTCTCCGCCGTCTCCTCGTCCGCCCAGTAGTGGTAGTGCGACGGGGAGGGGCTGACCAGCTGCACGTCCACGCCCTGCGCGTCCATCGACGCCAGGCGCACGGCGACGTCGGTCAGCTTCGGGACGCGTCGCCCCACCATGGGGCCGTTGACGGCGAGGGCGGCGGGGCCGTTGCGGCGGGCGTCCAGGGCCTTGGCCTCGGCGTGGCCGGGCAGGCCCGCCACGAGCGCCTCGATCTCGGGCAGCAGGACGTGCGCGTGCACGTCCACGGTCGGCGTCGTCACGGCAGCTCCCGGAGCATCGTCATGGTGCGGGCCATCAGACCCGGGACATCGGCGTCGCGAACGCCGTCCAGCTGCCACTGCCCGATCTGCACGGACGCCTCGACGACCGGCCGGACACGGCTGATCCGCCGCTCGTAGAACGCCTGGAGCAGCGCGTCGTCCCAGGTGTCGGCGCCCGTCAGCATCTGCGCCAGCACCCAGGCGTCCTCCAGGGACAGCGCGGCGCCCTGGGCGAGGGTGGGCGGGCAGCAGTGGGCGGCGTCACCGATCAGCACGACGCGGCCGCGGTGCCAGGACCCCTCGACCAGCATCCGGTCGAACCAGGTGTAGTTGACCTGCGCGGGATCGGTGATGTGCTCGGTGATCTCCGGCCAGGAACCGCCGTACGCGGAGGCCAGGCGGCGCATCTCGTCGGCGTACGACTCCGCCGGTACGGTCGCCCGGTCGCGGTTGGCCTCGACGACGTACGCGTAGATCGTCGTGTCGCTGGTGGGGCAGTAGCCGGCGATGTAGGCGGGGCCGCCGTAGGCGAGGTCGGTGCGGGTCACGCCGGCCGGGCGGGGCGCGGCGATGCGCCAGATGGCCATGCCGGTCGGCTCGGGCCGGTCCGGGACGCCGATGGCGGCGCGGGTGGCGGAGCCGAGGCCGTCGGCCGCGATCACCAGGTCGTACCGGCCCTCGGTGCCGTCGGTGAAGCGCACGGTCACGCCGTCGGCGTCCTGGTCCAGGGACTCGGCCCGGGTGCCCAGCCGCACGCGGGCGCCGCTGTCGCGGACGGCGTCGATGAGGATCCGCTGGAGCTGCGGGCGCTGCATGCCGACGGTGGCGGGCAGGTCGTCGCCGCCGGTGCGCAGGTCGTCCTGGACGTGCAGGACGGTCCCGTCGGGGGCGGTGATGCCGACGGAGCCGAAACCGAAGCCGGACGCCTCGGCCTGCTTCCACACGCCCAGTTCGCGCAGGACCCGCAGGGCGTTGCCCTGGAGGGTGATGCCGGAGCCGGCGGTGGCGTTCCAGTCGTCCTTCGCCTCGACGAGGTCCACCGTCAGGCCGGACCGGCGCAGCAGGATCGTCACGGCGTTGCCGGCCGCGCCACCGCCGATCACCAGGACCGTACGGGCATTGCTCATGAGGGAACTCCCTTGTTCCTCGGGTTACTTGACGGCGATCGGGTTGACGGGGGAGCCGACGGCGCCGGTGATGGGCAGCGGTGCGGCGGTCAGCCAGAAGTCGTACCGGCCGTCGGCCGCGCAGTCCTCGGCCAGCGACTCCAGGTCCCACATCTCGCCGATGAGCAGACCGGTGTTGGGGATGACGACCTGGTGCAGCGGCTGGAAGGCGTGCTCGAACTCGTTGGGCCGCACCTCGAAGCCCCAGGTGTCGGTGGCGATCGCGGCGATCTCGGTGCCGTGCAGCCAGCCGGCCGTGGTGAAGGAGAGCCCGGGCGCGGGCCCGCCCGCGTAGTCGCCCCAGCCGTCGCGGCGGACCCGGGCGAGCTGCCCGGTGCGCACCAGCACGATGTCGCCCCGGCTGACGGTCACACCGTGGGCCTCGGCGGTCGCCGTCAGATGCTCCTCGGCGATCGGGAAGCCGTCGGGCAGCTCTCCGTCCTCCCCGATCACGCGGCCCACGTCGAGCAGCACACCGCGTCCGGCGACGTGCGGGGCCATGTGCTCGATGCCGGTGACCAGATCGCCGTCGGAGGTGACGACCTTCTCGGCCGGACGCCCGTTCCACGCCTTGCCGTGGTCGAAGATGTGCCCGAGGCCGTCCCACTGGGTGGAGCACTGCAACGGCATCGCGATCACGTCGTCGGCGCCGCCGATGCCGTGCGGGAAGCCCTGGTTGCCGAGGGCGGCGTCGGTGCCGGTGTCCAGCATGGTGTGCACCGGGTTGGTACGCCGCCGCCAGCCCTTCTGCGGGCCGTTCATGTCGAACCGCTGGGAGAGCGAGAAACTGACGCCCCGCCGCACCAGCGCCGCGCCCTCGCGGCGCTTGCCCTCGTCCAGGAAGTTGAGGGTGCCGAGCCGGTCGTCCTCGCCCCAGCGTCCCCAGTTGGAGTACGCCTCGGCGGCCTCGGCGATCGCGCCCTCGGGGTCGTGGCGGTTCACGCGGCGCCCTCCGCGACACAACGGGTGCGCTGGACCCCGAGACCGGTGACCGTACCCTCCATGACATCGCCGTCGCGCAGCAGCCGCCCCCAGTGCATGCCGTTGCCGGCCGGACTCCCGGTCAGCACCAGATCCCCGGGGAGCAGCCGCGCCGTCTGCGAGGCGTACGCCACCATGCGCGCCACGCCGAAGATCATGTCCCTGGTGGACTCGTCCTGCATGGTCTCGCCGTTCAGCTTCAGCGTGACCCGCAGGTCGCCGGGGTCCGCGATCGACTCGGCGGGCACGATCCACGGGCCGAGCGGGGTGAAGCCGGGCGCGTTCTTGCTGCGCAGCCAGTCGGTGCCGATCTGCGGCATGTCCCGGCGGAAGACGGTGGCGCGGTCGGTGAGGTCGTTGGCGATCGTGTACCCCGCCACGTGGTCCAGCGCCTCCTCCACGGAGACCCGGTGGGCGGGCCGGCCGATCACGACCGCCAGCTCCAGCTCCCAGTCCGGCTGCTCGGCCCATGCGGGGAGGACGACGTCGTCGTAGGGGCCGGTGATCGCGCTCGGCAGGCCGATGAACACGTACGGGAGGTCCTCGGCCGCCCGCCGGTCCATGATCTCCGCCGCCTCGGCCCGCCGCTCCTCCTCCGGGCGGTCGTCACCCGGAGCCCGGTGCGCGACATGGAGGTCGATGACGTGCTGCCGGTAGTTCGCCCCCGACTGCAGCACCTGACGCGGCTCGACCGGCGCGTGCACCCGGAAGTCCGCCAGCGGCCTGCGCTCCGGCCCGCCGTCGGCGGCCAGCGTCCGCAGCCGCGGCAGCGCCGGCTCCCAGCTCTCCAGGAGGCTCCGGGTGGTCAGCCGGTCGTCGTCGAAGGCCACGCGCAGGTCGAGTACCTGGGCGTCAGGCGTGACGAGGGCAGGGAAGGCCGGCCGGTCCGGGGCCGACAGGGTGCCGAGGGCGAAGGGTCCTGCGAACAGCGCGGACGAGGGTGCAGGTTTCACGGACATGTCCTCCTGATTGCGGTGCCACTAATCTGGACCCGCCACCCGCGATCAGGGAAATCGATTCTGTGGATAACCGTCATCCATGGTGTTTATTGCTCCTGGTTTCGTCGCCGCACCGCAAGGGGAAGACCGTGAACCTGGCCCGCCTCGACCTCAACCTCGTCGTCGCCCTGCGCGCCCTCCTGGAGGAGCGCAACGTCACCCGGGCCGGACAGCGCATCGGCCTCAGCCAGCCCGCCATGAGCGCCGCCCTGGCCCGCCTGCGCCGCCACTTCGACGACGCCCTCCTCGACCGCGTCGGCGGCCACTACGAGCTCACCGCCCTCGGCCAGGTCCTCCTCGACCGCACCTCCACCGCCTACGACGTGCTGGAACGCCTCTTCTCCAGCCAGGCCGACTTCGACCCGGCGAAGGAGAACCGCGAGTTCAAACTCGTGGCCTCCGACTACGCCGTGGCCGTCTTCGGCGCCGAACTCGCCCGCGTCGTCCACGAGGAGGCCCCCGGCATCCGGCTGCGCTTCACCCAGACGCCCCCGACCGTGGTCGACGACACCGCCACCCTGCTCAGCGCCACCGACGGCCTCCTGATGCCGCACGGCATCATCAGCGGCTTCCCCGCCACCCACCTCTACGACGACCACTGGGTCCTCCTCGTCGCCGCCGACCACCCGGACGTCGACGACCGGCTCACCCGGCGGGACCTGGCCCGGCTGCCGTGGGTGACGTACCAGCGCACGTACGACGCCCCCGCGGTGCGCCAGCTCGGCATGCTCGGCATCGAGCCGCGCGTGGAGGTCTCCGTCGACGGCTTCCAGCTGCTGCCCCTGATGATCGCCGGCACCCGGCGCATCGCCCTCATCCAGGCGCGCCTGGCCAGACTGCTGACACCGGTCGCCGCGGTGCGGCTGATGGCACCGCCGTACGAGGCCGTGCCCCTGCGGGAAGCCCTTTGGTGGCACCCGGTGCACACCCACGACGCCGCCCACATCTGGCTGCGCGACATGGCCGCGCGGGTCGGGGCGCGCATGCCACCGGTCCCCGGCGAGTGAGGGGTGGACGCGTTCCGGGGCGCACACGGCCACGGCGTCACCGGCTCGCGGGGAGCCGGTGACGCCGCTCACGGGGAGGGCCTGCACGCGCCCTCCGGCGGCCCGGTGCTCCTGGCCCGCAGGCCTGTCCCCGCCCTGAAGCAGCCGAGCGGAACCGTCCGTCAGTCCTTGCCGATGACGACCACCTCGTCCGCGGCCGTCCACCGGCGCCGCTCGGCTTTGGGCGGGTTGACCCGCACCTCGTGTCCGGGACCCGTCGACGAGCCGTCGTGGCTCCGGTAACCGATGGCGCACTCGCCGCGATGACGTGCCGCGGCGACGACCGTGGCGAAGGACGTCTCACACCCGGGCAGTACGTAGTCGGTGGCAGGCCGCAGACGGACCCCGGTGCCGTCGGCGGAGAACAGTTCCTCGAACACCGCCGCCAGGTGACGGTTCTGGGAGATCTGCGCCATGAGCAGGCCGATGAGCTTGCCACTGATGATCACGTCGGCTCCGGGACTGATGGGGGCCAGCGCCCGGTTGCGGTCGTCGATCAGCTCGGTGACGACCGGCAGTTCGCGCCCGGTGGCCTCCTCCAGTTGGCGCAGCAGCAGGAGGGTGACGAGCGTGCGGTTGTCCGGTTCGTCCGGCGGCTGTCCGGGAGCGGGGTCCCGGCCGAGCACGATCACGCTGTCGTAGGAGTGGACGTCCAGACGTCGCAGGGTCTCGGGGCGGGTGACGTCCCCGTGGTGCAGTGTCAGGGCCAGGCCGGTGCCGCCGTGCGCGTCGGCCTCGTCCACCTGCCGGACCGTCGCCTCGTCACCGTCCGCCACCACGTCGACGGCGGATCCGGGCCTGGCACGGCGGCGCAACTGGTCGATCATGAGCGGCGCCCGGCGGTTCCAGCCCAGCAGGAGAACCCGCTCCGCTCGCGCGGGTGCCGGCGGCCCGGACGCCATCGCCCCCTTCTCGACCAGCTCCGCGCAGTCGCCGAGCCAGGCCGTGTCGTCGTCACGGGAGATGACGACGAGCAGGTCGTCCGGGGCCAGGAGCGTCTGCTCCGGCGGGTTGAGCAGGGGAGTGCCCGAGCGCACCATCCCGACGACGCTCGACGTCGGGTAGGACAGCAGCGCGTCGCCGAACGGCCGCCCGGCCAGGGCCGGTTCGGCGATCAGGTAGAACTCGTCGCCGGCGAAGTCGAGGAGTTCCCGGTGGACCAGGGAGAGCCCGGGGCGGCGCGCGGCCTGGACGACCAGCCGGGCGGTGACGGTGTCGCTCTCCAGGACGACGCCGCCCGGCCCGGCGGCGAGACGGGCGGCCAGGCGGTAGCGGTCGTCCCGGACGGCGGCGACGACGGGCGGAAGGGCGGCCTCCCCGGGCAGGGCCGCCCTGAGCGCCAGCAGTGTCTTGACCACCTCGGCGTCGGCGTCCGGCTCGTCGTGCGGCATCACCAGCACGACACCGGCCGTCTCCGGGCTGGTCAGGCCGATCACGGCCGGGTCGGTGGTGGGACCGCTGCGGCAGATCAGCCGCGTACGGCCGCCGGGCCCCACCTTCGTGCCCAGGGCCTCCTCCATGGCGGTCTTGTCCCGGTCGGCCAGCACGGCCACCGCCGCCCGCCGCTGGTTGGCGTTGGCGGCCACCAGCTCGCCCACCACCGTGAAGACCTGCTCCGACCACCCCAGGACCACGGCGTGCCCCTGTTCGAGCACCGTGGAACGGCCCCGGCGCAACGCGGTGAGCCGCTCCGTCAGCGCCGTCGTGATCAGACCGACCAGGGTCGAGACGTACAGCAGGGCGACCAGTGCGAGCAGCAGCGACAACGTCACCCGCAGCGGCGTACCCGTCGAACCGCCCAGCCGCAGTGTCTCCCCGGTCAGGCGCCACACCTGCGCGAACCGGTCCGTCAGGGACGCCGGCGCGTCGGGGTCGGTCCACACCAGCACCGCACTGGCCGGGACGACGACGGCCAGACACAACAGCGCCATCCAGCCGACGAGGGCGGAGGCACCGCGGGTCAGCGTGCTGTCGAACCAGTAACGGGCCCTGTCGCCGAACCGAGCGCGCGGCTGCGCCACCCTTCCCCCCTTGGTCGCCCCGCACTCCTGCGGGCCCGGGACGACGCCGCGTACGCGACGCGCCGCGCGAGCCCGCCGGAGAGCACGGATGTGGATACGCACCTGGCAGTGTGCGGGAAAGATCGCGACGGCATCGCGGGGTCGCCCGGCATTCATTCCTTCGGGTTCCCCGGGCCGTCCGCACCGGCCGGCCCGCCGTGACGTCAGGGTTCGCCGCCGCTTCGCTCCTTCGGGTCAACTCCGGGACGAAAGAGGGGCGTCCGGTCACAGCCGCCAGTACAAAGACCGCCATGACTGAAGATCACGCGGTGGTGCGCTCGGACGGCGGCTTCTCCCGGAGGAGCTTCACGGCGGCGGCCGGCACGGCCACACTGGCGACGGCCCTGACCGGCGGTGCCGCCGCGGCCCTGCCCGCACCGGCCGCCCCGGGCGGGAGCCGCGGCCCCGACTTCGACCGGTGCCTCGCCGTCGCCCGCGCACTGCTCGTCCTGGACTCCGACGACCACCCCCTCGTCCCGCGTTACCGGCGCGTCCTCCAGGAGGGACTGCCGGCACGCCGGCGGACCCGCCCCAGGGACGTCCTGATCATCGGCGCCGGTCCGGCCGGACTGGTGGCCGCCTGGCTGCTGAAGAGGGCCGGCCACCGGGTGACGGTGCTGGAGGCCAACGGCAACCGCGCGGGCGGACGCATCAAGACCTTCCGCAACGGCGGTCACGAACACGCCGGACAGCCCTTCGCCGACCCCCGGCAGTACGCCGAGGCGGGCGCGATGCGCATCCCCGGCAGCCATCCCCTGGTGATGGAGCTGATCGACCGGTTCGACCTGAAGAAGCGGCGCTTCCACTACGTCGACGTCGACACCGAGGGACGCCCCGCCCACCGCACCTGGATCCACGTCAACGGCATCCGCGTACGGCGTGCCGACTACGCCCGCGCGCCCCGGCGCGTGAACCGGTCCTTCGGCGTCCCCCGGGCCCACTGGGACACCCCCGCCGCCGCCATCCTGCGCTCCGTACTGGACCCGGTGCGCGACGAGTTCAGTCACGTCGACCGCGACGGCAAACGGGTCGGCAAACCGCTCCCCGAGCAGTTGAAGGGCTGGGCCCGCGTGGTGCAGCGGTTCGGCGACTGGTCGATGTTCCGCTTCCTGACCGAGCACGCCGGCCTCGACGAGCGGACCATCGACCTGATCGGCACCCTGGAGAACCTCACCTCCCGCCTCCCGCTGTCCTTCATCCACAGCTTCATCGGCTCCTCCCTCATCAGCCCCGACACGCCCTTCTACGAGCTGGAGGGCGGCACGGCCGTACTGCCGGACGCCCTGCTGGAACGCGTGCGCAAGGAGGTGCGGTTCGACCGCCGTGTCACGCGCATCGAGTACCACCACCCCGACCGCGCCTCGTCGGACACCGAGCACGTCCGGGGCAAGGGACCGCACGTGTGGGTGGACACCGTGTCCGAGGGCCGTGACGGGCCCGTCGTGCGCGAGCAGTTCACCGCGGACGCCGCCGTGGTGACGGTGCCGTTCTCCGGACTGCGCCACGTGCAGATCGAGCCGCCCATGTCGTACGGCAAGCGCCGCGCCGTGTGCGAGCTGCACTACGACAGCGCGACCAAGGTGCTGCTGGAGTTCAGCCGCCGCTGGTGGGAGTTCGGCGAGGCCGACTGGAAGCGCGAGCTGAACGCCGTCGAGCCGGGCCTGTACGACGCCTACCGCACCGGCCGCGCCACCGCGGACGGCAGCCTGCTCGGCGCCCACCCCTCGGTGCCCGACGGGCACATCTCAGCGGGTCAGCGCACCCACTACGCCGCCAACCGCGCGCTGATGCGCGACCAGCCGGAGGCGGCCGACGTCGTGGGAGGCGGATCGGTGTCGGACAACGCCAACCGGTTCATGTTCCACCCCTCCCACCCGGTTCCGGGCAGCGCGGGGGGCGTGGTCCTGGCGTCCTACAGCTGGGCGGACGACGCGCTGCGCTGGGACTCCCTGGACGACGAGGCACGGTACCCGCACGCCCTGTGCGGCCTCCAGCAGGTCTACGGCCGGCGCATCGAGGTCTTCTACACCGGCGCGGGCCGCACGCAGAGCTGGCTGCGCGACCCCTACGCCTACGGGGAGGCGTCCGTGCTCCTGCCCGGGCAGCACACGGAGCTGCTGCCCGCCATCCCCGTACGCGAAGGGCCGTTGCACTTCGCCGGGGACCACACGTCCGTCAAGCCGGCGTGGATCGAGGGAGCCGTGGAGTCCGCCGTGCGTGCCGCCCTGGAGATCCACACGGCATGAGCCCGGCGGCCCCCTGAACCACGACGCGGGCGCGGGCCGCGGCGCACCGGCGCCGCGGCCCGCGGTGGCGTCCGCCGTCAGGATGCCGGGTCCGGGTTGTTCCCGCGGCGCAGTACGCGGGCGCACCAGCCGATGACCATGGCGTTGACCAGTGCTCCGAGGAGGATGGAGAGCAGGAACGTCGTGTCGGCTTCGGGCAGGAGGAACAGCAGTACGATGCTGCTCGGGGCGGTGGCGAACAGGGGGACGACGGCCGCCATGGTCTCGTCGGAGGCGGTCACGATCGCCCATCCGAGCAGCAGTGCACAGCCCGTCAGGTAGATGCGGGCGGCGGTGCCGAGGAAGGTTCGGCGCACGCCGCGCAGGACGGACAGACCTGGGCGGGGCATGGTGGTGGGCTCCTGGAGGGTGATGGCCGCTGGGCTGTCAGGCGGGGGAGTGGGGCGGGTTGGGGTGGGCGAGGCCGAGGTCGTAGGCGAGGATCGTCGCCTGGACCCGGTCGCGTAGTCCGAGCTTGCGGAGCAGCGCGTTGACATGGGACTTCACCGTGCCGACGGTGATGCCGAGATGTTGGGCGATCTCCGTGTTGGTGAGTCCCGCGGCGATCAGGCCGAGGACGTCGCGCTCGCGGCCGGTCAGGCTGTTCAGCTCACGGGGAGTGCCGCCGCCCGGAATCGCGGTGCTCGGCCTGGAGGCGTAGTGGCCGATGAGCCGGCGGGTGGCGGACGGGGCGAGGACGCTCTCGCCGGAGGCCACCACCCGGATGCCGTTCAGCAGTTCACCGGGGTGTACGTCCTTGAGGAGGAAACCGGAGGCGCCGGCGCGCAGCGCGTCGAACACGTACGCGTCGAGGTCGAAGGTGGTCAGCACCAGGACACGGGGTGCGTCGGGACGTCCGGTGATGATCCGGGTGGCGGCGATGCCGTCCAGTTCGGGCATGCGGACGTCCATGAGGACCACGTCGGGTGCCAGTTCCCCGGCGAGCCGTACCGCCTCGGCGCCGTCGGCGGCCTCGCCGACGACCGTCATGTCCTCCTCGGCGTCGATCACGGCGGCGAACCCCGCCCGTACGATGCCCTGGTCGTCGACGACCAGCACCCTGAGGCTCATCGTTGTCCCTCCTCGTCGTCCTGCGGTGCGGCCGGTGCCGCGGTCAGCGGCAGCAGGACGCGTACCGGACCCGACGGGCCGGCGGTGACCGTCCCGCCGGCCATCGCGACCTGCGCCGACAACTGCCGGCACAGGGCGGAACGTACGGTGTCCGGAACGCCGATCGCCGTGATCGTCAACGCGGCGTCGTCCGCGTCGAGTTCCACCGCCATCGGCTCCTCGCCGCCGGCCGCGAGCACCGTTTCGCAGGCATGGTAGGCAGCCAGGTCCACGGCGGTGGGCAGCCGTCTCGGTATCCGGTCGGTCAGCCGTATCCCGACGTCGCGGCCGGTGGCCCGGATCTGATGGCCGAGGAGGTCGAGGGCCTGCAGGGTGGGCTGCGGCCGCAGCGCGGGCATGGCCTCGGCGTCCCGGACCGTGTCGAGCAGGGCGCGCATCGCGGCGAGGGCCTCGCGGGCGCGTTCGGCGACCTCGTCGAGCCGGCCCGCCTCGGCCTGCGCGACCATGTCGGCGGTCCGCGCCAGCACGGTGGTCTCCAGTCCGGTGGCGATCCGGCGGCGCTCGGCCCAGGCGTCCCGTACCGCCTCCTCGGTCCAGGCCGCGAGATGTTCCGCCTGCGCACTGCGGGCGGCCCGGCGGTGACGCCCGCGCAGGATCCCGGCCCACCACGCCGCGCCGACCACCAGGGCCGTCTGGGCGGTCGCCGCCGAGGCGGCGGCCCAGACGGGGAAGGACGTGCCGCGGTGCACCAGCGCGGCGGTCGTGGCCGCCGCGTGCACCACCACGGCCACGGCCGGGCCGGTCCACGCGGGCGGGCGCGGGCGGCCGTCGGCGACGGACGGACCGGCGGCGGCCGTGCGGGCCGCGACGGAGACGACCACCGCGCAGGTGGCGGCCGTGCTCAGCAGCGGAGGCAGGAGCACCCACCCGCTGTACCCACCCACCGCCATCGCCACCGGCCAGAGCAGAGCCAGAGCGAGTACGACGCCCAGGGTGGCGCCGGGCGCCCGGCGCCGCCACAGCAGTGCGAGCGCCTGCCCCGCGGCCAGCAGTGCGAAGAGCACACCTACCGACACCCCCGGACCGGTCGACGCGGATTCCGCCCGTATCAGCAGGGAGGGGAACAGCGGTTGCAGGACGAGACCGGTCGCGGCCGTCACCTGCGCCAGGCGGTACTGCCACGGCACCGACCGCTTCACCGAGGCGGCGGCGACCCGGCCGGGCAGGACCGCGCTCACCTCCCAGCCGCCCTCCGCCGTCGGGCCGCTGGCCAGGGTGCCGCCGGCCTCCCGGGCCCGCGACCGCATAAAGCCCTGGCCGCGCCCCGAGCCGAGGCCGGCGCCGTGCGCCGGCGAACCGGCCGGCGGTGCGGCGCTCGTGACGACGACCTCCGTACGGGCGTCGCCGTACCGGCACGTCACGGTGGTGCGCGCACCGGGTGCGTGCCGCGCCGCATTGGTCAGCGCCTCGCGCACGATGCCGTACGCCGCGTCCGCGACGGCACCGTCCGGCAGCGCGTCGATCTCGCACTCCACGTGCCGGCCGAGCCGGGAGAATCCGGCGACCAGACCCAGCATCCTTTCCCTGGGCGACGGTTGCTGTTCCCGTGAGAGGGCCGGTGCCCGCACCGCGCCGAGCGCCCGGGTGACCTCACGGCCCGTCCCGGCGGCGAACCGAAGGGCTTCGTCGGCCAGTTCGGGGCGACGGTCGCGCAGTCCGAGCGCCGCACCCGCCGTGACGACCACGGCCGTCAGATGGTGGGCGCTGACGTCGTGCAACTCCCGTTCCATCCGCTGCCGTTCGACCGCCGGGAGCCGGTGACGCTCGATCTCGGCCCGCTTCAGCCGCTGCTCGGCGGCCTGCCGCGCCAGCCGGCTGCGCCGTGCCAGCATTCCGGCGGCGGACGCGGCGGCGTACAGCACGGCCGTCAGGACGAGGTCGAGTCCGTCGCGGTCGCTGAGGCCGTGCAGGGTGATGCTGTACAGGGACTGCCAGAGGGCGAGCGTCATCACGCACAACAGAGCGGTGAAGGTGTCGCGTTCGCCGGCCACGGTGAACAGGGCCAGGGCCACACCCGCTGTCCCCAGCACCGCCATGGCGCCGGTGGGCAGGGGACCGGCTCCCAGCGCACAGGCGGCGGCGACCAGGACAAGGGCGATCACCGGCTTGGAACGGCGCAGCGAAAGCGCGGCCGTCACCAGCCCGGCGACGAGGGCCGCCACGAGAAGATCGGCCCCCGCCGGAACGCTCCCACGGATCACGTCCGCCCCCGGCCACACCGCGGCCTGGGCGCCGAGCAGCACCAGTGGCAGGAGCCGGTCATCGGTTCTCTTCATAAGAGATCAAGGTTATGGCCGCAGGTGAGCGGTTGTCCTCGGGCTCGAGGCGGACCCCGTTCTCTTACCTGGGGTGCAGAGGCTGCACCCGCGGTTCGACGCTGCAATCGTCCCGCGGCGGGAGGATCGGGCGGTGCTCCCGGCCATAGTCTCGATCACATCGGGAAAGCGGCCGACCGACCGGCGGTTCCTGAGCTTTCCCGCCCGTCGAAACTCCACTCGCAAGCAGGGGGATCCCTCATGTCCAAGCGCGTTCTCGTCCCGTCCGTCATCGGCCTCGTCACCCTCGGTGCCCTCGCCGCCGGCGGCTACGCCATGGCCTCCACCGACACGGAGCCGACCGTGGAGAACGGCTCCGCCGGTTACGTCGCCCCGTCCCGGAAGAGCGAGGGGAAGCTCTCGTTCACCGCGGACGTCAGCGACGACTCCGGTGTCCGCGAGGTCAGGGTCGTCGCGTGGCCGGCGAGCTCCGAGCTCGACCCGACCGAGGCGGAGATGCGGTACGTGGACAAGGCCGAGTGCCGCGACACCTCGGACGGGACGTCCCGCTGCGCCTACACGCTGAAGGTGACGCGGCAGGACGCGGCCGACCTGGCGGAAGGCGCCTGGTACGTGTCGGTGCTGGTGACGGCGGAGGACGGCGACACGACGTTCGTGCCCCGCGCGGCCACGTTCGACGTCACCCGCTGACCTCTCTGTCACCGGGGCCGGACGCCTCCGGGCGTCACGGCCGTGCCCCTGCCCGGCGAGGCAGACGCGGCACCCCGCCACCATCGCCGCGGTGGCGGGGTGCCGACGCGGTCGTGCGGCACACGAGACGGCCGCACGGGGCGCCCCTCATGAACGGTGCTGCTCCGCGGCACCACGCCCCACGAAAGGACGTTCCGCCGATGAAGCGTTCCACCCCGCGCATCTCGCTCGCCAGGTCGCCGGGCTCTTCGCGGCATCCAGCGCCCGCCGATCCTGCGGCGACCCGCCGGCGCTCGACCGATCCGCGGTCGGTCCGGCCCCGGCTGCGAACGCGGGGCTCCCCTCGGGAGCCCTCACCTCGGTGTCCGCAGACCTTCCCGCACCGTGGCACGCCGTGGCACTCTCAACGCCAGTAGCCGATGAACCAGGCGACAGGACGAGGGCGGCCCGTCCACGGCTCGCACGCCACGATCGCGTCGGTGGAGACGACATCGGTGGTGACGACCTGCTCGAACCGCCCGATAGAGACGTCGTGGCGGGCAGGTTCGCCGACCGGGGCGCCGGTGGACAGTCCCTCCCGTCGGGATTCCCCGGAGAGCTCCGGGGTAGCAGGGGAGGCGACAGCACATCGTGAGCCGGAACGAGGAGCAGACGTGAGTGAGCCGGCGTCCATCGCCCTGCAGAAGGAGATCGCCCGGGAACTGGGGGTCGCCGAGGTCTTCGAGGCCGAGCGCGAGATCGAGCGTCGGGTGGCCTTTCTCGCCGAGCGGCTGACTTCCACCGGTCTGCGTGCCCTCGTGCTCGGTATCAGCGGTGGCATCGACTCCACCGCCGCGGGCCGACTGTGCCAGCTCGCCGTCGAACGGGCGCGGGCCGGCGGACACGAAGCACGGTTCTACGCGATGCGCCTGCCCTACGGGGTCCAGGCCGACGAGCACGACGCCCAGCTCGCGCTCTCCTTCATCCGGGCCGACCACGTGCTGACCGTGGACATCAAGCCCGCCGGCGACGCCGCGCTCGAGGCCACGCTGGCCGCCGGGGTGAGCTTCCGCGACGCCCACCACCAGGACTTCGTGCACGGCAACATCAAGGCGCGCCAGCGCATGATCGCCCAGTACGCGGTGGCCGGCGCGTACGGCGGCCTGGTCGTCGGCACGGACCAGGCCGCCGAGGCGGTCTCCGGGTTCTTCACCAAGTTCGGCGACGGCGCCGCCGACCTGGTCCCGCTGGCCGGCCTGACCAAGCGCCGGGTGCGCGCCGTCGCGGACGCGCTGGGCGCACCCGCCGCGCTGGTGTGGAAGATTCCGACGGCCGATCTGGAGAGCCTCGACGCGGGCAAGGCCGACGAGGACGCGCTCGGAGTGACTTACGACGTCATCGACGACTTCCTGGAGGGCAAGCCGGTGGACGAGCAGGCCTTCGAAACGATCGTCCGCCGCTACCGCCTCACCGACCACAAGCGCCGGCTGCCCATCACCCCCTGACCAGGCGGCGGTGTCCCCCGGATCGCGTCCTGGCGCGTTCGTCACCAGGGGTGAGCGAGCGAGTGCCCCGCCGGGACGGTGACGTTCGGGAGAGGCGGTGGAGGCCACGACCCGTGCCCGGCCGAGGCCATGGCCAGGCACCCCTCGACGCGGTCGTCGAGGGGCGAGGCGCGCCGCCGTCAGCTCAGGCCGAGGACGCTCATGGTGTGCTCGGCCATGCGCCGCTCTCCGAGGGCGTTGGGATGGACGGGTACGAGGCTGCCGCCGAAGAGGAGAGGCTCGATCCAGCGGGTCCCGCCGGGCTTGCACGCGTCATGGCCCTCGGAGATCCGGGAGAAGTCCACAAAGGTGGCACCGGTCTCTTCGCTGGCGCGTTCGACGGCCGCGTTGAGGTGCGCCTGTATACCGCGCAGGTACGGCACGTCACCGGCGGCGATCGGAAGCTTCACGAAGCAGGAGGGATCGGCCTCGGCCGGTGTGATCCACGGGTAACCCAGGACCGCCACGCGGGCGTCGGGGGCCTTGGCGCGAACGGCCTGGAGGGCGGTCTTCAGCGCGGGGTAGGTGTTCGCGTCGATCTGGTCGGTGAAGGAGGAGCCGTGCCGGTCCTTGCAGGGGCTGCCCTTGCCTCCGCTGAGGACGCCCGCGGTACCGCAGGCCGTGATGGCGTTGATGAAGGTGCCGTTGTCGTTGCCGCCGATCGTCAGCGTCACCAGGTCGGTGCCCGCACCGAGCGCGTTCACCTGGGGTCCGACCCCGGGGTACTGCGATGTGGTGAAGTCCTTTGTCTGGGCGGCGCCGCAGGTCACGTCCTTCAGGTGGGCGCCCGTACGGCCGGCGATCACATGAGGGTAGTTCGCGGTGGAGCGCAGGCACAGCAGGTTGGTGGGATCCACGGGCAGCACGCCCGAGCCGGCGCTGTAGCTGTCGCCGAGGGCGACGTAGTCCAGTGACGCGGAGGCGTGTGCGGTGCCGCCCGTGAGGCTGAGGGCGAGCGCACTGACGAGTGCGGATGATGTGGTCATGACATTCCGCAGGACGTGCTTCGGCATGTGATCCCTCTTCTCGGGGCGGAGCGGTGGGGCGGCGGCCGGCAGGGCGTGCCGTTGGTGCGAACGGAGCGGTTCGAGCGTGGGGGAGTGCTGGGGCGTGTCATTACCGAGCAGTTCTACCGTCAGGTAATGTGCAGGCCCTCCGACGGGGAGTCAACATTGTTGACCGGACTTCTTGAAACGCTTACGAAAGATTCCCGGCTCCCCCCGCAGACGCGCGAACCCGCAGTTGCGAAGCGCCGGAACCCCTATCCTGTCCCGCATGCTGCAGACCGGCTCCAGTGTCACGACCCGCGAGGCCATCCACTCCGCCGCTGCCCGGCTCTTCCGGGAACAGGGCTTCTCCCGGACCACCGTCCGCCGGATCGCGGCGGCGGCCGGCACGGACCCCGCACTGGTGATCCGTCATTTCAAGAGCAAAGAACTCCTGTTCCTGGAGACGATGCACCTGACGATCGATGACGAACCGCTGCTCGACGTGCCACTGGAACACCTGGGAGACCGGCTTGCCGGACTTCTCGTCGAGCTCGGCGGTTCCGCGCGGGGCGTCTTCCTGGCCCTGGTGCACAGCAGCGGCGAACCGCAGATCCGCGAACGTCTGCGCGATACGCACGAGCAACTCTTCGTCGCACCGCTGCGCCGTCGCCTGTCCGGCCCCGACGCCGACGTCCGCGCGCGCATGGCAGCCGCCTTGGCGGGGGGCCTGCTGTACGCACTGTGGGTGGTCGGGGACGAGGGGCTGCTCCGGATGGACCGTACGGAACTGGTGTCACGGTACGGCGCACTGTTCCAAGGGGTCCTGACTCCGCCGAACCGCTGATGCCGTCGCGGTCCGCCCTGTGACGACGCACGGGCTCCGTACCATCGGCTTGTTCCTCCGGGGCGCCGCGGGCGGGACGCATCCACGGGCGCGTTGCGTCAGTCGGCGTCGAGACCGTCGATCAGGCGGCCCAGGAACCGGGTGAAGGTGGCTTCGGCGGTGAGCGGGCGTCCGGGGGCGGAGAGAGCCTCGGCGAGTTCCGGGTGGCAGCCGTCGGCGGCGACAGCGGCGAGGTAGCGGGCCTCGGCTGCGGCCCGTTCCGGGGACCGTGCGGCTGAGACCTGCGCGATCTCGTGCGCCACGTGGCCGGCCACGAACGCGGTGAGCTGGGCGAAGACCTCCAGCTTCGCCGCACCGTCCAGTCCGGTGGGCCGTAGGACGGCGAGCGCGTGTTCCAGGAAGGCCAGCGTGTTGGGGCCCGGAACGCGACGGGTGGTCAAGGCGGCGGGCAGCCAGGGGTGGCGCAGCATATGGGCGCGCTGCAGATGGGCGACGGTCTTCAGGTCGGTCCGCCAGTCGCCGCTGGGCGGGTCCGTGGCCGTCAGTTCGCCGCTGACGTGGTCGACCATCAGTTCCAGCAGTGTCTCCTTGTCGGGGGCGTAGCTGTAGAGCGACATGACACCGGCTCCGACCCGGGCGGCGACCCGCCGCATGGTGACCGCTTCGAGGCCTTCGGCGTCCGCCAGGGCGACGGCCGCCGCGGTGATCGCCTCCCGGCTGAAGGAGGGCCTGCGGCCTCTGCGGAACTCGGTGGGCCGCAGCCAGAGCTGTTCGGGATCGACGCTCGCGGCGCTGGACTTCTGGTCACCGGGCACGGTCCTGTGCTCCTTCCTCCGATTCCAGGGGTGGTCCTTGCGAAGGTCATCCAAGCACCCTCTATTCTCGTACAGTGTACGAAAATGAGGAGGAGAACGATGCCATCACGCACGCCCGACGCCGTGACCGGACCGGCCTGGGTGCCACCCGCCGGAAAACCGCCGCTGTCCTCACGGATGATGAGGGCGATCTGGCGGGGTCTGCCGGCGAAGCGGCACGAGGTCGGATGGGAGCCGGGGCTGGTGGTGCCGGCCGCCGACGGCAGCTCGTTGATCACTGACCACTACTTCCCGCGTGACCGGGGCGACTTCCCCACCCTCCTGGTCCGCTCGCCCTACGGCCGAGGCCTGCCGTGGTCGCCCCAGTACGGCCTGCTCTTCGCCGAACAGGGTTTCCACGTGGTCCTGCAGAGCTGCCGCGGCACCGGCGGTTCGGGCGGCGCTTTCGATCTGTGGCGCAACGAGGCCGCCGACGGCCGGGCCACGGTCTCCTGGCTGCGCGAGCAGGCCTGGTTCGACGGAACGCTGGGGACCGTCGGCCCCAGCTACCTGGGCTACACGCAATGGGCCCTCGCTCTGGACCCACCGCCGGAACTGAAGGCAATGGTGGTGCAGGTAGGACTGCACGACCCCTACGCCCTGTTCCACGCGGACGGTGCGCTGCGCCTGGAGAACGTCCTCGCCGTCGGCTCGGGCATGACCTACCAGCACCAGGGCATGGCGCCGTTCCTGAAGGCGACACTGCGCCTGCAGCGCCGCCTGCGCGACGTCACCGCCGCGCGGCCCCTGCGCGGGGCGTACGAGTCCGCTCTGGGAGGTGAAGTGCCCTGGCTGGACGACGTGATGACGCACCCGGACGCCAAGGACGCCTACTGGCGCGGCGCGTCGTTGGCGGAGTCGGCGGAGCGGCTCGGCGTGCCCACGGCCCTGATCACCGGATGGCACGACGTGCTCGTCGACCAGACCTTCGAGCAGTACGAACGGCTGCGTCGGGCCGGATGCGAAACGGCCCTGCTCGTCGGCCCCTGGACCCACACCTCCGCCCTGCAGCAGGGATGGCCCGAGGTGTTCGCCGAAAGCCTCGCCTGGCTGCGCGCCCACCTGTGCGCCGACCCCTCCGGTCTGCGCCCCACCGCGGTACGCGTGCACATCAGCGGCGAGAACACCTGGCGGGACCTCGACGACTGGCCGTCGGCCTCCGCTGCCGCCTCGTGGTACCCCGCCCCGGACGGGCATCTCACCCGACAGCCCCCCACGGAATCCGCGCCACTGACGACGTTCCGCTACGACCCGGCCGACCCCACCCCGTCCCTCGGAGGTCCCCTGCTCTCCCGCACCGCCGGCCCACGCGACAACGGCGTTCTGGAGGCCCGGGACGACGTCCTGACGTTCACCGGCCCGCCACTGACCGAGCCCGTGGACATCCTGGGCCCGGTCTCCGCGCGGCTGAGCATCTCCACGGACACCGGGCACGCCGACGTCTTCACCCGCTTGTGCGACGTGGACGCGCAAGGCCGCTCCGTCAACGTCTGCGACGGACTGGGCCGACTTCGGACGACCGGACCCGCGCCCTCGCAGGTCACCGTGGGGATGAGCTCCACCGCCCACCGCTTCGCCGCAGGTCACCGCATACGCTGGCAGATCAGCGGAGGCGCGAGTCCCCGCTACGCCCGTAATCCCGGCACCGGGGAATCGCCGGTGGACGCCACCACCTTCACACCGGTGCGCATCACGGTCCACACGGACTCGGTGCTGATGCTCCCCCGCGGCGCTGGGCTCGAGTGATTCCCCTGTTCCCCGGGAAGGCACCGACGAGCCGGGCCGTCCGGCCCGGCTCGATCCTCCACGCCCTCTTCTCGACCTGCCGGAGGGCGAGCCGGGCGATGCCGGGGGAGTCACGGACACGCCCGAGGCGTGCGCGGGACACCGCGGCCGTCTCCACGGCGCGACGCCGACGGCGGCCGCGCGGCAAGACTGGGACCGGCCGCGCGCCGCAGGTGCCGGTACTCGCGGACCGCTGATGACGGGCAGGACCCGGAGGCGCGCGGCTCGTCCTTGTCCAGCGGTGCCCGGTGAGGGAAGGACACCCTGCCGTACCCCGGTCGTCGGCCCCTTCGCTCCCGGCGCGCACCGGGCCGGGACGGTCGTCACCGCGGGACAGGGAGACGGATCCTCCGACCGTACCTGCCGCCCCGGTGACCGCCACGGTGCCGTCAGCGTCCCATGGGCACGAGTCCACCGGATCCCGCCGGCCGTCGTCCCGAGCTCCCTGTAATGGTCGAACGGTATCCGCACACGATTCGTACGCGATCCGTACTCGACTCGTACTCAATCCGTACGCTCTACGCTATGGTTGAGGAACAGGAGGCCCTCCATGTCCGAACTGTTCGACCGGGTCGACGCGCTCCTCGCGTCCCGTGCCCCTCTGCCGCCGCCCGAAGAGCGCAAGCGTCTGCGCAAGGCCCACGGCCTGACGATCGACGAGATCGCCACCGCGCTGCAGGTGCGCCGGGCCACGGTCAGCGGCTGGGAGGCCGGCAAGACCGAACCCCGCCCACCGGAGCGTGACGCGTACGCACGTCTCCTCGACGGACTCTCCAGGCTGTACCCCGCCCCGGCCGACGCCGGCGCCCAGGACGAGGACACGGCGACACCCGAGACGCTCACCACCCCGGCAGCCCCGGCGCCGAGGGCGCGGCCCCTGTCCACGGGCCAGGAAACCGAAGCCGTGACCACGACCACGGCTGGGAACACCCCCCGATCCCGTCCGGCCGCGGCGCCGCACACCACCAGGCCGTCGACGACGCCACAGCGCCCGGACGCGCGGAAGGCGGCCCCGGCCGGCACCCCTGCGGGCGGCGCCGGTCCACGCTTCGAGAACGGGCCGCTCGCGGTCGTCGACGTCGACCCGGAAGGGCAGGTCCTGGCGTACTGCACCGGCGGCCTGGTCCTGGACGTGCCCGCCAAGACCCTGCCGTCCCTGGTGGACTGGACCCTCAAGGAAGCGAGGCTCGGGCAGCCGAAGCTGTCCGGTCCGGGCAAGGACGCCGACCCGCTGCTCGTGCTTACCGAGGCCGCGCTGGAGCGCTACGGCCTTCCCGTCGCCCTCACCGACGAGGAGCGGCTCGCCGGGCGGATCCCGGAGGGCCACAAGGTCGTCAAGCAGCTGGCGCGAGCGGAGTGGAAGCTGACCAAACGCGGCTTCGGGCCGTGGGCGCGGATCTACCGCCCCGCGCAGGGCGCCGAACGCAACTGCGTCCAGCTGTGCATTCCGTCCTGGCACGCCCTCGACCTCCGCCACTGGGGCCACGCCGCACAGCTCCCGCCGGCGGACCTCGCCCGGACCCTGGGCGTGTACGCCTCCCGCGTGATGACGCCGCGCGGCTCCACCGCCGTCACCGGCCTGGAGCTGATGACCGCGCTGCACCCGCCGACCCGCGCCTCCGAACCCGACGCGACGGGCAAGCGGCACTCCGAACACAACCCCGGCTCGCTGGGCAAGGACCCGGTCGACCCGGCGCCGTGCGAGGCCCCCGACGGCCACCCCCTCCTGACGGACCTGCCGCGGTTCCACGTCCGCGGCCCCGCCGAGAAGCTGTTCGAGGAGGCGTACGACTGGGCGCGGCCCATGACCGACGACGAATGCACCCTGCGGCACCTGGTCGGCATCGACGTCAACATGGCCTTCGCCGCAGGCGCCAACGGGCTGACCGTCGGCCTCGGTGCGCCGGAGCACGTCAGGGCGCCGGTGTTCGATGCGAAGCTGCCCGGGTCGTGGCTGGTGGACCTGTCCCACGTCGACCTGTCGAGGGTGAGGGTCGGCAAGGACAAGTGGGCGGAGCTGGACGCAAGTCTGCTGCCCAGCCCGTTCACGCCGAAGGGCGAACGCCCCGAGGGCCCGGCCTGGTACGCCACGCCCACCGTCGCCTACGCCGTCGAGCTCGGCTACGAGGTGCGCCCGCTCGAGGCGTACGTCCGTCACGACAACGGCCGCTACCTGGACGACTGGTACCAGCGGCTGCGGGACGCCTACCTGGCGACGATGGCCGATCTCGGCGTACACGCGGACATGGAGCCGGCCGACTTCCTGACGGCCATGAACGACTACAAGGAGCGCGATCCGCAGCTGACGATCGTCGTCTCGGCGATCAAGGCGACGGTCAAGGGCGGTCTGGGCAAACTGCGCGAACGGCCCCGCGGCGAGGGCTGGCGGCCCGGGCAGCCGTGGCGGGCGCTCTCCCGGCCGACGTGGCGGCCCGACATCCGCGCGGCGGTCATCTCCCGCACCCGGATCAACCTCCACCGCAAGATCGTCAAGCATGCGGCGTTCACCAGCCAGTACCCGGTCGCGATCCTCTCCGACTGCGTCGTGTACGCGGCCGGCGGCCCCGGCCCGCTGGACTTCCTGCCCTACCGGGACGGCAAGCCGCTGCCCGGCGGCTTCAAGCTCGGCGTCAACCCGGGCCTGGTCAAGCACGAGGGCACCCAGAGCGTCCTGTGGGGCGAAGAGGTCCGTGAGCGGTTCGACGCCCCGGAGCTCAACCTCGCCCGCTACATCAAGGACGGTACCGTCACCGGCATCGACAACGGCGAGTAGGAGAAGGCGACGATGAGCCTGTTCGGGGACGGCCTGGACGCCGCGGTGCGGAAATCGTTCACCCGCCCGGTGCCCCAAAGCGCGCCCGCGCAGATGCGATACCTGGTCAGACAGCTCAAAGGCACCCGTGCGGTCGCCCAGACGCTGCGCATCTCCCAGCGCACCGTCGAACGGTACGTGAAGGACCAGATCAGAAGACCCCGCCCGGACCTCGCCGCCCGTCTGGAACACGAGGTGAAGAAGCGCTGGCAGCCGCAGATCCGAGCCCGGGCACGGCGGAAGGCGGCGACGACCGACGGCATCGTCATCGACACCCGTGCCCGGATCGGCTACACCGCACCGATCGGCTCGACGGACGAGGACAGGCTCCGCCACCTGACCGTCGCCCTGCCGCCGCGGTACGCCGCCCGCCTCTTCGACGCCCAGCAGACCGGCGCCGACGACCAGCGGTTGCGGGAGATCGTCGCCGAAGCGCTCAAGGAGGTGTACTTCCAGGACAGCGGCCGCCGCGCCGGCCGGCTGGAGGAAGTCCGGTTCACGGACATCGAGCACCTGGAGTTCGGCTTGTAGCCTCCGTGCCGGAGAGCCGCGGACCTCGTCCGCGGCTGAGCCGGAGCGCGAGGGAAGGAACACAGTCGGGTGCGCTGTCACCAGGGCCGCCGGGCGGAGCGCGCCGGACCGGCCGCCGGGGCCGCGGCGCACCGCCGCGGCCCCAGCGGCTCACGGCGGTCACCCGCTCCGTACCCGGCAGCTTCTCGGGATCGCGTACATGGCAGGCGCCGGTGATGCTGCCGTTCTCGACCCGCACCGGCACCGGCTTGCCGGCCGATGTCCGTACCGGGGCGCAGACCGTGGCCACGGTGCTGCAGCGCCTCCACGCCGGCATCGCTCGTACGGAGTGCCGGGGTTCGACTCGCGGTGTCTCATGGAGTCGGATCACTCGTTCGCACGGGGCGACGCACGTTCACCCGTACGTCGACGGCGTGCCGTACGGGGCCGGAAGCTCCCGTCCCAGGCGTACGAGCGGGGACAACGCCATGATCACGGGGGACAGCATCATGCCCGCGGCCGTCACCAGGAGGCTGGTGCGCAGCCCCCACTCCTGCGCGAGGAATCCGCCGGTGAGCGAGCCGAGCGGGGCCGGCCCCATGCCGACGAACGTGATCGTCGCGGCCGCGCGGCCCTGCATCCCGTCCGGAGTGACGGCCTGCCGGACGGCCATGACCGTGACATTCACCAACTGGCCCCCGCACCCGAGCACGAAGCCCACCGTGAGGAGCGCGGGAACCGTCACCGCGGAGGAGCCGTGCAGCACGGGCACGCACAGGAAGAGGCCGTCGCCGAGTACCGCCGCGCACACGAGCACCGGGCCGTGGCCGAACCGGCCCGGCAGACGGGCGGCCAGCAGCGAACCCAGGAGCGCGCCCGGCCCCGCCGCCGCGAGCGCCAGCCCGACGACGGTGCCCGACAGGTGCAGTTCCCGCGGCAGGAAGAGCAGATAGACGGTCATCATGGCCGCGAAGGAGAACTGGAAGGCGGCCGAGGCCAGGCACACGGCCCGGAGCACCGTGTCGCCGGCGACGAAACGCAGGCCCTCATGAATGCGCTGCCGGACCCGGGGGAGGTGTTCCGGGTGCCCGGGAATCGATTCCGCTCGCCTCCCGCACGGTCCGCGACCGCCTGAAACAGTGGTGCGGCATATCGCAGACATCTTCGCTCCGGTCCGCCTGACGGCCCGGGGAAGCCGCCTGGTGTCAGCCGTACGTGGATCGGTACGCCCCTTGCCGGAGGCAGTCGGCGGCATTCCCGCCATGAACGTCATCCGTGCCCCCTGTCGCGGCGGCTCGACGTCACCGGCCGGCCCGCCACCTCTGCAACCGGCCCGTCGACGACGACAGGCGCCGGCACCGCGCCCGAGCGGAAATCCGCTCCCTGGAACCAGAACATGAGCAACGGCGTTCGAATTTCCGCGACGCTCCGCTGCACCACCTCTAAGATCGCCCGGAACGACAGGTCGGCAGGGGCGGGACGGGCATGGACGACGACAACGGAAGCGACGGGACGGCAGCGGTCCGCCTGATCCGGGGAACGCCCCTCACCGAGGCTGTGGACACCGCTGATCCCCGGGCTTGGACCGCGTTCGACGTGGGCGTCCGCCAGGTCCTCCGGTACGGGCATGCGCTGCTGCCGGACGGAGACCGGACCGCGGTGCTGCGCTCCGGCACCGCCGACGACGCCGCACCGCGTACGGAGGCGTCTCCCCGGCAACCGGCAACCGACCGGTCCGACCGCCTCCGCCGCTGGGTCACCGCCCGCTTCCGCCGCCCGGCCGGAAGCACGGAACCGCCCGCCGAACCCGAGCACCTTCCGCACGGCCGGCTCGGGGCGGACGGGAGCACGGGGCAGGATGCGCAGGCCCTGCTCGCTCTCGCGTTGTGCCATCCGGACGGGCGGGTACGCGAGGCCGCTCTGGACGGGGCCGCAGAGCATCCCGTGCTCCTTCCGCTGCTCGCCGTACGCACCGGCGACTGGGCCACGCCCGTGCGGGAGCGGGCCCGGCGACTGCTGGGCGAGAGGCTCGACGCGGAGACCGCGGTCGCCCTCGCGCCGCTGATCCTGCGGGTCGGTCGGCGCGAGCGGGGCTCCTTCGGGCTCGAACTGCTCGGCAGTGTGCTCCGCCGGGCACCGCGCGAGCGGCTGCTGCCCCTGTACACCCACACCGACCGCACCGTACGCCGGTTCGCCTTCCGGCTGACCATCGAGGAGGGGCTCCTCTCTCCCGGCGAGCTGGCCCGCCGCGCCGCCTGGGACGACGACGCGGTCGTCCAAAACCTGTGCGCCGACGCCGCCCTGACCGCCATGACGGACGGGGACGACTGGGACGAGGTGCTGGAGCCGCTCCTGGACGCGCGCAGTCCCCGGGCGCGGTCGGCCGGGGTCACCGCGCTGCGGCGGGCGGGACGACCCGGGCGGGCGATGGAGTTCCTCACCGACCGGTCCGCGCTGGTACGGGCCTGTGCACGGTATGTCGTACGCCGGCACGGGACGGATCCGCTGCCCTGGTACCGGGAGCGATGCGCGGACCCGGCCGACCCGACGGTGTCGCCCGGTGCGGTGATCGGGCTGGCGGAGTGCGGGGAGCGCGTGGACGCGGAGCTGCTGTGGCCACTGCTCGCCCATCCGGCACCGGGGGTGCGGACACGGGCGGTGGCCGGGCTGCGCACACTGGACGCGACCGACGTCGCACGGCTGCTGCCGCTGCTCGACGACCCGGCACCCGGCGTCGTGCGGGAGACGACCGCCGCGCTGCTCCCGTTCGCCGGGACACTGCCCGACGGGCTGCTGACAGCGCACCTCGGCGCCGGGCGGCCCCGGCCGGTCCGGGTCGCCGCCTTCCGGCTGCTCGACGCGCGCGGTGGGGTCGTGGGACTGCGGGCCGCGGTCACCCTGCTGGACGATCCGGACGACAAACTGCGCGTGTGGGCCGGACAGTCGGTGCAGCGCTGGCATCCGGGAGCGGACACCCCACGCGGAGACCCGGAAGTGGGCGAACTGCTGAACCGGGCCCGCCGTCTCTTCAGCGACTACGTCCTTCAACGGCGCAAGTGGGAGGCGGGACTGTCCGGCTGACGCGGTGCCGAGCACCCTGTGGCTCCTGGTCGCCCGACCTGGGTGTCGGCGTCGTGACGACCCACTGCGTGACGGCCTCCAGACGGGTGTGTTCCAGGTCGTCCCACGGTTCGATGGCACCGGCCGGCTCGAGAAGGCGGGTACGCGGCTGATCGTCAGGAGTGGTGAACAGGTGGTCGGTCGGGGTCGTCCGTGCAGGGCGGTCAGGGCGCCGATGGCTGTTCTCCGTCCGCGCCCGCTCCGGATCCGCCGCCGGTTCACCGGCCGACGGAGCGGTCTGCGCCTGGGATGCGTGGACGAGGTCATGGCAGTCACCGCTGCAGCGGGCATGCGGGGACACCCCTGCACGCCCGCCCCGGTTCTCCGTCGGCATCTGTCCGGTCGCGACCTGTCACGACGCGGCGGCCCGGGAGCAACCGAAGACAGAGACACCTGGAAGGGGCCCGCGGACGCAGCCGAGGACCGGAGCGCCCACTTCGTGCTGTGTGACGGCGAGACTGCCGCACCGGTACGTCCGCCGAGCGACGGACCGTGGGAGAAGACGGAAGCCGGGCCGCGCGTGCTGTCCGGGAGCGGGTACCCGCGTGGTGCCCGAGGATGGGTACTGCACGAGCGGCCATGAAAGAGACGGGCCATGAAGGAGTCCCGAAGTGGCATGGCTGCCCATGGTGTGCGCGTCAGCCCGGTGAGGGGACCAGGGATGTGACTGAGAGCAGCGCTGTGTCGCTGGTGCGGCTGATGCAGGCCAGTCATACGGCCACACTCGAACAGCTTCCGGGGATGATCGCCGAGCATGCCGCCGTGGCGGGCATGCACGACGTGGCGGTCTTCGTGACCGACATCCGGGAGACGGTGTTGCGCCGGCTCACCGGTCAGGGGGCGGATGCCGGAGACGGCGGACAGGAGTTCACCGTTTCGGGCAGTCTGCCCGGCCAGGCCTACCAGCGCGTGGAGCTGCTCCCCGAATCCGAAGGGGACGGGGCGGGTGAGCGTCCGGGCGGGCGGCGGTGGTGGGTGGCCGTCACCAACGGGGTGGAGCGCCTGGGTGTGCTGCGGGCCGATACCGACACCGACGACGAACCCGTCCGGCAAGCTCTGCGCGACCTGGCGTCGATGACGGCCCTGCTGTTGCTGAGCAAGCGGTCCTTCAGCGACTCCTACGCGCGTCTGGCGCGCACCGAGCCGATGAACGTGGCCGCGGAGATGCAGTGGAACCTCACCCCTCCGACCGCCTACGCCGGCCACGACGCCACCGTGGGCGCGGTGATGGAGCCTGCCTACCAGATCGGCGGGGACGCCTTCGACTACGCGGTCGCCGGCAGCACCCTCCACCTGAGCGTCTTCGACGCCATGGGACACGACACCACCGCCGGCATCACCGCCAACGTCGCCGTGGCCGCCTGCCGCAACGCCCGCCGGCAGGGCGCCTCGCTGACGGAGACCAGCCGGCAGGTGGAACAGACCCTGATCGAGCAGTTCAGTACCAGCCGCTACATCACCGGCATCCTCGCCCACCTGGACATGGAGACGGGCCGACTGACGTGGATCAACCGCGGCCATCACCTGCCGATCCTGATCCGCGGCAACCGCTGGGCCACCGAACTGGCCTGCCCCCCGGCCGGCCCCATGGGTGCCGACCTCGGCCTGCCGGTCACCATGGCCGCCGACCAGCTTGAACCGGGGGACCGCCTGCTGCTCTACACCGACGGCATCGTCGAAGCCCGCGACAGGTACGGAACGGAGTTCGGCCGGGACCGGTTCGTCGACTTCATCCTGCGTCACCACTCCGGCCGGCACACCCTGCACGAGACCCTGCGCCGGCTGATGGCCGCCGTCATGGAACACCACGACGGCAAGCTCGACGACGACGCCACCGTCCTGCTCACCGAGTGGCGCGGCGGCCACCAGCAGGAGCTGACGCCGTGAACCGCGGCCCATGTGGAAAGAAGCGGCCATGAGCACCGACCAGCCCGCCCCCGACGATCCTCGGGAGGACCTCCAGGTGTCGGCCCGCCCCCTGGGCGCAGGACGACACCTCGTCACGGTCGAAGGCGCCCTGGACCTGCACACGGCCTCGCAGCTCTCCGACGTCTTGCAGCCACTGCTGCTCACCGGCGGCCGGAGGGTGCTGGTGGACCTGTCCGGTGTCGCCTTCCTGGACTCCACCGGGCTCACCTGTCTGATCGCGGCCTACCGCACAGCCAGGAACACCGGCGCCCGGCTGTCGCTGATCGCACCCGGCGAACGCGTACGCCGCATGCTGGCGGTGACCGGCACGGACCAGGTACTGCCCAGCTACGCCACCGTGGACTCCGTCCCCGACTGACCGCCCGCCCGCACCGCCGGCAGCCGCTGTCCCGGTGGGAGACAGCAGCAGCGGACCCGCACCCGGAGGGCGGCCGGGCGGCGTGTGGCCGCCTGAAGCGGGGGTGCGGGAGGGGTTGCGCCTGCTGTTGCGCGACGCGGCGGGCCGTTCCTGTGTCCGTGGACGGACCTCAGCCGGGTTGTCGACGATCCGGCGGTCTGGGCGCCGTTCCCCAGGATCGCCGGAACGCTCGACAAGACGCTTCCTGAGCTGTTCGCGTCCGGCCATGACGAGCGGCTCGAGGCGGCTCGTCAGAGGCTTCGGCCGGAGGACTGATCGAGCGGTCCGGACTCCTCACCTGGCTGCGGCGGGTTGGGGTTCGTAGAAGGTTCCGTCGCGGGGCATCGCGAAGAAGACGTCGGCCCGGCGCCTGGTGAGGCAGAGCAGGGCCTGGGTGTTTGTGTCCTGAACGCGGAAAGGGATCTGTTTGTAGGGCAATCCCTGGAAGCGATGCTGTGCGAGAGATGAAGGTATGGCCCTTCGAAG
>NZ_JBHWHX010000019.1:0-47169 GCF_042732315.1 Streptomyces sp. NPDC059787
CGTGGTCCCCCCCCGGGGTTGGGGGGGGGGTGCACGGTCCTGCCGCGAGGGCCGAGACCGGCCGTCGAGCGGCCCGCGGTCAGCCGACGGGGACCGGTTCGCGCTCGGACGCTGACCGCGCGCTCCTCGTACGCTCCTTCAGCGCGCCGCCGACCAGTACGGCGCCCAGGCCCAGCGCGGCCCACCAGGTCAGCGTCAGGGCGGGCCCGGCCGCCCCCGCGCCGTCGAAGAAGGACACCGAGCGCAGCAGCGACACGCCCGCCCCCGGCGGCAGCCACCGGCCGATCGCCCCGGCCGGCTCGGGCAGCATCTCCGGCGCCGAGGCCGCCCCCGAGAAGGGGTTGCCGAGCAGCATGATCACCAAGCCGCCGAGCGCGATGCCCGCCTGTCCGAGCAGCGCCGCGAGTCCGGCGACCGTCGCCCCCATGGCCAGCGCGGCCAGCGCGAACGTGCCGGCCACCGTCCACCAGTTCCCCGGAACGGCGTCCAGCCAGCTGTGCGCCAGCGCCGCGGCCACCACGCCGACCAGGGTGGCGGATCCGGCCAGCGCGACCACCGCGCGGGCACCGCGCAGCCCCAGCAGCGTCACCGCGGCCCCGGCGCCGATCCCGGCCAGGGCCAGCGGCAGCACGCTCGTGTTCAGGACCGCGCCGCGCGGATCCCCCTCGGCGGCGGGCACCACGTCCACGGTGGTGACCCGGCTGCCGGAGGCGGCGGCCTGCTGGGTCACCGCCTGCTGCAGCAGCTGGGCCACGACCGGGCTCGCGGCGGACGCGGTGAGCAGTTTCGGTCCCTGCCCGGTGACGACGACGGCGCCGTACACCTCGCGGTCCTCGACCGCTTCCCGGGCGGCGGCCTCGTCGGCGTAGTGGTGGAGGTCGAAGGCGCCCTCCTGGCGCTCCAGCCGCTGTTCCACCGGTGCGGTCGCGGCGGTGGGGCCGGCCACGCCGAGCGGCAGGTCGCGGGGTGCCGTACGGGCCGCGGGCCAGGCGAAGGCCCAGAGCGCCAGCGCCACCAGGATGGGGACCAGCAGCGTCACGGCGACGACGCGACGGTGCGGCGACAGTGTCGAGAGGGACATGAGGGCTCCGGAGATCAAAAAGAAGGATCGTTCGTTTTAGGTTCACCGCCACCGTCCCGCTCCGTCCGTTCCTTGTCAAGAAGGAATGTTCGTTTTAGATTGCGGACATGGCCCGCGTATCCCAGGAACACCTCGACGCCCGCCGCCGCCAGATCCTCGACGGCGCCGCGTCCTGCTTCGCCCGCAACGGCTTCCACGCCACCTCGATGCAGGACGTGCTCAAGGAGGCGGACCTCTCCGCGGGCGCCGTCTACCGGTACTTCCGGGGGAAGGACGAGCTGATCGCCGCGATCGTGACCGATGTGCTCGACACGGTGCGCGGCATCCTCGAACAGGCCGCCCGGGAGAGCCCGCCGCCCACCCCGGACGTGCTCGTCCCGCGGTCCCTGGCCCGGATGAGGGAGCGGCGGCCGGCCACCCTGGACGACGGTGAGTGGATGTTCCCGCGGCTGATGATCCAGGTGTGGACGGAGACCACGCGCAGTCCTGAGCTGGCGGCTGTGCTGGGTGAGGGGTACGACAACGTCCGCAGGGCCTGGGGGAGGGTCGTCGAGAGCTACCAGGACGCCGGTCTGATGTCCGCCGACGCGGACACGGATGCCGTGGCGCGGGCGATGATCGCGCTCGTGCAGGGGTTTGCCACTCAGATGGCGCTTTTCGGTGGGATCTCCGAGCGGATGCTGGGGGAGGGGTTGCGGGCGCTGATGGCCATGGGGTCCGCCCGCGCGGACACCTGACGGGCGGTGGTCGCCCCCACCGCCCGTTTCCGTTCCCCCGAGGCTGCGCCCCCGGACCCCCTTCGGCCCGAACGGCCCCGTCCTCGAACGCCGGACAGGCCGGAAACGCCTGGTCTGCCGAAAGGTGTGTCCGATTGACGGGGTGTCGGCATCCGGTTATCGGATTGGCAAAGAACCGCCTCGAACCCTGTTCTCAGCCACCTCACAGCGGAGAGGATCCCCCCTGCCCATCGCAACGACGTACGGGGAGGCTCCACTTGAGGGACAGAGGACCGAAGAGGCGGGCGGCGGCGCTCGGTTCGGCCGGAGTGTTCGTCACGGCGACGCTCATAGCCGGCGCCGTCGCGGCGCCCACGGCGAGCGCGACGGCGGACACCCACCACGGCAAGGACCGCGAGGCCAGGGGCGTGGCGATCGCCGCCGCCCGGGCCGCGGAGACCGGCATCGACTGGCAGGACTGCCCCGCCGACTGGAACCTGGCCAAGCCGATCCAGTGCGGCTGGGTCTCGGTGCCGGTGGACTACGCCAAGCCGTACGGCAAGCAGATCAAGCTCGCCGTCGACCGCATCGGCAACACCGGCACCAAGGGAGAACGCCAGGGCGCGCTCCTGTACAACCCGGGCGGTCCCGGCGGTTCCGGTCTGCGCTTCCCGGCCCGGGTCACCGCCAAGAACCCGGTCTGGGCCAACACGGCCAAGGCGTACGACTTCGTGGGCTTCGACCCGCGCGGCGTCGGCAAGTCCGCGCCCATCTCCTGCGTCGACCCGCAGGAGTTCGTCAAGGCGCCCAAGGCGGACCCGGTGCCCCGTTCCGAGGCCGACAAGCGGGCCCAGCGCAAGCTCGCCCGCGAGTACGCCGAGGGCTGTCAGGAGCGCAGCGGCGAGATGCTGCCGCACATGACCACGCCGAACACCGCGCGCGACCTCGACGTCATCCGCGCCGCCCTCGGCGAGCGGAAGCTCAACTTCCTCGGCGTCTCCTACGGCACCTACCTCGGCGCCGTCTACGCCACCCTCTTCCCGGGCCACGTCCGCCGCATGGTCGTCGACAGCGTCGTCAACCCCTCCCGCGAGAAGATCTGGTACCAGGCCAACCTGGACCAGGACGTCGCCTTCGAGGGCCGCTGGAAGGACTGGCAGGACTGGGTCGCGAAGAACGACGCGACCTACCACCTCGGAGACACCCGCGCCGAGGTCCAGGAGCAGTGGCTCGAACTGCGCGCCACCGCCGAGAAGAACCCCCTCGGCGGCGTCGTCGGCCCGGCCGAGCTGATCTCCTTCTTCCAGAGCGCCCCGTACTACGACTCCGCGTGGGCGCCCACGGCGGCCGTCTTCAGCCAGTACGTCGCCGGCGACACCCAGGCGCTCGTCGACGCGGCCTCCCCCGACCTCTCCGACACGGCGGGCAACGCGGCCTCGGAGAACGGCAACGCCGTCTACACGGCCGTGGAGTGCACCGACGCCAAGTGGCCCACCAGTTGGCACAAGTGGGACCGCGACAACACCCGGCTGCACCGGGACCACCCCTTCATGACCTGGGCCAACGCCTGGATGAACCTGCCCTGCGCCACCTGGCCGGTCAAGCAGCGGACGCCCGTGGACGTCAAGTCCGGCAAGGGGCTGCCGCCGGTGCTGATCGTCCAGTCCGAGCGCGACGCGGCCACCCCGTACGAGGGCGCCGTCGAACTGCACCAGCGGCTCAAGGGCTCCCGCCTCATCACCGAGCGGGACGCCGGATCCCACGGCGTCACCGGCCTGGTCAACTCCTGCGTCAACGACCGGGTGGACACCTACCTGCTCACCGGCGAGCTGGACCGCTCCGACGTGACCTGCGCACCGCACGTCACACCGAAGCCGTAACACCCACGCCGTACGGCACGAGGGGCGGCCGGAACTCTCCGGCCGCCCCTCACCCGTATGTACGGAAGGCTCAGCTCAGCGGCATGCGCGGGAAGCGGCGCCTGTCCTCCGCCCCGCGCTCGGCGTCCTCCGCCTTGGCGACGGCCGCGTACTGGTCGACGTACTCCTGCTCGGACAGGGTGAGGATGGCGTACATGAGTTCGTCGGTGGCGGCGCGCAGGACCGCCTTCTCGTTCTCCATCCCCGCGTAGCGCGAGAAGTCCAGCGGCTTGCCGAAACGGATCACCACCGGGTGGATTCGGGGGATCTTCCTGCCGGGCGGCTGGGCCTCGAACGTGCCGATCATCGCGCAGGGGATCACCGGGACGCCCGCCTTGAGGGCCATCACCGCGACGCCGACCTTGCCCTTGTAGAGGCGGCCGTCGTGCGAGCGCGTGCCCTCCGGGTAGATGCCGAGCAGTTCCCCCTTCCTCAGCACCCCGAGGCCCTCCCGGATGGCGGCCTGCCCGGCCTCCTTGCCGGAGCGGTCGACGGGGATCTGCCCCGCGCTGTGGAAGAAGAACGCCGTCAGCCGGCCCTTGAGGCCGGGGCCGGTGAAGTACTCGGCCTTGGCGAGGAAGGTGATGCGCCGCTTGAGCACGGCCGGCATCAGGAAGTGGTCCGAGAACGACAGGTGGTTCCCCGCGACGATGGCGGCACCGGACGACGGCACATGCTCCAGGCCCTCTATTCGCGGCCGGAAGACCAGACGCAGCAGCGGACCCAACAGCACGTACTTGAGCAGGTAGTAGAACAAGGACACGCTCCTCGACTCCGGCGGACGGGCGGTGCCGCCGCATCCCGGCAGGCCATCCGGCACGTCGTGGAGTGCCAGTCTAGGCGTGGGCGGTACGGCCCGGCACCAGGTTCGACGCGACCGGAAGACACCCTGCCGGACGGCCTGCCGAGTAGGCTCGGAGGCATGCGGATCTCCGTCTCCTCCGACATGGACGAACCCGTGGCCCGCGCCCTCCTCGCCGAACTCCGCGAGCGCGGCCACGAGGTACGCGCGCACGGCGCCCTGAACCCCGGGGACGACCCGCAGTGGGCCGTCTGCTCCGAGGCGGCGGCCCGTGAGGTCGCCGTCGGCACCGCCGACCAGGCGGTGGTGTGCTGCTGGACCGGCACCGGCGCCTCGATCGCAGCGAACAAGGTGCCCGGTGTCAGGGCCGCCCTGTGCACGGACGCCTACACGGCGGACGGCGCGCGCCGCTGGAACGACGCCAACGTGCTGGCGATCGGCCTGCGGCTGACGTCCGGGCCGCTGCTGACGGAGATCCTCGACGCCTGGTTCGCCGGCGCGCCCAGCGACGACCCGGAGGACCGGCGCAACGTGGAACACACCGCACGCCTCGACCGGGAGCGCACCGGCGCCTGACCCGCCCACAGCCGTACTACGACGACCAGCGCCGTGTCGTCGGTGGCGCCGCCCGGCGGCAGCAGCTCCAGCAGCACGATGTCCGCGAGCGTCTCGGGATCCTGCGTCCGGTGCCGGCGCAGGGCCTCGGCGAGCCGCGGCAGCCCCATGCCGATGTCCTCCCGGCGTCGTTCGATCAGCCCGTCGGTGTCGAGCACCAGGGCCGCCCCCGGTGCGAACCCGGTCGCCGCCTCCGGCCGGGGCGTCGGGTCCGGCCGGGCGTCGAGCGGCGGGTCGGCGGCCCGGTCGAGGAGCTCCACGCGTCCGTCACGATGGAGCAGCACGGACGGCGGATGGCCGGCGCTGCCGCAGGTGATGGTGTGCCGGTCGAAGTCGATGAAGGCCGTCACCGCGGTCGCGGGCTCCGCGCCGTCCACCACATGGGCGGAGCGGCCCACCACGTCCAGCGCCTGCGCGGGCCCGTCCGCCACCCGGGAGACGGCGGTCGGCGCGCTGCGCAGCCGGCCCGTCACCCCGGCCGCCGTCACCCGTGTCGTCCCGGACCCGGATCAGCCCGGTGACGTCCTCACCCCGCCGCAGCGAGGCGCTCGGTTGCCGCGCGCCCATGGCCTCCGGGTCGTTCGGGTTCTCCGGGAACACGTCGAACAGGAAGCGGCCCACCACGGCCTCGCGGGGACGCCCGGTCCCGCCGGCGAACGCCTCGTCGACGTCCGCGTACACCAGGTCCGGGGGCAGCAGCGCCACCATGCCGGGCAGGGCCCGGCAGACCGCCGCGTGGTCGGTCGACGCCTCCGCCACGGGCCCTCGCCTCATTCCAGCGGCGCGGTCAGTGACTGCTCCGCCCAGATGATCTTCCCGTCGGGAACGAACCGGGTGCCCCACCGCTGGGCGAGCTGCGAGACCAGCAGCAGCCCGCGCCCGCCCTCGTCCATCGCGCGGGGATGCCGCAGATGGGGTGCGGTGGCGCCGCCGTCGAACACCTCGCACACCAGCGCCCGCTCGTGGATCAGCCGCAGCCGCACGGGACCGCCGGCGTGCCGTATGGCGTTGGTGACCAGTTCGCTGACGACCAGCTCCGTGGTGAAGACCAGGTCGTCCAGGCCCCAGCGGGCCAGCTGCCGGGTGCTGGTCCTGCGGGCCTCGGCCACGACCGCCGGGTCCGCCGGCAGGTCCCAGACCGCGATCCGTCCGGGGTCGAGACGTTTGGTACGGGCCATCAGCAGGGCCACGTCGTCGTACGGCCGGGCCGGGACCAGCATGTCGACCACCGCGCGGCAGCTCGGCTCGAGCGCGGTCGCGGCGCCCCGCAGCGCCTGCCGCAGCCGTTCGCGGTCCGTCCCGTCGGGCGAGGGCCTCCCGTCGGGCGAGGGCTTCCCACCGGCCAGCAGACCGTCCGTGTGCAGGGCGAGCGTGCTGCCCTCGGCCAGGTCCAGCTCCACCGCCTCGAACGGCGGGCCGCCCACACCGAGCGCCGGTCCCTGCGGGAGGTCGACGAAGGTGACCGTGCCGTCGGGTGCCACCACGGCGGGCGCGGGATGGCCGGCGGCCGCCATCGTGCACTGCCCGGTCACCGGGTCGTAGACGACGTACAGGCAGCCGGACCCGACGGACCGGCCGGGGAATTCCCCGGACTCCCCGTCGCCCTCGTCCTGCGCCAGCCGGGACGCCAGGTCGTCCAGATGGGCGAGCACCTCCTCGGGCGGCAGGTCGATCGCGGCCAGCGTCCGTACGGCGGTGCGCAGCCGACCCATGGCCGCGGCGGCGTCGATGCCGTGCCCCGGCACCTCGCCGACGACCAGGGCGACCCGGGCGCCGGACAGCGGGATCAGGTCGTACCAGTCGCCGCCCAGCCCGGTCAGCTCGTCCGCCGGGCGGTAGCAGGCGGACACCTCCACGGCGTCCTGCTCGGGCAGCCGGCGGGGCAGCAGACTGCGCTGCAGGACCAGCGCGGCGTCCCGCTCGCGGGTGTAGCGCCGGGCGTTGTCCACGGAGACGGCGGCGCGGGAGACGAGGTCCTCGGCCAGATGGAGGTCGTCCTCGGTGAAAGGATCGTGCCGGCGGCGGAAGAACCCGGTGATGCCCAGGGTGACGCCCCGGGCCCGGACCGGGACGAGCATCGCACTCCGCAGGCCGAGTTCCAGGAAGGTGGACTCCCGGCCGCCCGGTGGCGTGGCCCACGCCAGGGCGAGCGGGTCGAGCCGCTCCTGAAGCCAGGCCCGGCCCGTGGTCAGACAGCGCACCGGCGGAGAATCCGCCAGGTACCACAGGACCGTCCCGGTCTCCACGAACGCCCGTGGCAGGTCCTCGTACAGCGACCGCTGGCCCGCCCGGCACAGCGACACCCGGTCGGAGCCGGTGGGCGGGCCCGGCTGGACCTCGGCGCCGCGCAGCACCGGCTCCAGCAGGTCCACGGCGACGTAGTCCGCGAGTTCCGGCACGGTCACGTCCGCCAGTTCCTGCGCGGTGCGCAGGACGTCCAGGGAGCGGCCGATCTGCTTGCCGGCCCGGTCGAGCAGGGCGAGACGCCGACGGGCGCGGTGCCGCTCGGTGACGTCCACGACGGTGTAGTACACGCCCATCGGGCGGCCCCGGTCGTCGTCGAGCCGGGTGAACGACAGCACGTGCGCGGTCTCGCGCAGCGGCGCCGAGCGGGCACGGCCGACAAGCTCGTAGTCGATCACCCGTTCACCGGTGTCCAGCACGTGCCGCATCCGCTCCTCGACGGCCTCGGCGTCCATACCCGGCTGGATGTCCGCGAACCGCAGTCCCAGGCGCCGCCCGGCCGGCCCGCCGCCGAACTGTTCGAGGGCGGCGTTGGACCACACGAAGCGCAGCTCCGTGTCCACGATCGCGATGCCGACCGACGTGCCGGCGACCATCTGCTCCAGCACGTCGCGGCTCATGTCCCAGCCGGGCGAGCCGGCCAGCTCCGACAGCAGGACCAGCAGCGACGAACGGCCCCGCGGCCCCACGGTCGGCGTGACCCGCACCATCACCGCGACCGGCCGCCCGTCCCGGTGCCGGGCCGTCATCAACCCCGCCCAGCCGCCGTCCGAGCGGCACCGCTCGACCAGGTCCGGCACCCGCTCGGCGTCCTCGGGGACCAGCAGCTCGGCGAACTTGCGGCCCACGGCCTCGGAGGCGTGGTACCCCAGCAGCCGCTCGGCACCGCCGGTCCAGCTCGACACCATGCCGTGCGGATCGAGCAACAGGGGAACGGCGTCGGCCACATCGAACCCCTGCCGGGCAACGTCCTGCTCCTTGTGTCCGCCCACGGCCGACCTCTCTGTCGCTGAGAGTGGTCTACCCCCTCTTGTCCCCATCTTCACCCTTCGGGCGGGATGAGGGCTTCCTGGGATACGCCGTCCCCCGCCGGGGCCCGGCGGGGGACGGCGAGGGCTCAGACCTGCCGGGCCAGGACCTTCTCCACGGTGTGCAGGGCGCTCTGCAGCTCCTCCGCCGTGACGGTCAGCGGCGGGGCCAGGCGGATGGTGGAGCCATGGGTGTCCTTGACCAGGATGCCCTCCCGCATCAGGCGTTCGCTGACCTCGCGGCCGGTGCCGAGCGCCGGGTCGACGTCCACGCCGGCCCACAGGCCGCGGGAGCGGAACCCGACCACGCCCTTGCCGACGAGCGACTCCAGGCCCTCGCGCAGGATGCCGCCCAGTTCCGCCGCCCGGCGCTGGAACTCGCCCGTCTCCAGCAGCTCCACCACGGCCGTACCAACCGCCGCGGCCAGCGGATTGCCGCCGAAGGTCGACCCGTGCTCACCCGGATGGAGCACCTGGAGCACCTCCCGCCGGGCCACCACCGCCGACACCGGGACGATGCCGCCGCCCAGTGCCTTGCCGAGCAGCACGACGTCCGGGACGACCGACTCGTGCTCCACGGCGAGCGTGCGGCCGGTGCGGCCGAGACCCGACTGGATCTCGTCCGCGACGAACAGGCACCCCGCGCGGCGCGTCAGCTCCCGCACTCCGGCGAGATAGCCGTCGTCCGGGACGATCACACCCGCCTCGCCCTGGACCGGCTCGATCAGCACCGCCGCCGTCGTCTCGTCGACCGCCGCCTCCAGCGCCGCGAGGTCGTTGTACGGCACCACGCGGAAGCCCGGGGTGAACGGCCCGAACCCGCTCCGCGCGACCTCGTCCGTGGAGAAGCTCACGATCGTCGTCGTACGGCCGTGGAAGTTGTCCGCCGCCACCACGATCGTCGCCCGGTCCGCCGGGACGCCCTTCACGTCGTAGGCCCACTTGCGGGCCACCTTGATCCCGCTCTCCACCGCCTCCGCGCCGGTGTTCATGGGCAGCACCATGTCGAGGCCGGTCAGCGCGGCCAGCCGCTCCGCGAACTCCGCGAGCCGGTCGTTGTGGAACGCGCGCGAGGTCAGCGTGAGCCGGTCGAGCTGGCGGTGCGCCGCCTCGACCAGCGCCGGATGCCGGTGGCCGAAGTTGAGCGCCGAGTAGCCGGCCAGCATGTCGAGGTACCGCCGGCCCTCCACGTCCTCCACCCACGCGCCCTCCGCGCGGGCGACGACCACGGGCAGCGGATGGTAGTTGTGCGCGAGGACCGGCTCCTCCGCGCCGATCAGCTCGGCGGACGTACGCGCGGGGACGACAGCAGTCATGAGCGGATCTCCTGTGTGCAGCACTTGATGCCCCCGCCCGCCTTGTGGAACTCGGACAGGTCGACGGGAACGGGAACGTAGCCGCGGTCGGCGAGCCGGGCGGCGAGGGCCGTGGCCCCCGGGGAGACGAACACATGGCGCCCGTCGGAGACGGAGTTCAGCCCGAACGCCATCGCGTCCTCACGGGTCGCGAGCACCGCGTCCGGATACAGCCGGGCGAGCACCTCACGGCTGCCCGGCGAGAACGCCTCCGGGTAGTACGCGACGTTCTCCTCGTCCAGCACGAACAGCGCCGTGTCCAGGTGGTAGAAGTACGGATCCACCAGCGTCAGGCCGATCACCGGCACCCCGAAGAACTCCTGCACCTCGCGGTGAGCCCCGGGAGTGGTGCGGAAGCCGGTGCCGGCGAGGATCCAGCGCCCGGCGGGCACCAGGTCGCCCTCGCCCTCGCACACCGACCCGGGGTGCTGGACGTCGTATCCCTCGGCCTTGAACCAGGCCTCGTACGGTACGGACTCCGGGCGCCGCTCGGGCGCCAGGAACAGGGAGCCGAAGACGCGGCCCCCGACGACGACCGCCGCGTTCGCGGCGAACACCATGTCGGGCAGGGCGGGCTCGGGCTTCACGCTCTCCACGGTATGACCGTGGTCACGGTAGGTGTCGACCAGCGTCCGCCACTGGCGCCCGGCCAGGGCGACGTCGACGGGACGGTCGGGATGCATCCAGGGGTTGATCGCGTACCGGACGGCGAAGTGTCTGGGTTCGCAGACGAGGTAGCGCCGCCGGGACGCCACACGGAAGTCGGGCACAGAGGGGTTCCTCCGCTTCCACGCGGTCTCGACAGGGGGTGAGACCACGGTAGGAAGCGAACGGTACGGGCGACAAGGAACAAGAGCTGCGTGTTCACGCAGGAACACTGCGCTGTTCCACCGTTCAGCGCACGTCTGATGCGCCGTCCGGGGCCGGCTGACTCACTCCTGCCTCAGGACTGTCCGGCAGCAGATGGGACAGCACCATCACACTGATCGTCTTCCGGATGAACGGCTCCTGGCGGATCCGCTCCAGCACCTCCTCGAAGTGCTCCACGTCCCGCGCCCGCACGTGCAGCAGCGCGTCCGCGCCGCCGGTCACCGTCATCGCCGCGGCGATCTCCGGATGGTTGCGCACCACCTCCGCCAGCCGCCGGGGCGGCGCCGCCCCCTCGCAGTACACCTCGACGTACGCCTCGGTGCGCCAGCCCAGCGCCGACGGCCGCACCGTCGCCGTGAAGCCGGTGATCACCCCGGTCTCGCGCAGCCGGTCCACCCGGCGCTTGACCGCCGTCGACGACAGCCCGACGGCCGCGCCGATCTCGGCGAAGGACGTCCTGGCGTTCGCCATCAGCGCGGTGACGATCTTCCGGTCGAGTTCGTCGAAGGAAGCGGGCCTGCTGTTCATGCGGGCACTGTATCCAGCGCGAACGCCCACGTCCGGGGCATGTCCAGACGTGGAAATCACCCCTACACTCCACCTTCATGCTGCGCGCCCTCGCCGTCGACGACGAACGCCCCTCACTGGAGGAACTGCTCTACCTGCTGAACACCGACCCCCGCATCGGCAGCGCCGAGGGCGCCGGCGACGCCACCGAGGCCCTGCGCCGCATCAACCGCGCCCTGGAGTCGGGACCCGACGGGCCCGAGGCCATCGACGTCGTCTTCCTCGACATCCAGATGCCCGGCCTCGACGGCCTCGACCTGGCCCGGCTGCTCACCGGGTTCGCCCGGCCGCCGTTCATCGTGTTCGTCACCGCCCACGAGGACTTCGCCGTCCAGGCCTTCGACCTCAAGGCCGCCGACTACGTCCTCAAACCCGTGCGCAAGGAACGGCTGGCCGAGGCGGTCCGCCGCGTCGTCGAACTGCGCGCCGCCGCACAGCGCGGCACCGCCGCCCCGCGCATCCCCGTGCACGAACCCGACCCCGACCACATACCCGTCGAACTCGGCGGCGTGACCCGCTTCGTCGCCGTCGACGACATCACCCACGTCGAGGCCCAGGGCGACTACGCCCGCCTGCACACCGACCGGGGCAGCCACCTCGTACGGATCCCGCTCTCCACCCTGGAGGAGCGCTGGCGCTCCCGCGGCTTCGTCCGCATCCACCGCCGCCATCTGGTCGCCCTGCGCCACATCGGCGAGCTCCGGCTCGACACGGGCACCGTGAGCGTCCTGATCGGCTCCGAGGAGCTCCAGGTCAGCCGGCGGCACGCCCGTGAACTGCGGGACCTGCTGATGCGCCGGACCACGAGCTAGGGGGAGGACACATGCCCCAGGACCCGACCGAACGCCGCGTGGTCGTCACCGGCCCGCCCCGCCGCGCCCGCCGCTCCTTCGGCTACTACCGCCCGCGCACCGAGATCGACGAGCAGACCACCCTCGGCCACACCTACGTCCGCTCCCTGATGCGCATCCAGCTGCGCACCGGTCTCACCGTGTTCGCCGTCCTCGTCCTGCTCATCGGCCCGCTCCCGCTGGTCTTCGCCGCCGCCCCGGACGCCCGCCGCCTGGAGTGGGCGGTGCTCGGCTTCGGGCTGTACCCCCCGCTGGTCCTGCTCGCCCGCTGGTACGTGCGCCGCGCCGAACGCAACGAACGCGACTTCGTGCGGCTCGTCGAGGACCGCTGAGACCGGGACGCACACCGCCGTGAACTCCGCCTACGCCGTTCCCGCCGTCGCCCTCGTCGTCCTCGCGACCGTCCTCGTCGGCGCCTTCGGTCTGCGCGTCTCCCGCACCACCTCCGACTTCTACGTCGCCTCCCGCACCGTCGGCCCCCGCCTCAACGCCGCCGCCATCAGCGGCGAGTACCTGTCCGCCGCCTCCTTCCTCGGCATCGCGGGACTCGTCCTCGTCCAGGGCCCGGACATGCTCTGGTACCCGGTCGGCTACACCGCCGGCTATCTGGTGCTGCTGCTGTTCGTCGCCGCCCCGCTGCGCCGCTCGGGCGCCTACACCCTGCCCGACTTCGCCGAGGCCCGGCTCGCCTCCCAGACGGTACGGCGGCTCGCGGGCGCCTTCGTCGTCGGCGTCGGCTGGCTGTACCTGCTGCCGCAGCTCCAGGGCGCGGGGCTCACCCTGACCGTCCTCACCGGGGCGCCCGACTGGCTCGGCGGGGTGATCGTCGCAGCCGTGGTCACCGTCATCGTCGGCGCGGGCGGCATGCGCAGCATCACCTTCGTCCAGGCCTTCCAGTACTGGCTGAAACTCACCGCGCTGCTCGTCCCCGCCCTCTTCCTGATCGCCGCCTGGCAGAGCGACGGCGCCCCCAGCCACGCCTTCGACGAACCGGCCGCCTTCCGCGAACAGCGGGTGGTGCGCATCGACGACACGCTCGTGCTCCGGCTCACCGAGCCGCTCACCGTCACCGTGGACGGCACCGTCGACGGCCGCGAACTCGACGGCACCGAGACCGGCCTCTCCGCCGGCCCCCACCGCATCGACGGCGGCACCCGGCTCACCTTCGCCGAGGGCACCGAGGTCCCCGCCGCCGGACGCGGCGCCGACGACGCCCTGTCGCCCTCCCGCGCCGAGTCCCGCGAGGAACGCCCGCTGTACGCCACGTACGGGCTGATCCTCGCCACCTTCTTCGGCACCATGGGACTGCCCCACGTGGTGGTCCGCTTCTACACCAGCCCGCACGGCGTCGCCGCCCGCCGCACCACCGTCGCGGTCCTCGGCCTGGTAGGCGCCTTCTACCTCCTCCCGCCGGTCTACGGCGCCCTCGGCCGGCTCTACGCGCCCGAGCTCACCCTCACCGGCGACGCGGACGCCGCCGTCCTGCTCCTGCCCGGCCGCATGATCGGCGGAACGGGCGGCGACCTCCTCGGCGCGCTGGTCGCCGGGGGCGCCTTCGCCGCGTTCCTGTCGACGGCCTCCGGGCTCACCATGGCCGTCGCCGGCGTGCTCACCCAGGACGTGCTCCCCACCCGCGGCGTACGGCACTTCCGGCTCGGCACCGTGCTCGCCATGGCCGTACCGCTCGGGGCGAGCCTCCTGGTCGGCGGGCTGCCGGTGGCCGACGCCGTGGGGCTCGCCTTCGCCGTGTCGGCCTCGTCGTTCTGCCCGCTGCTCGTCCTCGGCATCTGGTGGCGCCGGCTGACCCCGCCCGGCGCGGCGGCCGGGATGCTGGTGGGCGGCGGCTCCGCGTTCCTCGCCGTCGCCGCGACCATGGCCGGCTACCCGGGCACGGGGCCCTGGCACGCCCTGCTCGCCTGGCCCGCGCTGTGGTCGGTGCCGCTGGGCTTCCTCACCATGATCCTGGTGTCCCTGGCCACCCCCGGCCGGGTGCCGCCCGGCACGGCGGCGGTCCTGGCCCGCTTCCACCTGCCGGAGGAACTCCGCACGGAGGTGTCCGCATGAGCGGTTTCCTCGCCGGTCTGCTCGTCGCCGTCCTGCCCCTGCTGGCCGCCGGGTTCTGGATCGGCCGGCGCACCGCCCGCCCCGCCGGCCTCGCCGGACTCGGCACCCCCGTCGAGCACGCCACCTTCGAGACCCTGCACACCGCCTCCCTGGCCACGCCCCCGCTGCGGGCCGGCCTGACGGAGGAGACCGCCGGCAGGTCCGCCCGCAAACTGCGCTCCCTGCTCGGCACGGACGCCCTCTGCCTCACCGACCGCGACCAGGTCCTCGTCTGGGACGGCGCCGGCGCCCACCACCGCGCCGAGATCATGGAACGCCTCACCGGCCCCCTCGACACCGGCCGCGGCGAGGCCTTCCCGCTCACCTGCGACACTCCCGACTGCTCGGTGCGCTGGGCGGTCGTCGCCCCGCTCACCGTCGACGACCGGGTGCACGGCGCGCTCGTCGCCTGCGCGCCCCGCGAGTCCGCGGTCCTGGTCCGGGCCGCCGGGGAGGTCGCCCGCTGGGTCTCCGTCCAGCTCGAACTCGCCGACCTCGACCAGTCCCGCACCCGCCTCATCGAGGCCGAGATCAGGGCCCTGCGCGCCCAGATCTCCCCGCACTTCATCTTCAACTCGCTCGCCGTGATCGCCTCGTTCGTGCGCACCGACCCCGAACGCGCCCGCGAACTGCTCCTGGAGTTCGCCGACTTCACCCGCTACTCGTTCCGCCGGCACGGCGACTTCACCACCCTCGCCGACGAACTCCACGCCATCGACCACTACTTGGCGCTGGTGCGGGCACGCTTCGGCGACCGCCTCTCCGTCACCCTGCAGATCGCCCCCGAGGTGCTGCCGGTCGCGCTGCCCTTCCTCTGCCTCCAGCCTCTGGTGGAGAACGCCGTCAAGCACGGACTGGAGGGCAAGGCCGACACGTGCCGCATCCAGATCACCGCGCAGGACACCGGCGCCGAGGCCCTCGTCGTCATCGAGGACGACGGCGCCGGGATGGACCCCGGCCTGCTCCGCCGAATCCTCGCCCGCGAGGTCAGCCCCACCGGCGGCATCGGACTGTCCAACGTCGACGACCGGCTCCGCCAGGTCTACGGCGACGCCCACGGCCTCGTCATCGAGACGGCCGTGGGCGCTGGCATGAAGATCACCGTCCGGTTGCCGAAGTACCAGCCGGGGGTGCACCTGACGGGGCGGCTCACCCCCAGGTGAGGCCGGCCGGCCCGGCGCCCCTCAGGTGCTGCGGGTGGCCACCATTCCCAAGGTGATCAGCCCCAGGACGACCCAGCCGAACCACAGCCAGCCGTTGCTGCCGAGCGCCACCGTGTACGCCGTCACGGCGACCAGACCGCCGACGGTGAGCACTCCCATGGTCTTCGTCGACGTGGAACCGTTCGTGGAACCGGGCATCGCAACACCCTCCTCATGGTTCGGCTCCCTCCATGGTGCCCCCGTTCTGCCTCCTTACGGTGCACACGACGACATGTGTGCCTGATTTCCAGGGCCCCTCACTGGTCCACGACCCCGCTTCGTGGAGCGACGGGTCGAAGCCGTAGTCACGCGGCGGCACCGCACGCGCACACGCCGTGTCCGACCCGGTGCGCGCCTCGGCCAGGGTGACGTCCTTGCCCAGCCGGGTGAACCCCAGCACCTGCTCGTCGTACGCCCCGTCGCACGACGCCAGCCGCGCCTCCCGGCGGGACCGTACGTCCAGGCAGTCCCGCCGCTGCATCGTCGCCGTGTCGGCGAACGCCGTCCCGGGGCGGCGACGGTCCCCGAGCGGCCCGTACACCGGCCCGTGCGCCCCCAGCACCAGACAGGCGGTACGCCCCCCGGCCGCCTCGAACCCGTCCGCCGTCGGTACGACGGCCAGGCCGCGTACGTCGGCCAGCCGGCCGCGCAGCTCCCGCGTCCGCTCCTCGCAGCGGGCCGGGCCCCGCTCCCGCGCCTCCCCGTCCGAGGCGGCCTCGACGAACGCCACGACCTGCCCGTCGGGCGCCTGGTCGGCGCAGGTCGGGTCGAGGGCCAGCCGGGGCGTGCCGGTGAACGGGGAGCCACCGGGCCAGTCGGCCAGCACACAGTCGCCCTCCTCCAGCGGCTCGGCCAGCCCGACCGCCTCCCCGTACGGCACCGCCGTCCCGCCGCCGCTCTCCCGGTCGGCCAGCGCGTACCAGGCACCGCCCAGGGCCAGCACCAGGCCCAGCCCGCCGGCGAGGACCGCGCGCAGCGCGTGCGGGCGGGGGCGACGGCGGGCACCGGTGGCGGCGGGGCCCCGTGCGCCCGCCTCGGGCGCCGGGTGCGCGGAGGCGGCCCAGGGCGGCTGGGAGCCGAGGTCCGTCCGCGTCCGCGCGTAGGCCTCCGTCTGGGGCGTCACGATCCGCGCCAGCTCGGCCTCCACCTCCCGCGCCGTCGCCCGCAGGTCCGGGTCCTTGGCGAGCAGCCCCCGCAGCACCGGCTCCAGCGCGCCCGCCCGTACCGGTGGACGCGGGTCCTCCATGACCACGGCGGTGACCGAGGCCAGCGGGGACTCCCGCGCGAAGGGGCCGCGCCCCTCCACCGCGTGATAGAGCGTGCAGCCCAGCGAGAACAGGTCGGCCGCGGGGGTGGGCGGACCGCCGGTGGCCCGCTCCGGTGCCAGATAGCCCGCCGTGCCGACCAGCGCGGACGCCATCGTGTACCGCGTCTCCCCGGTGTCCGGCCGCACCGAGATGCCGTAGTCGGTGAGCAGCACCCGCCCGTACGGCGATCCCGTGCGGTCCGGGGCCAGCAGGATGTTCGCCGGCTTCACGTCCCGGTGCATCACGCCCCGCTCGTGTCCGGCGGTCAGCGCGTCCAGCACGGCCAGCCCGATCCGGGCGCACTCGGCGGGGGCGGGCGGACCGCTCCGGGCGAGCAGTTCCCGCAGATCGACGGCGCCCGCCACGTACTCCATGACGATCCACGGCAGCCCCTCGTGCTCCAGCACGTCGTGCACGGTCACCACATGGGGGTGACCGCGCAGACCGGCCGCATGGCGGGCCTCGGCGCGTGCCCGGGCGACCCGGGCCTCCCGCTCCTGGCCGGGCTCGGCAGGGTCGCCGAACACGATCTCCTTCAGCGCGACCTCGCACGCGAGTCTTTGGTCGTGGGCGAGCCAGACGTGCCCCATGCCGCCGCTGCCCAGCCGGTGCAGCAGCAGATAGCGGCCGGCGATGACCCGGCCCACTCCCGACGTCGGTGATGAGGACATCCGGTCACTCCCGGGTTCGGCGGGGGCGCTCGGCGGGGGCGCTCGTGGTGGGTGCTTCGGGGGTGGCGGGCACGCTCGTGGCCGGGGCGCTGCTCGCGGGTTCGCCGGTGGGTGGTGGGGGAGTGGCGCGGGGAGGTGCGGAGGCGGTCCCGGAGGGTTCCGGAGGCGCGGAGCGCGTGGAAGGCGGTGGGCCGGACGCGGTGCTCGGCGGGGGCGGCGGTGTCGAGTCGGCCGGTGGGGACGTGGCTTCCGGTGTCCCGCTCGGCGACGCAGGCCGCTCGGACTTCGACGGACCGGAGGACGGCGAGGACGGTGTGGACGGCGTGAATGGGGAGGACGGCGAGGATGGGGAGGACGGCGAGGACGGCGTGGACGGCGAGGATGGGGAGGACGGCGAGGACGGCGTGGACGGTGATGCGGGACTCGTCGTCGGTCGCGACGACTCCGGGCCCGGGGGAGTGGTGCCGCCACCGGACGGACCCGTGTCCGCCACCACGCTCAGCGTGACGTGCGCCCCGAACCGCAGCTCGGCCCCGGCGGCCGGATCGGACGCCGTGACCCGCGCGCCGTCCGGCGGCGGTTCCTTCCCGCCGTACGAGACCGCCAGCCCCCGTCCGGCCAGTCGCCGGCTCGCCTCACCGAACGTGGTCCCGACGAGTGACGGCACCGCCTGCCGCTTCCTCGTGTCGAAGGCGGTGTCCTCCTCGCCCGTCGTCCCCACGGGCCGCTCGATGCCCCGGTCGGGATCCTCCACATCGACGAGGGCGATCCGCTCCAGTTCGTGGGAGGCGGGCCGTACGACCACGACCTCGGAACGGTCGTACCCCTTCCACTTCTCGTTCCCGTCGTCGAACGAGACGGAAATCCTGTTCCTGTCCCCCTCGAAGGGCCGCAGCGGATTTCCGCACGAGCACTTCACCGCCGGCATCCCCTGCTCGTCGACCAGAATCGCGATTCCCGCCTGAAGCAGCGCGTTGAAGGGAACAGCCTTTCCCTTCTTGTAGTCGTGGTTCCTCACCAGAGTGTCGTGACGCAGGAGAACAGGGGTGAGCCCGTCGAGATACTCCGGTATCTCATCCTTACGGAGATCCAGCGCCCGGGCCCACGCCCGCGCCTTGCGGTCGTTGCGCGGCTCGGCGAGATACCGCTTCAACTGCTCGACGTCGCAGATCGCCGCCTCGCCGGTGCCCCCGTACAGGCCAGGCGTGTCCCCCTGCTGCAGACCGCCGTGAGCGGGCCGCGACCGCACGTCGGCGTCCCGTCCGAGTCCGCTGCTCTCGTCGAAGAACGGCGCGAGGGAAGCGGCCCCCGCGGCCACCGCCTTCACATCGAACAAAGGTGTGCCGGAATCGCACCCAATGGCGACAAGAAGTAATAACGACAGGACGGCGATCTTCCGGATCGCCGCTTTTCCCGCCCTGTGCGTGAACGCGCGAAGTGCCATCACCGCTCCCCCTTGCGGTTCCCCCGACGCATTCATGCTACCGGTGGAAAATCCCCGTTCAAGGGGATCGGGGAAACGGTGAATTCAGTTTCCGCGTGCGTTCAGTGAGGCCAGGTAGGCGTTGTACGCCTCGAGTTCCTTGTCCCCGTCCCGGTCGGCGGCACGGTCCTGGCGCTTCGCCTGCCGCTGGTCCGAGGCGTACCACTGGAACAGCAGCGCGAGCAGCACCAGTACGGAGGGGACCTCGCTGAAGGCCCAGGCGATGCCGCCGGCCGCGTTCTGGTCGGACAGGGCATCGATGGCGAGCGAGCCGGGCGGGTTCTCGAAGGTGGTGACCATCGGCGTCGACGCCATCATCAGCGCGATGCCGAAGAACGCGTGGAACGGCATGCCCGCGAACAGTTCCAGCATCCGCATCAGATACCCCGGCCGGTGCGGCCCCGGGTCCACGCCCATGATCGGCCAGAAGAAGACCAGGCCGACGGCGAGGAAGTGCACCATCATCGCGATGTGCCCCACCCCGGAGCCCATCAGGAAGTCGAACAGCGGGGTGAAGTACAGCGCGTACAGGCTCGCGATGAACATCGGGATGGTGAACACCGGGTGGGTGACGACCCGCATGTAGCGGCTGTGCAGCAGCATCAGCAGCAGCTCGCGCGGCCCCTTGCGGCCCCGCCCGGCCGGCGGCAGCGCGCGCAGGGCGAGGGTGATCGGGGCGCCGAGCAGGATCAGGATCGGCGACACCATGCTGATCACCATGTGCTGCACCATGTGCACGCTGAACATGACCATGCCGTAGTCGTTCAGCTTGGTGCACATCATGAGCCCGATGCTCAGCACACCGGCGACGAACGCGACGGTCCGCCCCACCGGCCACTTGTCACCACGCCGTACGAGCCGGACCACAGCCCAGCCGTACAGGGCCAGCCCCAGCAGGCAGGCGATGAGGAAGAAGGGGTCCGCCGACCAGCCGAGCCCTCGCCCCAGCGTGAACGGCGGCAGATCCATGGTCATACCGTGCCCGCCGTGATCCATCCACCGGCTCCTGTTTCGTGGGGGTTGTACGCAGTCTGTCCGCACTCAGAGTACGGCCGACCCCGGCCACACCTGTGGCCGGGGTCAGGGAAACACCCTCCAGGGGCGCGGGGCTGTATCGATATGCGGCTCCGCCGCGTGGGCGCGATCAACCGCGAACGGCCCGCAGACCGCCGCGAACCTCGACAGACCGAGCTCTTACCGGCGCCGCAAACTCACAGCACGCACTCCGCCTCCGCGTACCGCGATTCCGGCACGGTCTTCAGCGTCTCCACCGCCTCGGCGAGAGAAACCATCACGATGTCGGTCCCGCGCAGCGCGGTCATCCGCCCGAACTCCCCCCGATGCACCGCCTCCACCGCATGCCACCCGAACCGTGTCGCCAGCACCCGGTCGTACGCCGTAGGCGTCCCCCCGCGCTGCACATGCCCGAGGATCACCGGCCGCGCCTCCTTGCCGAGCCGCGACTCCAGCTCCAGGGAGAGCTGCCGCGCGATGCCGGCGAACCGCTCGTGGCCGTAGACGTCCTTGCCGCCCTCGTCGAAGTCCATGGTCCCGGCCTTCGGCTTGGCCCCCTCCGCGGCGACGACGATCGCGAACCGCTTGCCGGCCGAGAACCGGGCGCCGACCTTCGCGGTCAGCTCGTCGATGTCGAAGGGCCGTTCGGGTACGACGACGGCGTGCGCGCCGGCCGCCATACCGGAGTGCAGCGCGATCCAGCCCGTGTGCCGGCCCATGACCTCGACGATCAGCACCCGCTGGTGCGACTCGGCGGTGGTCTTCAGCCGGTCCAGGGCCTCGGTCGCCACGCCGACGGCCGTGTCGAAGCCGAAGGTGACGTCGGTGACGGCGATGTCGTTGTCGATGGTCTTCGGCACGCCCACTATCGGCAGGCCGTTGTCCGACAGCAGCCGGGCCGCCTTCAGCGTGCCCTCACCGCCGATCGGGATGATCGCGTCGAGGCCGAGCTCCCGGACGTGCCCCTTGGCCCGCTCCACGCCGTCCCGCAGGTGCTCGGGGCGGACCCGGGAGGAGCCGAGGATGGTGCCGCCGCGGGCGAGGATGCCGCTCACGGCGTCGAGGTCGAGCTTGAGGTAGTCGCATTCCAGGAGGCCCTTCCAGCCGTCCCGGAAGCCGATGACCTCGTCGCCGTGGTCGACGACGGCACGGTGCACGACGGACCGGATGACGGCGTTCAGGCCGGGGCAGTCGCCGCCGGACGTGAGGACACCAATGCGCATAGCCCGAAACAACCTTCTCGAAGTGGGCCGGGACCGGACCGCGTTGTCCGGCTCGATCTCCGCCACCCTAGCCGTTCCGGGGGGCGGGGCCGCACCTGGCGTCCGCCTGCTGGACGACCCCGCTCACCTGTGCGGACCAGCCGTCAGACGGGCCGGTCACGCCGGAGTGTCAGGGGGTTGTCCGCAGGCGGACGGAGACTCACGCGGGCTGCTGCGCCGCCGCGATGCGCTCGTTCCGCAGCGCCTCGTACCAGCGGTCGTCGGTCGGCGGCAGCGCGTTCACGTCGAGCGCCAGCTTCAGCAGCAGGTCCGCGATCTGCGGGTTGCGGGCCAGCACCGGACCGTGCATGTACGTACCGAAGACGGTCTCGTTGAACGCGCCCTCCGTGCCGTCCCCGGTGCCGTTGCCGTTGCCGAAGCGCACCTGGGCGAGCGGGCGGGCCGAGGGGCCCAGGTGGGTGACGCCCTGGTGGTTCTCGAACCCGGTCAGCGGGGGCAGGCCCAGCTGCGGGTTGACGTCCCCCAGCACGTCGCCCACGCACCGGGCGCCCTCGCCGCGCACCGAGACCACGTCGAGCAGGCCGAGACCGGGCTCGCGCTGGCCGAGGTCGTTGATGAACTCGTGGCCGAGGATCTGGTAGCCGGCGCAGACCGAGAAGACGATCGCGCCGTTGCCCACCGCCCGCTGCAGACCGCCGTCCCGGCGCAGCCGCTCGGCGGCCAGCCGCTGCGGACGGTCCTCGCCGCCGCCGATCAGGTAGATGTCGCCGGAGGTCGGGATCGGCTGGTCGCTGCGCACGTCGAGCCGCGCCACGTCCAGGCCGCGCTGCCGCGCCCGGCGCTCCACGACGAGGACGTTGCCCTGGTCGCCGTAGGTGCTGAGCAGGTCCGGGTAGATCCACACGACCCGCAGCTGGTTGTCGCTCACTTCAAGTCCCCTGGGGTGTCGTTGGTCAGTTGCCGACGCGGCGGCGCAGATCCTGGAACGCGGTGTAGTTGGCGATGACCTCGATCCGGCCCGGCGGGCACAGCTGCACCGCCTGGTCGAGGTTCTCGCAGACCTGGAACTGCTGGTTCGCGACCTCCAGGCGCACCGCGAGGTCCAGCTTCCGGTCGCCGATGACACAGATCGGGTGGCCGGTCAGCCGGGTGTAGTCGACGTCCCACAGCCAGGAGGTGTCGGTGCCGTCGGCACCGCGCGCGTTCACCGAGAGGATCACCGGGGTCGGCGGCGGGTCGATCAGCGAGAACGTCTCCAGCCAGCCCGCGGGGTTCTTGGCGAGCAGCAACCGCAGATCACGGCCCTCGAACTGGACCACGTCGTAGCGGCCGGCCACGGCCTGCACCTGGTACATGCGCTCCAGGGCGACCTGCGGCGGCACCCCGAAGACGGCGGCGACGGCCGCGGAGCTCGCGGCGTTGGCCTTGTTGGCGCGGCCCGGAAGCTGGAGGTGGATCGGCCAGGCGGAGCCGTGCGGGTCGAGCACGTGGTCGCCGGAGAGCGCCCAGCTCGGCGTCGGCCGGCGGAAGCCGCACTCGCTGCAGAACCAGTCGTCGCCCGGACGCTGCATCACACCGCCGCAGGACGGGCAGGACCAGGCGTCGTCCTTCCACATCTGGCCGGCGGCGACCCAGATCACGTTGGGGGAGGAGGACGCGGCCCACACCACCAGCGGGTCGTCGGCGTTGGCGACGATCACGGCCTTGGAGCCGGCCAGGCCCTCGCGCCAGTTCTCCGCGAGCATCCGCGTCTCGGCGGCGCGGTCGAGCTGGTCGCGGGAGAGGTTGAGCAGTGCGATGCACTTGGGGTCGGTGTCCCGGGCGACGCCCGCGAGGTACTTCTCGTCGACCTCGATGACGCCGAACCTGGCCTCCGAGCCGCCGGCCAGCGCCGAGGTGATGCCGGCCGGCATGTTGGCGCCGAGCGCGTTGGAGACGACCGGGCCGGCGGCCTTGAGGGCCTCGGCGATGAGCCGGGTGGTGGTGGTCTTGCCGTTGGTCGCCGAGACCAGGGTCACGTCCAGGTGCTGTGCGAGCCGGGCGAGGAGATCGGGGTCGAGCTTGAGTGCCACCCGGCCGCCGATCACCGAACCGCTGCCGCGCCCGGCGGCGCGGGATGCCGCCGCGACCGCCTTGCCCGCGGTCACGGCCAGCTTGGCCCGCGGCGTGAGCGGGTCCGAGTTGCCTGCCATCAGTTCTCGATCCTCCTTGCGTACGCGCCGCGTCTGTGCCTGACGGCCACGTGGTGAGACCTCAGCCTATCGAGATCCGTTCGCACTCCAGAACAGCGGCACCATCGTGAGACGGGCGTTGCTGGGAGGACCGTACTCTGACGGTCATGCGACAAGGCTCCATCCCCGGCGTCCACGGACGTGTACGGCCCCTCACCCTGCTTGGCGACCCGGTGCTGCACGCGCCCTGCCGGGAGGTCACCGGCTTCGGTCCGGAACTCGCACGCCTGGTGGACGACTTGTTCGCCACGATGTACGCGGCGCAGGGTGTGGGCCTGGCCGCCAACCAGATCGGCGAGCCGCTGCGGGTGTTCGTCTACGACTGCCCGGACGACGAGGACGTCCGCCACCTGGGCCATGTGGTGAACCCGCGGCTGGTGGAGACGGACGGGGTGGTGGTGCGCGGCCCCGAGGGCTGTCTGTCCCTGCCCGGTCTGGAGGCGGGGACGGAGCGGTACGACCACGCGGTCGTCGAGGGCTTCACGGTGACCGGCGAACCGGTCACCGTCCACGGCACGGGTTTCTTCGCCCGGTGTCTGCAGCACGAGTGCGACCACCTGGAGGGCCGGATCTACGCCGACCGCCTGACGGGCCGGCGCCACCGGAAACTGATGCGGCAGGTGGCCCGGGCTTCCTGGCGCCGAGCGGACTGAACCCCCCGGGGAGGCGGGGCCGCGTCGAGGTGCGGCTCCGCCGTGTGGGCGCGGCCGGCCGCACACGGTCCGCACGCGACCTGTGAAGATCAGAACCCCGGACCTCCCACCTTGTCCCCCGCCGCCGCGAGACGCCCCCACAGCAGATCGGCCAGACTCCGTACCAACTCCGCCCGAGAGCAGGGCCGTTCGCCCAGCCACCAGTCGCCGGCCGCGTGCATCATGCCGACGATGCCGTGTCCCCACACCCGGGCCAGCCGCTGGCCGTCCGGCCCGAGGTCCAGCCGTTCCCCGATGACCTGGGCCAGCTCCTCGCCCATCCGGCGCAGCAGCGGCGCCGAGTGCTTGCCGACGTCGAAGCCCTGGTCGCTCTGCGACTCCTCGGCCGGGTGCATCAGGAACCGGTACACCTGGGGCCGTGCCTCGATCGCCGAGAGGTAGGTGTCCAGGGTGGCCTCGACCCGTTCGCGCCGGTCCGCCGGGGCGTCCAGGGCGGCCCGCAGCGAGTCCAGCAGCGCGTCGGTGTGCCGTTTGGCCAGGGCGGCGTAGAGTCCTCCCTTGTCACCGAAGTGCCGGTAGAGGATCGGCTTGGTGATGCCGGCCTCGGCGGCGATCGCGTTCATGGAGGCTCCCGGGCCGTCGCGCAGCACCACCCGGTCGGCGGCCTCCAGCAGCTCGCGCCGGCGTCGGTCGGCGGACCGCTGCTGATCGGTCCGCTGTGTGGTGTTCATGAGCTCTCCCCACCCGTGCTGATTCGGTGACGCCTGCGCAAACTAACACTGAAGGCGATCCGGTCATCGAACGGGATGCCGACCGGTCCGGGGGAGTTGACTTTTCCTACCCGCCGGTAACAGACTCGGGGTTACCGCAAGTAACACGCATGTGCGCCGCTGGAGGGGACATGGCCGAGTTCACCATGGAGCTCAACGACGAACAGAAGGAGGTCCGGGACTGGCTGCACGGCTTCGCCGCCGATGTGATCCGCCCCGCGGCCGCCGAATGGGACGAGCGTGAGGAGACTCCCTGGCCGGTCATCCAGGAGGCCGCCAAGGTCGGCATCTACTCCCTGGACTTCTACGCCCAGCAGTACTTCGACGCGACCGGCCTCGGCATCCCGATGGCCATGGAGGAGCTCTTCTGGGGCGACGCCGGCATCGCCCTGTCGATCGTCGGCACCGGCCTGGCCGCCGTCGGCGTCCTCGCCAACGGCACCGAGGAGCAGATCGGCACCTGGATCCCCCAGATGTACGGCGACGCCAACGACGTCAAGGTAGCCGCGTTCTGCTCCTCCGAGCCCGACGCCGGCTCCGACGTGGCCTCGATGCGCACCCGCGCGGTGTACGACGAGGCCAAGGACGAGTGGGTGATCAACGGCACCAAGACCTGGGCGACCAACGGCGGCATCGCCAACGTCCACGTCGTGGTCGCGGTCGTCGACCCGGACCTCGGCTCCAAGGGCCACGCCTCCTTCATCGTCCCGCCCGGCACCCCCGGCTGCTCCCAGGGCCAGAAGTTCAAGAAGCACGGCATCCGCGCCTCGCACACCGCCGAGGTCATCCTGGACAACGTGCGCGTCCCCGGCTCCTGCCTGCTCGGCGGCAAGGAGAAGCTGGACGAGCGCCTCGCCCGCGCCCGCGAGAAGGCGAAGCAGGGCGGCGAGCGCGTGAAGAACGCCGCGATGGCCACCTTCGAGGCGTCCCGCCCCGCCGTCGGCGCCATGGCGGTGGGCACCGCCCGCGCGGCGTACGAGGTCGCCCTCGACTACGCGACCACGCGCGAGCAGTTCGGCCGCCCGATCATCGACAACCAGGGCGTCGCCTTCCAGCTCGCCGACATGCGCACCCAGATCGACGCCGCCCGCCTGCTGGTGTGGCGCGCCTCCTGGATGGCGATCAACGGCAAGCCGTTCACGGCCGCCGAGGGCTCGATGTCCAAGCTGTTCGCGAGCGAGACGGCCAAGAAGGTCACCGCCCAGGCCATACAGATCCTCGGCGGCAACGGCTACACCCGCGAGTACCCGGTGGAGCGCATGCACCGCGACGCCGCGATCTACACCATCTTCGAGGGCACGAGCGAGATCCAGCGCCTGGTGATCGCCCGCACCCTGTCGGGCATGCCCATCCGCTGAGACCGGCCGCACGGACGACCCGGCGGTGCGGACGGCACCGCCGGGTTACCCCTGCCCCGCTCCCGGGAAAGGCTCGTGCGTGACCGACGCGACGGAGGACGCGATGACACGCACCGCCCGGGAACTGCTGGAGACGACCACCGGGGAACTCGCCCCCGACCCGGGGTCCAACCCCCTGGTCCCCCTGATCGCCCGCGGCGAGGCCGACCGGGCCGTCCTGGCCACGCTCGCCCTGGAACAACGCCGGGTGATCCCGGCGGACCGCCGCGCCTTCCTGCACCTGGCGGAACGGGCCGACCCGGAGTCGGCCGTGTACTTCACCGCCCTGGCCGAGGGCGAGACCCTGGCGGCGGAACACCTGAAGACGTTCACGGCCGCGTGCGGTGTGGACGAGGCGCAGGCGGACGCTTACGAACCCCTGCCGGGCTGCCAGTCCTACCCCGCGTACGTCGCCTGGCTGGCCCTCAACGCGAACCCGTCCGACGCCGTCCTGGCCCTGACCGCCAACTTCTCCGCCTGGGGCGGCTACTGCGCCACGATCGCGAAGGCCCTACGCACCCACTACGGCTTCACGGACGAGGCCTGCGCCTTCTTCGACTTCTTCGCAGAGCCGTCCCCCGAGCTGGACCGCATGGCCACCGAGGCGGTCCGGACAGCTCTGGAAGAGGGCCGCCTGAACGAGAACCGCGCCCGCCGGTACGCCCGCCTGCTCCAGTCGTACGAGGCGATGTTCTGGACAGCGCTGGGATAGCCGACCCAGGGGCGCGGGGCTGTTTCGACGTGCGGCTCCGCCGCGTGGGCGCGATCGACCACGGACGACCCGCACCCGGCAACGAGACACTGCGCCCTACGGCGTACCGCTGCTGTGGGCGATGCACGCGACGTCGATCCGATCGGCGAGCTTCGCAAGCTCAATGGTCAGCGCGGCCACCGTGTCCTCGTCGAGCCCGTCCTCCCCCGCCTCGACAAGCCGAACCCACCGCCCACCCACCGTACGCAGCAGCTTGCTGACATCGGCAGCGGAAACCTGCAGGGTCCCGCGGTCGTCGACGATCAGAGGCAGAGTCACTTCGCGGTTCACAGTCGGGATCGTAGCCGCGCGGACATCACGCACCCTGCCAAACCGTGGTGATGTTGCAGAACTCGCGGATTCCGTGCCCGGACAGCTCACGCCCGTACCCCGACCGCTTGAGCCCGCCGAACGGGAACGCCGGATGGGACGCCGTCATCCCGTTCACATACACACTGCCGGCCTCCAGATCCCGTACGAACCGGTCGACCTCGGCCTCGTCGCGGGTCCAGACGTTGGAACTCAGCCCGAAGTCGGTGTCGTTGGCGATCAGGACCGCCTCGTCGACGTCCGCCGCGCGGTACAGCGTGGCGACCGGGCCGAAGGCCTCCTCGCGGTGGATGCGCATCTCCCGGCCGATGCCGGCCAGGACGGTCGGCGGGTAGTACCAGCCGGGCCCGTCGGGGCGCTCGCCGCCGCACAGCACGGTGGCGCCCGCGCGTACGGCGTCGCCGACCAGTTCCTCCAGGTCGCTGCGGCCCTTCTCGCTGGAGAGCGGGCCGACGTCGGTCTCCTCGTCCATCGGGTCGCCGACCTTCAGCGCCTTCATGCCCGCGACGAAGCGTTCGACGAAGGCGTCGTAGACGTCCGTGTGCACGATGAACCGCTTGGCGGCGATGCAGGACTGCCCCGTGTTCTGCGTCCGCGCGGTGACCGCGGTCTCGGCGGCCCGGTCCAGGTCGGCGGAGGGCATGACCACGAACGGGTCGCTGCCGCCCAGCTCCAGCACCGTCTTCTTGATCATCTCCCCGGCGGTGGAGGCGACCGCGCGGCCCGCGGGCTCGCTGCCGGTGAGGGTGGCCGCCTTCACCCGCTCGTCCCGCAGGATGTCGTCGACCGCGGCGGAGCCGATGAGCAGGGTCTGGAAGCAGCCCTCGGTGAAGCCCGCACGGTGGAACAGGTCCTCCAGGTACAGGGCGGTCTGCGGCACGTTCGAGGCATGCTTGAGCAGGCCCACGTTGCCCGCCATCAGCGCGGGCGCGGCGAACCGCACCACCTGCCACAGCGGGAAGTTCCACGGCATCACGGCGAGCACCGGGCCGAGCGGCCGGTAGCGCACCAGGACCCGGGAGGCGCCGGAGTCCTTCACGTCGGAGGCGTCGGGTTCCTCGTCGGCGAGGAGTTCCGCCGCGTGGTCGGCGTACCAGTGCATCGCCTTGGCGCACTTGGCCGCCTCCGCGCGGGCCTGTTTGACCGGCTTGCCCATCTCCGTGGTGATCACCCGGCCGATGGTCTCCTGGTCCTCGTCGAGGATCTCGGCGGCCCGGTGCATCAGACGGGCACGCTCCTCGAAGCTCGTCGTCCGGTACGTCCGGAACGTGGCCTCCGCGAGCTGGATCCGGTGCCCGATCTCCTCCTCGTCCATGGGGTGGTACGTCTTGACCGTCTCGCCGTTCGCCGGGTTCACCGTGGCGATGTGCATCGCTGACCTCCCTGGGGCGGGCTGTGCTTCTCGACCTTCCCGCGCGGTGGTGGGCGGCGCAACGCGGGAGGTCTCCTCAGGGCGAGTGCTCCGCCAGGCGGTCGAGAAACGCGGTCTGCGCGCCGACGATCACCTCACGGGCCCGGTCCGGGGGGAACCACGCCACCCGGTCCAGCTCCGGGAACTCCCGGATCCGTCCCGACCTCGGCGGCCACTCCATCGCGAACGTGCCGGGGACGACCGCCGCCGGATCGAGGTCCGCCTCCACCGCCCAGGCCGTGACGGTCTTCCCCCCGGACTGCCGGACCTCCCCGAGCGGCAGCGCCTCCCCCTCCGGCGGCGGCAGCCCCAGCTCCTCCCGGAACTCGCGGCGCGCCGCCTCCCAGGCCGGCTCGCCGGGGTCGTACTCGCCCTTGGGGACCGTCCACGCCCCGCTGTCCCGCCGGGCGAAGAACGGGCCACCCATATGACCGAGCAACACCTCAAGGCCCTGACCGGTGTGTCGGAACAACAGCAGCCCGGCGCTCCGGGCGCCCCTCACGGCCGTACCCCGGGGTGCGCGGCGAGCAGGGTCTCGACCGTGTCCGCCTCCTCGGGACGCTTGTCCTCGCGGTAGCGGATCACGCGGGCGAAGCGGAGCGTGACGCCGGCCGGGTAGCGGGTGGAGCGCTGGAGGCCGTCGTAGGCGATCTCCACGACGAGTTCGGGGCGCACCGTCACGACGTATCCGCTCTCCTCGACCGCCAGCTCCCGCAGCCGTTCGGTCTGCCAGGCCAGCATCGCGTCGGTCAGGCCCTTGAAGGTCTTGCCGAGCATGGCGAAGCCGCCGTCGGCGGTGCGGGCGCCCAGGTGCAGATTGGAGAGCTTCCCGGTGCGGCGGCCGTGGCCCCACTCGGCGGCCAGCACCACCAGGTCGAGCGTGTGGACGGGCTTGACCTTCAGCCAGGACGCGCCGCGCCGGCCCGCGCTGTAGGGGCCGTCCAGGCCCTTGACCACGACACCCTCGTGGCCGCGTTCCAGCGTCTCGGCGAGGAACCCCTCCGCCGCGCTCAGGTCCCCGGGCCCCGACACGAGGGTGCGCCGCACCCGCATGGGTTCCGGGACCAGCCGGGCCAGTTCCGCGTGGCGCTCGGTGAACGGCAGGTCCAGCAGATCACGGCCGTCGACGGAGAGCGCGTCGAAGAAGACGGGGGAGACGGGAACCTCCCGGGCGGCCGTGGCCACGTCCACCCGGGAGCCGACCCGTCCGGCGGTCTCCTGGAACGAGCGGGGGCGGCCGTCCTCGTCGAAGGAGACGACCTCCCCGTCCAGGACGAACCGCTCGCCCCGCAACTCCCGGGCCGCCGCCGTCACTTCCGGCAGCCGGTCGGTGATGTCGTCGAGGGTGCGGGTGTGCACGCGCACGGTGTCCCCGTCGCGGTGGACCTGGACGCGGATGCCGTCGAGCTTCTCCTCCACCGCGCAGGCACCCAGCTTCTCCACCGCCTCCGCGACCGAGGAGGCGCTGTGCGCCAGCATCGGCAGCACCGGCCGGCCCACGGTCAGCCGGAACCGCTCCAGCGCCCCGGGGCCGTCCGCCAGCAGCGCCCCGGCCACCGACTGGAGCGAGCCGGCCAGCATCACCGCCCGCCGCACATCGGCCGGCGGCGCCCCCGTCGCCCGCGCCAGCCCCTCCACCGCGACCGCGTCCAGGGCGCCCTGCCGGACCTCCCCGGTGAGCAGTCCGGACAGGAACCGCTGCTCGTCCTCGGTGGACGCGCCCAGCAGCTCGCCGACCAGCCGGGCCCGCTCGGCCCGCGATCCCGCACCGGACACCTCGCCCAGCCTGGTGAGCAGCGCGTCGACCTCGCGCACCGTCAGCGACGGCTCGGCGGCGGGGGCGACCGGACGGCTCAGCACCTTCCAGCCGACCCCGATGCGGCCCTGCGGCAGCCGGCCGGCCAGATACGGAATGACGACCGGCACGTCGTCCGCCTCCGCCTCCCGGAACAGCTCGGCGAGCAGGGCGATCTTCCGGGACCGCGCCGAGGCGGCGGCGACCTCCTGGGACACACGGGCCAGCCGGGACAGCAGCATGCAGTCATAGTGCTCCGGAGACGGGCGCTCCACACCCCCGCCGTCCGGCGCCTACCCGTTCACCGCGGCGTCCAGGTCGGTCATCAGCAGGTCCCCGACGATCGCGGCCGCCGCGCGGTAGCCGCCGCTCGCCGCGTGCACCACCTGCTCGGAGAAGCCGATCGCGTTGCCCGCCGCCCAGACGCCGGGCACCGTGGTCAGGCCGGTCGAGTCGATCACCGGGTACGTGCCGAACGGGGTCTCGTTCATCTCGGCGCCCAGTTCCTCCAGCAAAGACGTCTGCGGCACCGGGCGCGGTCCGACGAAGAGCACGGAGCGGGCACGGGTGGTGCCGTCGGCCAGCCGCACCCCGGTGAGCCGGTCGTCCTCGACCACCAGCTCCGCGACCGCGCCGGGCACCACCTCGACCCCGGCGGCGGCCAGCCGGCGCAGGTCCAGGTCGGACAGTTCCTCCTCGGCGACCTCGTGCAGGAAGAAGGTGACGTCCTTCGACCACTGGGACACCATCAGCGCCTGGTGCACGCTCGTCGCGCTCGACGCGAGCACGCCGAACGGCTCGTCGCGCACCTCCCAGCCGTGGCAGAACGGGCAGTGCAACACGTCCCGCCCGAACCGCTCGGCGACCCCGGGGACCGTCGGCATCTCGTCCTTCAGCCCGGTGGCGACGACCAGCCGCCGGGCCCGTACGGCCGGTCCCGCGTCGAGTGCGACGGTGAAGTCCTCCCCGTCCTTGGTGACGTCCGTGACCCGGTCCCGGACGAGTTCCACGCCGTAGCGCGCGATCTCCTCCCGGCCCAGCGCCAGGAACTCGGCCGGTGCCATCCCGTCCCGGGACAGATAGCCCTGCATGTGCGACGAGGGTGCGTTGCGCGGCTCGCCCGCGTCGACGACCAGCGTGCGGTGCCGGGCCCGGCCGAGCACCAGCGCGGCGGAGAGCCCCGCCGCCCCGCCTCCGACGACGACCACGTCGTACGCCTCGTTCCCGAATGTCTCGTTCATCGTGACCACCTCCACCACGACAGTCGCCCGGACACTGCCGCATTGACAAACGACTTTGCCGAACCTGCAATACCGGTATGACTACGGACGACGTTCTCGCGGAAGTGGGCCCCCGGCTGCGGAGGATCAGGAAGGAGCGGGAGGTGACCCTCGCGGCGCTGTCCGAGGCGACCGGCATCTCCGTGAGCACCCTTTCCCGGCTGGAGTCCGGCCTGCGCAAACCCAGTCTGGAACTGCTGCTGCCGATCGCGCAGGCCCACCAGGTGCCGCTGGACGAACTGGTCGGCGCGCCACCGGTCGGCGATCCGCGCATCCGGGCCTCCGAGCCGATCCGGCGCTACGGCCGTACCTTCTGGCCGCTCACCCGGCAGCCCGGCGGGCTCCAGGCGTACAAGGTGCTCGAACCGAAGCGGAAGCTCGAGCCCGAACCGCGTACCCACGAGGGCTACGAGTGGCTGTACGTGATGTCGGGGAAGCTGCGGCTGGTGCTCGGCGAACACGACGTCGTGCTGGTGGCGGGGGAGGCGGCCGAGTTCGACACGCGGGTGCCGCACTGGTTCGGGTCGACGGGGGAGGGGCCCGTGGAGTTCCTCAGCCTGTTCGGTGCGCAGGGGGAGCGGATGCATGTGCGGGCGCGGCCCAAGCGGGGATGACGGACGGGACCGTTCCCTTTCCGGTGTCCCTTCCCGATGTCTCTTCCCAGTGGGCAAGCGACCGCTTAGTATGCGATGGACCCGGTCAGGCGAACACGACGTTCACGCTCCCGTGGAGGCCCCGCATGCAGGCATGGCAAGTGCACGAGCTCGGCGAGCCGGGCGAGGTGATGCGCCTCGCGGAAGTGGCGCGGCCGGCGCCCGGTGACGGGCAGGTCCTGCTGAAGGTGCGTGCCGCCAACATCAACTTCCCGGACGCGCTGATGTGCCGGGGCCAGTACCAGGTCAGGCCGCCGCTGCCGTTCACTCCGGGCGTGGAGATCTGCGGCGAGACCGAGGACGGGCGCCGCGTGATCGCCAACCCCGCGCTGCCCTGCGGCGGCTTCGCCGAGTACGCCGTCGCGGACGCCGCCGCGCTGCTGCCCGCGCCGGACGCGCTGGACGACGCCGAGGCCGCCGCCCTGCACATCGGCTACCAGACCGGCTGGTTCGGCCTGCACCGACGGGCCCGTCTGGAGGCCGGCGAGACCCTGCTCGTCCACGCCGCCGCGGGAGGCGTCGGCAGCGCGGCCGTGCAGCTCGGCAAGGCGGCGGGCGCCACCGTCATCGGCGTGGTCGGCGGTGCGGCGAAGGCCTCCGTCGCCCGCGAGCTGGGCTGCGACGTGGTGATCGACCGGCACGAGCAGGACGTCGTCGCCGCCGTGAAGGAGGCCACCGGCGGCCGGGGCGCCGACGTGATCTACGACCCCGTGGGCGGCCAGGCCTACGCGCAGTCCGCCAAGGCCGTCGCCTTCGAGGGCCGGATCGTCGTCGTCGGCTTCGCGAGCGGGTCCATCCCCAGCCCCGCCCTGAACCACGCCCTCGTCAAGAACTACGCGATCCTCGGCCTGCACTGGGGCCTGTACAACACCAAGAACCCCGAGCTGGTCCAGCACTGCCACGAGCAGCTCACCGGACTCGCCGCGCGGGGCGCGATCAAGCCGCTGGTGAGCGAGCGCGTGCCGCTCGCCGGTGCCGCCGACGCCGTGCAGCGGGTCGCCGACGGTGTCACCACCGGGCGCGTCGCCGTGCTGCCCTCGCTGGAGAACGGAGCCGCCGCATGACCGACGCCGCCGCACTGCGCCGCCGCACCCAGGAGTTCCTGTCCGCGTACCCGCCGGCCGGCACCGGCCGCCTCGACTTCCTGCGCGCCCGCTTCGACGCCGGACTCGCCTGGGTGCACTTCCCCGAAGGGCTCGGCGGACTCGGTCTCCCGCGCTCGCTCCAGGCCGTCGTGGACGCCGAACTGGAGGCCGCCGGAGCGCCCGACAACGACCCGCGCCGCATCGGCATCGGCCTGGGCATGGCCGCGCCGACGATCCTCCAGTACGGCACGGAGGAACAGAAACGGCGCTTCCTGAAGCCCCTGTGGACCGGCGAGGAGGTCTGGTGCCAGCTCTTCAGCGAGCCCGGCGCCGGATCCGACCTGGCCGCCCTCGGCACCCGTGCCGTCCGGGAGGGCGAGGACTGGGTGGTCAACGGGCAGAAGGTGTGGACGTCCAGCGCCCACCTCGCCCGCTGGGCCATCCTCATCGCCCGCACCGACCCGGACGTGCCCAAGCACCGGGGCATCACCTACTTCGTGTGCGACATGACCGACCCCGGTGTCGAGGTGCGGCCGCTGCGCCAGATCACCGGTGAGGCCGAGTTCAACGAGGTCTTCCTCACCGACGTCCGCATCCCCGACGCCCACCGCCTCGGCGAGGTCGGCGACGGCTGGCGGGTCGCGCAGACCACCCTGAACAACGAACGCGTCGCCATCGGCGGCATGCGGCTGCCCCGCGAGGGCGGCATGATCGGCCCGGTCGCGAAGACCTGGCGCGAACGGCCGGAACTGCGCACCCACGACCTGCACCAGCGGCTGCTGAAGCTCTGGGTCGAGGCGGAGGTCGCCCGGCTCACCGGCGAACGCCTGCGCCAGCAGCTCGTCGCCGGACAGCCCGGCCCCGAGGGCGCCGGCATGAAACTGGCCTTCGCCCGCCTCAACCAGGAGATCAGCGGCCTGGAGGTGGAACTGAGGGGTGAGGAGGGCCTGCTGTACGACGACTGGACCATGCGCCGCCCCGAACTGGTCGACTTCACCGGCCGCGACGCCGGCTACCGCTACCTCCGCTCCAAGGGCAACAGCATCGAGGGCGGGACCAGCGAGGTCCTGCTGAACATCGTCGCCGAGCGCGTCCTGGGCCTGCCCGCCGAGCCGCGCACCGACAAGGACGTCGCATGGAAGGACCTGGCCCGATGAGCGATCTTCTGTACTCGGAGGAGGAAGAGGCGCTGCGCGCCGCCGTCCGGGACCTGCTCACCGACCACTGCGACGCGGCGGGCGTGATCGCCCGTACCGAGTCGGACGCCCCGCACGACCTGTCCCTGTGGAAGGCACTCGCCGACGGCATGGGCCTCGCCGGTCTGCTGGTCCCCGAGGACCGGGGCGGCCAGGGCGCCACCCACCGCGAAGCCGCCGTCGTACTGGAGGAGTTGGGACGCGCGGTCGCCCCCGTGCCGTATCTGACCAGCGCCGTGGTGGCCACCGAGGCGCTGCTGGTGTGCGAGGACGCCGGCGACCTGCTCGCCGAGCTGGCGTCCGGGCGCCGTATCGGCGCCCTCGCCGTCGGCCTGCACACCGCTCCCGGCGCCGCGTTCACCACCGCACGGCTGGAGAGCGGCGCACTGCGCGGGGAGCTGACCGGCATCGCGGACGCCGCCGTCGCCGACGTACTGCTCGTACCGGCGGACGACGGCGGGCTGTACGCGGTGGAGGCCGGCGCGGTCACCGTCACCCCGCAGGTCTCCCTGGACCTGACCCGTCCCGTGGCCCGGGTGACCCTGGACGGCGCGCCCGGACGCAGGCTGGGCGACGCGGGGACCGCCGTGCCCCGCGCCCTGCGGGCCGGTGCCGGACTGCTCGCCTCGGAGCAACTCGGCTCCGCCGACTGGTCGCTGACGGAGACCGTCCGCTACCTGAAGGACCGCAAGCAGTTCAACCGCCCCGTCGGCGGCTTCCAGGCGCTCAAGCACCGGCTCGCCCAGCTGTGGCTGGAGGTCGTCAGCCTCCGCGCCGCCGCACGCAATGCCGCCGACGCGCTCGCGACCGGTGAGGACGCCGGTGTGGCGGTCACCGTCGCCCAGGCCTACGCCGCGTCCGTCGCGGTCCGGGCCGCGGAGGAGGCCCTGCAACTGCACGGCGGCATCGGCATGACCTGGGAACACCCGGTGCACCTTCACCTCAAGCGCGCCAAGGCCGACTCGATCGCCTACGGCACGGCGGGTGCCCACCGCGAGGCGCTGGCGGAACTGGTCGATCTGAGAGCACCCTGACCGGTCGAACGACGGAAGGAGCCCGTCCCTTCGGGGGCGGGCTTCTTCCGTGCGCCCCGCTCCGGTGAGATGAACGGCCGACGGCGGATCGGCCAACTCCCCGCACCACCCTGCTCTTCGGCCACCCGTGGACCTCATACTCTCCCTGGTCCCGTACGGCCCTTCCAGGGAGGCAGAGCATGGCCCTCACCACCCGTCGCAGAGCCCTCACCACCCTCGGCGCCGCCCTCGCCGGTACCGTCGCCCTTCCTGCGACGCAGGCACTGGCCGGCGAACAGAAGCACCGGCCGCGCCCGTTGTGGCAGGCCCACGCCCACAACGACTACGAGCACCCCCGTCCCCTCCTCGACGCCCTCGACCACCGCTTCGGCAGCGTCGAGGCCGACATCTACCTGGTCGGCGACCAACTCCTCGTCGCCCACGACCCCGAGGACCTCGACCCGTCCCGCACTCTCGAATCCCTCTACCTCGACCCGCTCGCCGCCCGGGTCCGCGCCCACCACGGCTCGGTCCACCGCGGGCACCGCAAGTCGCTCCAGCTGCTGATCGACATCAAGACCGAGGGCACGTCCACCTACCTCGAACTCGACCGCCATCTGCGCCGCCACCGGCACCTGTTCACCACCTACGCCCACGGCAGGGTGCTGCCCGGACCGGTCACCGCCGTCATCTCCGGCGACCGCGCGGCCCGCGCGCCCATGGAGGCCCAACGGGTGCGCCACGCCTTCTACGACGGCCGGCTCACCGACCTCGGCAGCACCGCACCGGCCTCCTTCGTCCCGCTGATCAGCGACAACTGGACGCTCAACTTCACCTGGCGGGGCGTCGGCGCCTTCCCCGACACCGAGCGCCGGAAACTCCGCGACATCGTGGGCACCGCCCACGCGCGCGGGCAGCGGGTGCGGTTCTGGGCCACCCCCGACCTGCCGGGCCCCGCCCGCGACGCGCTCTGGGGCGAACTGGTGGCGGCGGACGTCGACCACCTCAACACCGACGACCTCGCGGGGCTCGAATCCTTCCTCGACGCCTGCCGGAGGGTGTGACACCACACGTTCGGAGGACAGGTCAGCCGCCCGGACGAACCTTCTGTTACGCCACACTTGCGGCCGAACGCCGCGAAACGGATGTGGCGGAGGAGGTTGACGATGGCCATTTCCATCTCTGTGGTGCTGCTGCTCTCGGTCCTTGCGGTGATCTTCCTGCGCAACGGCGGGCTGAAGATCTCCCACGCGCTGGTCTGTCTGCTGCTCGGTTTCTACCTGGCCAGCACGAGCATCGCGCCCACGATCCACAGCGGCCTCACGGCGACCGCCGACATCGTCGGCGGTCTGCGGCCGTGAGGTCACCGCGCGGAGCGTGGTTCAGCGGTCGGACACCGCGTCGCGCGGGAGCACGGTGACACGGTGGAAGTTGCACCCCGCCGGTGCCGGTGGCGCGGACGGGGGCCTGTTCTGGTGCGCCTTGAGGGCGACGCTCACCAGGCTGAGCAGCAGGTCCACGTCCGTGGCGCAGTCCAGATGCACCGTCACCCAGTCGGAACTCGGGACCACTTGTATCGCGCTCGACCCGCCCAGGTCGTAGTGGAAGCGCTGGATGGCGCGACGGGTGAGATGGAGGTCCACGTCCCGCGCGGAGTGGAAGTGGACGATCTCGTCACGGGCGGTGCGGAGGGCCTGCCCCGTACCGCAACCGGCCGGACAGGCCGTGAGATCGGGCCAGGTGAGCAGTCGCTCCATGGCTCGCTGCGCCGGTGTCATGCCCTCATCGTTGCCTGCTCAACGTCCGGACACCAGGAGTTGGGCGATTCGTAATCGAGCGGTGAGGTGACGAGACCGCCGGAACCCCGGTGAGAACCTGGCACGCGATCATGTCATGGCAGCCGATGAGCCCGTGACCTGGTACGGCGTTCCCGTCCTCGTGTGCGACCGGGACGGCCGGAAGGCGATCGCCGGCGGCAGCGACGCCCTGCGCGACTTCGTGCGGACCCGAGGAGAGGCTCACGCGCGTGGTCCGCGTGGCCCGCGTGGTCCGGGGCACGCGGGTCAGGCCCGTTCGGCCACCGCCGCCGGGTCGTCCAGGACTCCCCGCACCACCGAGTGCGCCGCGCCCAGCAGCGGGCCCTCGGGGCCCAGCGGGGACACGGAGACGGGGCAGGCCGGCCCCGCGGTACGGCGGGCCAGCTCGGAGCGGAGCGACGGCAGCAGCCAGGGCGCGAGCCCGGACAGGGCTCCGCCCAGCACCACGCTCTCGGGGTCCAGCAGATTGACAGCCCCGGTCAGGGCGATCCCGAGCGCCGTTCCCGCGTCCTCCAGGGCGCGTCGTACGTTCGTGTCGCCCTGCTCGGCGCGGCCCGCGAGGAGACCGACGCGGTCCTCGCCCGGCTCCAGCCCGGCCGCGCGCAGCACCGCCTCCTCACCGGCGTACTGCTCCAGACAGCCCCGTCCGCCGCAGGCACACTCCGGTCCGTCCGGCTGTACCGGTACATGGCCCAGCTCGCCCGCGAAGCCGCGGTTTCCGTGCAGCAGCCGCCCGTCCACGACGACCGCGGCACCGATACCGATCTCGGCGGACACATGGAGGAAGTCGCGCGGGGTGTTCTCGCCGAGCCACAGTTCGGCCAGGGCGCCGAAGTTGGCCTCGTTGGCCACGGTGAGCGGCAGGCCCGCCGGGAGCAGGTCGCCGAGGTCCGTGTCGAGCCAGCCGAGGTTCGGGGCGCGTACGACGGTCCGGGCGTCGCGCGCCACCAGACCCGGTACGGCCACGGCGAGCCCCGCCGGCCACAGGCCCTCGCCCTCCGCCTCGGCGACGACCCGCTCCGTCAGCTCGGTGAGTTCCCCGAGCACCGGCCCGGGGGAGCGGTCCCGGTTCGGGACGTGCCGCACCGCCCGCGACCGGACCCGTCCGCGCAGGTCGACCGCGCAGACCGCGAGATGGTCGACGCCGACCTCGGCGCCGATCCCCGCGGGGCCGCGCCCGCTGACGGCGAGCGCCGAGCCGGGACGGCCCACACGTCCGGGCCGCTCGGGGCCCAGCTCCTCCAGCAGGCCCGAGCGGATGAGCTCGTCGACCAGCGTGGACACCGCCGCGCGGGTCAGGCCGATGCGGGAGGCGACGGCGGCCCGGGACAGCGGGCCCTCGGCGCTGACGGTGTGCATCACCCGCGAGAGGTTGCGGCGGCGCATGCCCTGCTGGGTGTCGGGCAGCGCGCGCCCCGGACCGGCCGGGCGGGCCTTGTACAGCGGTGCGCTCATTCCTCCGTCGTTCCTCGGTCTCTGCGGTCGTCGCCGACCTGGCGGTCGACACCGGTCGGTCCGTGTCGGCGGGCCGGTGCCTGCCGGCTCGTGCCCGCGGGTTCGTGCCGGTCGGTCCGTGCCCGCCGGTCGGTGCCGGCAGGTGGGTGCCTGCCGGTCCGGGCCGGCGGGTCGGCGTCCGGCGGGCCGTACCCGCAGGCGGGTGCCTGCCCGTCGGTGCCGGGCCGGCGGTGTCGTCAGTCGGTGTCCGTGCCGCGGCCCAGCAGCGGGGCCGCGTCGGAGAGTACCCCGGCCAGCCTGGCCAGCGTCTCCTCGTCCCGCTCCACGGCCTCCAGCACCGGGCCCGCCGCCGTGTCCCAGCGCCGGGCGACCGCGGCCGGGTCCTCCCCGGTGAGCAGCCCGGCCGCCTGCGCCGCCGCACCGAGCGCGACCAGCTCCTTCGCCTGCGGCACCTGCACGGCCCGCCCCGACAGCCGCCGTACGGTCTGCTGCCAGGCCGTGCCCCGGGCGCCGCCGCCGATCAGCAGCAGGGGCGCCGACGGGTCGGCGTCCTCGTCGAGGACGAGGTCCAGTGCGGCCAGCAGGGAGTACACGGCACCGTCGTACGCGGCCTGGAGCAGCTGCCCGCCGGTGGTGTCGTGGCGCAGCCCGTGCAGCAGACCGGAGGAGTCGGGGAGGTTCGGGGTGCGCTCGCCGTCCAGGAAGGGCAGCAGCGTGACGCCGCGCCCGGGTTCGACGGCCTCGCGGTCCAGGTTCAGCAGCGCCGCGACCCGGTCCACGGCCAGCGTGCAGTTGAGCGTGCAGGCCAGCGGCAGCCAGTCGCCGCGCGCGTCGGCGAACCCCGCCACCGTGCCGGTCGGATCGGCCGGCCTGCGCTGCGTCACCGCGTACACGGTGCCCGAGGTGCCGAGGCTCATCACCGGCGTGCCCGGACGCACCCCGAGGCCCAGCGCGGCGGCGGCGTTGTCACCGGTGCCGCACGCCACCAGGGTCCCCTTGGAGAACGGCAGGTCGTGGCCGTCGCGCACGGTCCCGGCGACCTCACCGGGACGCACCACGCGGGGCAGCAGCGCCGGGTCGAGCCCCACGTGCGCGAGGATCTCCTCGTCGTACGCCTCCGTCCCCGAAGCCCACCAGCCGGTGCCGGAGGCGTCGCCGCGGTCGGTCGTGCCCTGCCCGGTGAGCCGCTCGGTGAGGTAGTCGTGGGGGAGCCGGACCGCCTTGGTGGCGCGCACCGCGTCCGGCTCGTGCTCCGCCAGCCAGGCCCACTTGGTGACCGTGAAGGAGGCGGCCGGCACGCTTCCGGTGCGCTCGGCCCAGAACTTCGCGCCGCCCAGCTCCTCGACCAGCCGGCGGCCCTGCGGCGCGGAACGCACGTCGTTCCACAGCAGCGCCGGGCGGACCGGCTTCCCGTGCCCGTCCAGGGTGACCAGGCCGTGCTGCTGCCCGCCGATCGACACCGCGGCGGCCTCGTGCGCCGCCTCGCCGCACTGGCGCAGCGCCTCGGACAGGGCGTCCCACCACTGGCGCGGATCGCTCTCCCGGCCCGCACCCGAGGTCACCGTGTGCGGTGCCTGGCCGCTCGCGACGACCCGGCCGGTGGCCACGTCGACGACCAGCGCCTTGGTGGACTGGGTGGATGTGTCCACGCCGACGACGAGCGGACCCTCGGCTGCTGACATCGGTCTCTCCCTCTTCTGCGACCCACTTCCGCGACTCGGCGGGGTGTGTCTCTTCCCAGAAATGTTCCTGCATACTAATTTGTAAAGCGCCATGACGAAATGGTCTCAGCGAGCAAGGAGCCGCGGCATGAACTACCAGCCCACCCCCGAGGACAAGTTCACCTTCGGACTGTGGACCGTCGGCTGGCAGGGACGGGACCCCTTCGGTGACGCCACGCGGCGTGCCCTCGACCCGGTCGAGTCGGTGCGGCGCCTGGCCGAGCTGGGCGCCCACGGCGTCACGTTCCACGACGACGACCTCATCCCCTTCGGCTCGAGCGACAGCGAGCGGGAGGAGCACATCAAGCGGTTCCGGCAGGCGCTGGACGACACCGGCATGAAGGTGCCGATGGCCACCACCAACCTGTTCACCCACCCGGTGTTCAAGGACGGCGGCTTCACCGCCAACGACCGCGACGTGCGCCGCTACGCGCTCCGCAAGACCATCCGCAACATCGACCTCGCGGCCGAGCTCGGCGCCGAGACCTATGTGGCCTGGGGCGGCCGTGAGGGCGCCGAGTCCGGTGGCGCCAAGGACGTGCGGGACGCCCTCGACCGCATGAAGGAGGCCTTCGACCTGCTCGGCGAGTACGTCACCTCCCAGGGCTACGACATCCGCTTCGCCATCGAGCCCAAGCCGAACGAGCCGCGCGGCGACATCCTGCTGCCCACCATCGGCCACGCCCTGGCGTTCATCGAGCGCCTGGAGCGCCCGGAGCTGTACGGCGTCAACCCGGAGGTCGGCCACGAGCAGATGGCCGGGCTGAACTTCCCGCACGGCATCGCGCAGGCGCTGTGGGCCGGCAAGCTCTTCCACATCGACCTCAACGGCCAGTCCGGCATCAAGTACGACCAGGACCTCCGCTTCGGCGCGGGCGACCTGCGGGCCGCGTTCTGGCTGGTCGACCTGCTGGAGTCGGCCGGGTACGAGGGCCCGCGGCACTTCGACTTCAAGCCGCCGCGGACCGAGGACTTCGACGGCGTGTGGGCCTCGGCGGCCGGCTGCATGCGCAACTACCTGATCCTCAAGGAGCGCGCGGCCGCGTTCCGCGCGGACCCGGAGGTGCAGGAGGCGCTGCGCGCGGCCCGGCTGGACCAGCTGGCCCAGCCCACGGCGGCCGACGGCCTCCAGGCCCTGCTCGACGACCGGTCCGCCTTCGAGGACTTCGACGTCGACGAGGCCGCCGCGCGGGGCATGGCCTTCGAGCGCCTCGACCAGCTGGCGATGGACCACCTGCTGGGCGCCCGGGGCTGAACCCCGACCGCGAGGGCGTGCCCGCCCCGCCCCTGCCACGGGACGGGCACGCCCTCGCGCACGCATCCGGGACGACCGCGCCCCCGTGTGGTTCGCACCCGGTTGTGGCCGACGCGCCGACCGCGCGCGGAATCATGCGCGCGGTGGCACGTATCCGGGCCGACCTTCCGGCGGCGACGTCCCGCGCGATGGCGCGGCCCCAGCCGGCCCGGTACGCATCCCGCAGGCGCGCCCTCGCGCGGTACGACCGTGTGGCGCACGCGAGTGGTACGGGTCGGGCCCGCCGCGAGGACGTTACTGTTCCGGGCGCGCGTTCCACGTGGGGTACGCCGTCGGCATGGCGCCCGTGCCCTGAGTCCGTATCAACTTCCGCGCGGTGTCCTCGCGCGGACCCCGTGTGCGCGGCGACCATGGTGTGTATGGCCATGCCACCCGTACCGCCCCGGCCGCCGGACGGCGGCAGTTTCGGACCACCCGCGAACGACGGCGCGCCGCCGCCCCGCCCTCCCGGCGGGCGCAGGCTCGTGCTCCTTCTGCTCGCCGTTGTCGTCGCCATCACGGCCGTGTCCCTCGTCGTACTGATGGCCACGGGTGACGACGACTCGCCGGACAAGGAGCCCACCGAGAGCAGCACGGGCACCGGCGGCCCGCCCGATCCGTCGCTGGGCATCCCCTCCGAGCTGCCCAGCGGTCTCCAGAGCCGCCTCCCCTCCGGTTTTCCCACGGAGCTGCCGTCCGAGCTCCCGAGCGGCCTGGAGTCGCTCCTGCCGTCCCTGGGCGACGTGGAACTGCCCTGACGGCACCGCACGGGACACGGTCACTCCCCGGAGAGGCCGCCACCGGATCCCTGCGGGAACTCCTGCCGGGCCCGGCGACCCTGTTCCTTGCGGTACGGCCGCCGGGGCCGGCCGTGGTTCCGGCGTGGCGACGATCTCGCCGGTGGCTAACTTTCGGGTGTGCGTTCCGCCGTGGCCAGGGCCGTCGCCGGGTCCTGGGAGGAATCCCCTGCCGGGACCCACCGGCCGCGTTCCTTGCGGTACGGCCACCAGCGGCCCTCACGGCCCAGGCGCAGCTGGACGGGTGCGCCGGCCACCGTCCACCGGTTGGCCCGGGCCCGGAGCACCGGCCGTTCGTCCTCGTCCCACGCCGAGTCGAGGGCGGCACGCGCGCGTGCCAGCCGTTCGCCGTCCACGGTCCACTCCTCGTCGAGCACGGCGAGGGCCGCCGTACCGCCGCGCTGCCAGGCCCGTACCGCCACGGCCAGCCCTTCCCGGCCGCGCCCCGACCCCTCGGCGAGCCGCTCCGTCACCGTGCGGTCCGGCTCCCCGGCGGCCAGCCGCACAGCGTCCCGCGCGACGGCCGGCTCCGGTTCCACGGGCTGCCGTTCGTGCCCGTCCTGGAGTGCCCGGGCCAGCAGCCGGTGGGCCTGTACGGCGGTCCGGGCGGCCAGGAACTCCAGCGCGGGCGGATCGATCCCGGCCGCGGGCTCCGCCTCCGTGTCCAGTGACGGCGGAACCCCCGGCTCCGCGGGGAGGGCGGGGGCGGCCGGCAGCGACGGCAGGATGTCACCGGCCGCGTACGCCTCGGCCGCGTCCACGCCTTCCGGTCCCTGGGCGGGCCGCCCGGCGGACGCGTCGCCCCGGGCCTGGAGCGCGTCCAGCAGGGCGCGTTCGCCCCGCCCCCGCATCAGCAGCAGGACGAACGGGTCCTGGTCCAGCAGCCGGGCCACCTGATAGCACAGCGCCGCCGTGTGACCGCAGTGGTCCCAGGCGCCGCAGTCGCACTCCGGCTCCAGATCGCCCAGACCCGGCAGCAGTTCGACCCCGGCCAGCTCCGCGTCCTCGACCAGGTGCGTCGGCATCTCGCGGTCGAGCAGCGCCGCCACATGCCCGGCCCGCTCCACGGTCATGGCCAGGAACCGGTCCCACTGCTCCCCGGACAGCTCCTGCAGCAGCACGTCCGCGCGGTGGGCCGTACGGTCCCGGTCCTGTACGACCGCCGTGATGCGCCCCGGCCGTACGGACACCGCGCCGACCGCGCCCGCGCGTGCCAGCCCGCGGCCCGCCTTGAGCTGCCCGGAGTCCAGCGCCGTACCCTCCAGAGCCGTCAGCCAGGCCAGGCCCCACCAGCTCTGCGCGAAACCGCGCCCCCGCGCGGGCGGCAGCGCGGCGAAGGTGCGCTCAGTGCCGGCCTCGTCACCGTCGTACCGGGTCATCGCGGTCCCCCTCGCAGTTCGACCAGCTCCGCCAGCTCGGCGTCGGTCAGTTCGGTGAGCGCCGCCTCACCGGAGCCGAGCACCGCGTCGGCCAGCTCACGCTTGCGCTCCAGCAGCCCGGCGATGCGGTCCTCGATGGTCCCCTCGGCGATGATGCGGTGCACCTGCACCGGCCGGGTCTGGCCGATGCGGTACGCGCGGTCCGTCGCCTGCGCCTCGACGGCGGGGTTCCACCAGCGGTCGTAGTGCACGACGTGCTCCGCGCGGGTGAGGTTCAGCCCGGTGCCCGCCGCCTTCAGCGACAGCAGGAAGACCGGGACCTCGCCGTCCTGGAAGCGGCGCACCATCGCCTCACGCCCGGCGACCGGCGTGCCGCCGTGCAGGAACTGCGTCGGCACGCCCCGCGCGGCCAGATGCCGTTCCAGCAGCCGCGCCATCCGCACGTACTGCGTGAACACCAGGACGCCGGCCCGCTCGGTGAGGACCGTGTCGAGGAGTTCGTCCAGCAGCTCCAGCTTCCCGGACCTGCCGGCGACCACCGGCCGCTCCTCCTTGAGGAACTGCGCCGGATGGTTGCAGATCTGCTTCAGGCCGGTCAGCAGCTTCACGATCAGCCCGCGCCGCGCCATGCTGCCGGCGCCCTCGATCTCGGCCATCGCCTCGCGCACCACGGCCTCGTACAGCGCCGTCTGCTCCTGGGTGAGCGACACCGCGTGATCGGTCTCCGTCTTGGGCGGCAGCTCGGGCGCGATCCCGGGGTCCGACTTGCGGCGGCGCAGCAGGAACGGCCGTACCAGACGGGCCAGCCGTTCCGCCGCGGCCGGGTCCTGGCCGCCCTCGACGGCGTCCGCGTACCGCCGTCGGAAGGTGCCGAGCCGGCCCAGCAGGCCGGGAGTCGTCCAGTCGAGGATCGCCCACAGTTCCGACAGGTTGTTCTCCACCGGTGTGCCGGTGAGCGCCACGCGTGCGCGTGCGCCGATGGAACGCAGCTGACGGGCCGTCGAGGAGTACGGGTTCTTCACGTGCTGGGCCTCGTCGGTGACGACCATGCCCCAGGGGACCCCGGCGAGCCGGGAGGCGTCCAGCCGCATGGTGCCGTACGTGGTGAGCACGAACTCTCCGTCGGCCGGGTCGTCCAGCGTCCGCCGCGTGCCGTGGAAGCGGCGCACCGGGGTGCCGGGCGCGAAACGCTCGATCTCCCGCTGCCAGTTGCCCATCAGGGAGGTCGGGCAGACCACGAGAGTGGGGCCCGCGGACTCCGGATCGGTCTGGCGGTGCAGATGCAGGGCGATCAGGGTGATGGTCTTGCCGAGCCCCATGTCGTCGGCGAGACAGCAGCCCAGGCCCAGGGAGGTCGTCCGGGCCAGCCAGTCCAGGCCGCGCCGCTGGTAGTCCCGCAGCGTGGCGGCGAGCGCGGCGGGCTGCTCGACGGGCTCCTGCGCCTCGGGGTCCGCGAGGCGGTCCCGCAGGGCCGCCAGCCACCCGGTGGGCCGGACCTCGATCCGGCCGCCGTCGACCTCCACGGAGCCCGTCAGGGCCGCGCCGAGCGCGTCGACCGGCGTGATCTTGCGGTCCTGGCGCGCACGGGCCCGGGCCAGTTCCCGCGGGTCGATCAGGACCCACTGGTCGCGCAGCCGTACGAGGGGGCGGTTCGCCTCGGCCAGCCGGTCCAGTTCCTCGCGCGTGAGCCGTCGGTCGCCCAGGGCGAACCACCAGTCGAAGGCGAGCAGCGCGTCGGCGGACAGGAACGACGGCCCGTCCGCGAACCCGGCCCTTCCGGGCCCCGGCTCGTCGTCGGCGGGACCGACCTCCGCGCGGGTGGTGAGTTCGCGGACCAGTTCCCTGGGCCAGTGCACGTCGACGCCCGCACCGGCGAGCACCCGGCCGCCGTCGCCGAGGAGTTCGGCGATCTCCTCCTCCGCGAGGTCCACCGCGTCCGGCACGGTCGCCGACAACAAGGGGGTGAGCGGCGCCCAGGCCCGCGCCGCGCGGCGGAGCGCGAGCAGGGCGTCCATCCGCGCGCGGGAGTCGAAGGCCGCGTCGAAGGCCCCGGCCCACACCTCGCCGGCGTCCGCGACGAGCGCGGGGTCGCTCACGCCGTGCATCTGGAGGACGGCCCGGAACGACACGTCCGCGGTGTCGGCCGCGTCCGTGAGCCCGCGCGCCTCGATCCGCAGCGACAGCCGTACGCCGGCGTCGTGGCCGGCGGCGATGTCGGCGGCCCAGGTCCGCAGTGCGGGCAGTCGTTGCGGCTCCGGTACCGCGAAGGCGGCGGTGCCGGTCGCGAGGCGGGCGGCGGGGGAGCGGGGGAGGGTGTCGGCGACCGCGTCGAGGAAGGCGCGCAGCAGCCGTTCGGGGTCGGGCAGCCGCGGCGGCCCGGTGCCGTCCAGCGGCGTCGCGTGCGCCTCCGGCGGCATCGCGGCGGCGAGCCGGCGGATCGCCTCGACGTCCTCCGCGTCCAGCGGACCGACGCGCCAGGCGTCGTGGTCGGCGGGGGAGAGGCCGGGCAGCAGCAGCCCGCGCGCCACCAGGTGCAGGGCGTGCACGGCGGCGGCGCCCCAGAACCGGGTGGCCCGGTGCCCCGCACCACCGGCCCGCGCACGCGTGAGCAACGGGAGCGCGTCACGTACCGGCAGTACGGTGGCGGGCACACGCACCGCCTCGATCCCGTCGTCGCCGGGCATCACGACGGTCAGGTCCTCGGCCGACGCCGTGTCCGTGTCCACGGCCGGGGGAGGCGAGCCGTCGGGCCGCCAGAACGCGACCCGGCCGGTGCGGGCGGGGTCGTCCGGTACGAATACGGCCGGACAGCCGGCCAGTTCGGAGTGTGCGGAGGAGGGCGCCGGGGGAGTCGTCTGCGCAGCTATGACAGGATTCCTCAAACTTGACTAGTGAAGCCGGAGTCGCCGAGGGTACAGCACGGGCGGCGCCGACCGGGTATGCCTGTGCTGTGAGACGGGTCACCGTGAAGGCGTGTCGTGGGGGGCCCCCCCCCCCGGCCCCCGACCGCCAAGCGAAAAACCAACTGGCAGTATCGAAAAGACAACAAAAGCAACCCCGGAATAAAGGAGTGTTTATATCTCATGTAGG
>NZ_JBHWHX010000019.1:47179-148210 GCF_042732315.1 Streptomyces sp. NPDC059787
CCCCACCCCCAAACCCCACACACTCTATGGTCGGGGGGTTTGTTATTGGTTAACACGCCCCGGGGGTCTGGTTGGTGTGGGCGCCGGGACCCGTTGTGGGGGTGGGGGGGCCCCCCCGCCGGGGCGCCCCACGAAGGGCTCTCGAAGACCTTAGGGGTCGTTCCTCAGGGACGTCTCAGGGTCGGGGTCCGGAACCGCCGCGGGCGCGGGCCCGTTCTCACGGCAGAGAGCGGCAATGGCCGCGAAGGAGGCGACACTCATGTCGAAGAACGCCAAGATCGCCGCGGGGGGTGTGGCGGCCGGACTGATCCTGCTCATCTGGCTGCCCTGGTGGGCCGCGCTCCTGATAGTCCTGGGAGTCCCGGCCGCCGCGTACCTCGCCCTGGACCCCGCACAGCGGCGCAGGCTGCGCCGCGTCTCGCGCAAGGAGCTGGGCCGCTGAGGCGCTACGGCGTCACCGCCTCACCGGAGCCCAGCGCGCAGGAGTCGACCACATCGCCGTCCGCGGGCCCGCCGACCGTCCGGTCGGCGGGCGGCGCGACTCCGCGCTCCACCCATGCGACCAGGGCGTCGAACGCCGAGCGGTAGCAGGGCAGGATCGGCCGCAGCCGGTCCGGATGAGTGTCGTACAGCCCGTCGACGTGCGTCCCGCCCGGCACCGTGTAGTAGCGGTGCATCCGCCCGCGTCCGCTCGCCTCGACCATGTCGTCGTACACATCGGAGTCGACGGACTTGGGCAGCAGCGCGTCCAGATCGCCGTGCAGGGTGATCATCGGCCGCCCGATCCGCCCGGTGAGCGCCACGCGTTCCACGGCACGGTGCACGGATGCGGGGCGCGAGGCGTAGTCGTAGGCGGCGTCGGACGGGCACGGCGCGAGGATCTGCTCCGTCGTCGGCCCGGCGGAGGGGCCGGGACAGCCCGGGTCGTAGTCCGGGTCGAACTCGGCGCGGTAGATCTTCTGCGTGAGTCCCCAGTAGACCTTCTCGTGGTACGGCCACAGGAATTCGGACCCGCGTGCGAAGCCCGCCGCGTACATGTCCTCGTCGGTCGCCCTGCCGTACGTCCGGGCCACCGCCACGGGAAGGGAGAGCAGCGGGTGAGGCCCCTCGGCGGCCCACAGGGTGCCCTCCCAGTCCACCCCGCCGTCGTACAGCTCCGGGTGGTTCTCCAGCTGCCAGCGGGTGAGGTAGCCGCCGTTGGAGACGCCGGTCATGTAGGTGCGGCGCGGGGCGTGCCCGTAGCGCTGGGCCACCGCGCGCCGGGCGGCGCGGGTGAGCTGTGCGGTGCGCGCGTTCCACTCGGCGACCGCATCACCGGGCCGCCTGCCGTCACGGTGGAAGTCGACGCCGCTGTTGCCCTTGTCGGTCGCCGCGTAGGCGTAGCCCCGCGCCAGTACCTGGTCGGAGATCGCCTTGTCGGTCGCGTACTGCTTGCGGTTGCCGGGCGCCCCGGTGACGACCAGCCCGCCGTTCCAGCGGTCGGGCAGCCGGATCACGAACTGGGCGTCGTGCCGCCAGCCGTGGGTGTTGTTGAAGCGGGACGAGTCCGGGAAGTAGCCGTCGATCTGCACTCCGGGCACGCCGGACGGCGACCGGGTGGCCGCGGCGGTCAGCCCCGCCTGGTCGGCCATGTCGGTGTACGGCGTACCGGCCAGCCCCGCCGTGGTCAGATCGGCGAGACAGGCACTGCGCTGATGGGCGGCGCCCGGCACACGCACGCGTTCCTGGCGTGCGCAGTGACCGTCCCCGGCCGCGCCGGCCGGAGTCGGAGCGGTGAGGGCGGCCGCGGCGAGGACGGCGACGAGCAAGGGAACGCCACGGGAGGGGCGCATGACGGCCTCCGAGAGGACGAGCAGGGGAAGGGGGACATGAGGTCGATCGCGGAACTGCCCCATGGTGAGGGCCCACCCTCGCCGTCATCGATGGGTCGGCGCCCTATGGAACGGCGTCCACACGTGGGGTTTCAACACACGCTGACGTCCGTCACCCCTGGCCCTTCTCGAAGCCGCGTGTGCTCAGAGCGGCCGTACGGCCATCCGGTCGAGCGCTTCGAGCAGGCCCGGCAGCTCCGGGCCCCGGCCCACCGGCAGGACCTCGCCGGGTTCGTCGTCGAGCAGGACGAACGCGATGTCGTCGGTCCGGGCCACCAGCGACCAGCCGGGGCCGTCGGCACGCAGGGTGCGCGCGCCACCCGGGGCGAAGGACGAGCGGACCCGGCCGAGCGGCGGCGCCGAGTCGACGTACGCGCGTGCCTCCGCCAGCACCCGCCGGATCCCTCCGTGCCCCGGCCGCCCGTCCGTCCGGCCGCCCGCTTCTTCCGTCCGGCCGTCCTCCGCGGGCTCCTCCGCGGACCCCTCGGCGTCGTCGGCCGCCCGGGCCGGACCACCCGGCGCCGGGAACGCCGCGTCGTCGACCTGCTCCCGCCAGACCGCCCACTGCAGCGCGATCTCGTCGGCACCCAGCCGGCGCTGGGCCGGTCCCCAGGCCCCGGCGTCCGGCGGGGCCAGCGGGGGCCCGTCCGTGACGTCCGGGCCGGGATCGTGCGGCGCGGGCACGTTCGGCGCCGCGACGGCCACCGCGAGGGGCCAGCCGGGCAGCGCGGCGACGACCGTGCGCTCGTCCGGCGACAGATCGTGCTCCATCCCGCAGTCCCAGGACGCGATCGCGACGGCGACCAGCGAGACGTCGTCGACGACGACGGTCCACCGGGCGCCCTCGCCGTCCTGGCCGAGCACCAGCCCGTACCCGTCGGCGAGGGGCGGAAGGCCGAGCGCCGCGCACGCCTCCGGGTAGTCGTCGCCCAGCACGCTCGGGAACTTCGCCGGCGTCAGCAGCGCCGCCGTGAGCACATAGAGCGCGTCGTCCGCGGCGGCGACGGCTTCCTCGTCCGTCCCGGCCATCCCAGCCTCCCCATCGCTTCGTCCACCGGCGCGCACCCTATGCCGACCCCGAGCCGCTTGTCACGACCCCCGCAGCCATGCCCGGAGCTGCAGGTTTCCGGCCGGACGGGGCGAATCGACCACGTACCGGCGGACGGTTCAGGCGGCCGGAAGACCCAGCAGCGCCCGCGCGACCGTCCCCGGAGACTCGTCCCGCTCCCGCGCGAGCGTGATCACCGCCCGGCACGCCAGCTCGTTCACCCCGAACGACAGCGCCTCCGGCGACACCCAGCCGGCCGCCTCGTCGATCCGGTCCTGATCGTCCTCCGCACAGGCCGAGACGTACGCCGCGGCGGCCTCGAAAAGATTGTGCGGACGCTCTTCCCGACCGGCCCGCTCCTCCGCGCGCCACCTGCCGATCACTCTGCTCCCGATCCCCCGAACCCTTCCCCACATGCGGTCCACCTTTCCCCGGCACGGTTGTCCTCGCCGAACGTCCATCTCCTGCTGTTCAACGTAGAGTTGCGGCTTCGACGGGAGAAGAGGGCGGCACGGTGCGGCACTCCGGGACCTGCGCCGTTCCGCGCACCGGCCGGCCCTGCTCGCCCGGACGGCAGAGCTCACGGAGCGGTCCGGCAGGCGCGGCCACCGGCCGGCGGACCCGGGAGTCACCCCGTACCGGGACTTCGGAGCGGCCCGGTGCGGAACCCGGACCGGGCGCCCGGCGGGTGGCCGGACGCTCAGTCCGTGCGGACGGCCAGCGCCAGGAAGCGCGTGTCCTCGTCGACGTACGACGTCATGCGCCACCCCGAACGGGACAGCAGCGCACGGAGATTCGGCTCCGCGCGGAGGTCGTCCGGGGTGAGCGTGCGGCCCTGCCGGGCGGCGAGCGCCGCCCGGCCGACCGGATGGAACAGCGCGAGCACGCCACCCGGCCGCACCACCCGCGCGATCTCCCGGAGATTGCCGGCCGGGTCGGGCAGGTGGGCGATCAGACCCGCCGCGAACACGGCGTCCAGCGCGGACGGGCGCAGCGGCAGCACGGCGACGTCGGTCAGCAGCAGCGCCCCGTCACGGTCCCGTCCGGCCCGTGCCGCCTCCCGCAGCATGGCCGGCGTCAGATCCGCGCCGAGGACCACGCCCGAGGGCCCCACGGCCGCACGCAGCGGCGGCAGGGCGCGCCCGGTGCCGCAGCCCGCGTCGAGCACCCGGTCACCCTCGCGCAGCCCGAGCTCGGCGACCGCGGCGGCGTAGACCGGACCGTCGTCGGGGAAGCGGCGGTCCCAGTCGGCGGCACGCGCGGCGAAGAACTCCTGGACGTGTGTGTGGTCGTCGCTCATGCTCCGCATGATCCCTCACCGGGACGGACTACGCCCTTGTGCGCACGTTCGAGCGTGACGCGGTCGTTCCGGCGCACCGCTGCGTCATATTTCAGCCGCTTTCGAAACGCGTCCCCTTCGCGCGCCCGCGCCCCCTAGCGTCCCGGGGCCATGGGACACCTGGACCACGCCGCCCTGGGATGGCTTACCCCCGTGCTGTCGTACGCGATGGCCTGCACCGGCGCCGCCCTCGGACTGCGCTGCACCGTCCGCGCGCTCGCCGCCACCGGCAGCGCGCGCCGCAACTGGCTGCTCACCGCCGCCTCGGCGATCGGCACGGGCATCTGGACCATGCACTTCGTGGCCATGCTCGGATTCGCCGTCAGCGGCACCGACATCCGCTACGACGTGCCGCTCACCCTCGCCGGCCTGCTCGTCGCCATGGCCGTCGTGTGCGCCGGCGTCTTCGCCGTCGGCCACAGCCGCGACCGGGTCCGGGCGCTGCTGCTGGGCGGGCTCACCACCGGTCTCGGCGTCGCCAGCATGCACTACCTGGGTATGGCGGCGGTGCGGCTGCACGGCGAGGTGGGCTACGCCCCGGTGCTCGTCGGCCTCTCCGTCCTGATCGCCGTCGTCGCGGCCACGGCGGCCCTGTGGGCGGCGCTCAACATCCGGTCGCCCGTCGCGGTCACCCTCGCCTCCCTGATCATGGGCGCCGCGGTCAGCAGCATGCACTACACGGGGATGTTCGCGGTGAGCGTGCGTGTCACGCCCTCCGGCGAACCCCTGCCCGGCGCCACGGCGATGCAGTTCATCTTCCCGCTCGCCGTCGGTCTCGGGTCCTACCTCTTCATCACCTCGGCCTTCGTGGCGCTGTCGCCGACGGCCGGGGAGCGCGAGGCGTCCGCCTCGGCCCAGCGCCCGGCCGGGCACACCGCCCACTGACCGCGCCCCGCGGCGCCGACGACCGTTGTGGCCCGTCCCACGCACCACTCCCGAGCGAGGAGTCCATGCGCACATCCCGGAGGATCCCGACAGCCCGCGCGGAGGTGCCGCCCCCGCCTCCCGCGCGCGGCCGGCGCGCGCACGCCGGACCACCGGCCGACGAAGGCCCGAACCCCCTGGGTGATCCGGCCCCGGGCACGGCACCCACGCATGTGGGGCGCCGGTTCGGCGGTCCTCGTACCGTGCGCGCCAAGATCATCTGCCTGTTGATGGTGCCGGTCGTCTCCCTGCTCGCCCTGTGGGCGTACGCCACCGTGACCACCGCCCAGGACGTCTCCCGGCTGCGTCAGGTCCAGCGCGTGGACGCCGCGGTCCGCGCCCCGCTCTCCGCCGCCGTCGCCGCCCTCCAGGCCGAACGCGCGGTCGCGGTGCGCCGCGCCACCGACACCTCGGCGGTACGCTCCGACGACCTGACGGAACTCGCGCGGCGCACCGACCGGGCGGTCGCGGAACTGCGGCTGGGCGAGCACCGGACCGTGGCCGACGGCGAGGAACTGCCCCGCGCGGTGGCCGGCCGCCTCGAAGCCTTCGTCACCGCGGCCGAACGGCTGGGCCCGCTGCGGACGGCACTGAGCGAAGGCCGTGCGGGCTGGACGCAGACCTACGACCAGTACACGAGCACCGTCTCCGCGGCCTTCGGCGTCGGCGGCGCCCTCACCGGCATCCAGGACGCCGAACTCGGCTCCGACGCGCGCGTGCTGCTCGAATTCTCCCGCGCGGGGGAGGCGTTGGCCCAGGAGGACGCGATCCTGGCCAGTGCCCGGCTGCACGGCAGTCTCGGCGGTGAACGGCTGCGCCTGTTCACCGGGGCCGTCGAACTGCGCCGCGCACTCACCGGTTCCGCCGTCGCCGACCTGCGCGACCCCGCCCGCACCGAGTGGCGTGCCCTCGCCGACAGCCGCGCCTACGCCGTCCTCCGCACCGCCGAGGACGAGATCCTCGTCGCCGGCCCCGGCGCCCGGGCCGCCCAAGCGGTTCCGCGGGACACCTGGGACACGGCGCACGCGCGCGTGCGGGACGGCATGCGGGGCGTCGGGACCGACGCGGCCGCCGGCGCCACCCACCGGGCCGGCCCGTTCACCCGCGGACTGCTCACCCCGGCCGGCGCCGCCGTGCTCTTCGGCCTCGCCGCCGTCGTCGCGTCGCTCGTCGTCTCCGTACGCATCGGCCGGGGGCTCGTGGTCGAGCTGGTCGGCCTGCGCAACGACGCCCTGGAGATCGCCCGCCGCAAACTCCCCGAGGCCATGCGGAAACTGCGCTCGGGCGGGGAGATCGACATCCGCGCGGAGGCCCCGTCCGGGCCGCCCGCCCAGGACGAGACCGGCCAGGTCGCCGAGGCCCTCGGCACGGTGCACCGCGCCGCGCTGCGCGCCGCCGCTGAGCGCGCGGAACTGGCCGGCGGGATCTCCGGCGTCTTCGTCAATCTCGCCCGCCGCAGCCAGATCCTCGTCCACCGGCAACTGAGCCTCCTGGACAGCATGGAGCGCCGCTCCGACGATCCCGGCGAGCTGAGCGACCTCTTCCGCCTCGACCACCTCACCACGCGGATGCGGCGCCACGCGGAGAGCCTGATCATCCTCTCCGGAGCGGCACCGGGCCGCGCCTGGCGCATGCCCGTCCCGCTCACCGACGTGGTGCGCGCGGCCGTGTCCGAGGTCGAGGACTACGCCCGCGTGGAGGTACGGCAGCTCTCCGAGGCGTCCGTCGTCGGCGCGGCCGTCGCCGACCTCACCCACCTCCTCGCCGAGATCATCGAGAACGCCGCCCAGTTCTCACCGCCCCACACGCGCGTACGCGTCACCGGCGAACCCGTCGGCAACGGCTACGCCGTCGAGGTCGAGGACCGGGGGCTGGGCATGGGCAAGGAGACCCTCGCCGAGGCCAACCGCCGCATCACCGAGTCCGAGGCGCTCGACCTGTTCGACAGCGACCGGCTCGGCCTGTTCGTGGTCAGCAGGCTCGCCGCCCGGCACGACGTCAAGGTGCACCTGAGGGCCTCTCCGTACGGCGGCACCACCGCGGTCGTCCTGCTCCCCACCGTCCTGCTGGACGACGGCGCGACGGAACGTCCCGGCGGCGGGACGGCACCGAAGACACGGCACGAGGAGCATGCCTCCGCGCGGAGGCCCGACGGCATCGCGCGCCACGAGGCCGTCCCCGCACCGGACGACCGGCCCGCCCTGGTGGCTCCGGTCGCCGACCCGGCGGAAGGCACCCTCGCCATGGCGGACACCGGCTACGGCCCGCCGGACCGCACCACCGACACCGCGCGGGGCACCGCCGCGAACCGACCCCCAGGAGTCGCCGCCTTGCGACTGCACCGCCCGGAGGAGGAGCCCGCCGGCTCCGGCGACCTCCCACGCCGCGTACGACAGGCCAGCCTCGCCCCCCAACTGCGCGACGGCCGCCGGGAAACGCCCGGGCCCGCGCGGCACGACGGCCGGGACGACCGCACCCCCGAACTCGTACGGGACCGCATGGCGGCCTACCGCGACGGCTGGGTACGCGGCGGCGGCAGGCCCTCCGGCCGCGGTGCCGGTCCCGGTCCCGGTCCCGTGAAGCACAGCACCGAAGGAGACCCCGCATGATCCAGGAACCGAGTACGAGGACCGGCCGGCGATCCGGTGAACTCGACTGGCTGCTCGACGACATGGTGCTCCGCGTCGGCGACGTCCGGCACGCCGTGGTGCTCTCCAACGACGGACTCGCCGTCGGAGCCTCCGGCGGCCTCGGACGCGAGGACGCCGAGCACCTCGCGGCGGTCGCCTCCGGCTTCCACAGCCTCGCCAAGGGCGCGGGCCGGCACTTCGGGGCCGGTGGAGTGCGCCAGACGATGGTCGAGATGGACGAAGGCTTCCTGTTCGTCGCCGCCGCCGGGGACGGCACCTGCCTCGCCCTCCTGACGGCCGTGACCGCCGACATCGGCCTGGTGGCCTACGAGATGGCACGGCTGGTCAAGCGCGTCGGCGAGCACCTCTACACCCCGCCACGGGCCGGCGCGCGGCCACCGGCCGCCGGATGAGACGAGGAAGCGGTCCGGGAAGATGACCGAGGACACGACGGGCGTCCCGCGCGCGGCGGACAGCCAGTGGTACGACCACGAGGCCGGGCCCCTGGTCCGGCCGTACGCCATGACCGGCGGACGCACCGGGCCCGGCCCCGGCGGGGTGCGGTTCGACCTGATCGCCCTCGTCACCCCGGACCCTGCCGCCCCCGGCGCCGACGACCCGGCGCTCGGTCCCGAGCACCGAGCCCTGATCGACCTGTGCCGCCCGGAGACACAGTCGGTCGCCGAACTCGCCGCGGGCGCGGACCTGCCCCTCGGCGTGGTCCGGGTGCTCCTCGGCGACCTGCTGGAGCGCGGCCACGTCACCGTCAGCCGCCCCGTACCGCCCGCCCACCTGCCCGACGAGCGCGTTCTCCGCGAGGTGATCGAGGGCCTGCGGGCCCTGTAGACGACACCGCATCCCCGGCCGGGACGCCGCGCGGCGACGCCTCCCGGGCCCAGGGCACATCCGTATCCCCGCCGACCGCGGCCGGGACTCCAGAGAGAAGTGATCGATGGTCCCCGAACACTCCGACGCCCCCGGTGACGAGACGGCCGCGCTGGCGCTGAAGATACTGGTCGCCGGCGGATTCGGCGTGGGCAAGACCACCCTGGTGGGCGCGGTCAGTGAGATCCGGCCGCTGCGCACCGAGGAACTGCTCAGCCAAGCCGGTCAGTCGGTGGACGACACCGACGGCGTGGACCAGAAGGTCACCACGACCGTCGCCATGGACTTCGGGCGCATCACCATCCGCTCGGGACTCTCCCTGTACCTCTTCGGCACCCCGGGACAGGACCGCTTCTGGTTCCTGTGGGACGAGCTGGCGCAGGGCGCCCTGGGCGCGGTGGTCCTCGCGGACACCCGGCGCCTGGAGGACTGCTTCCCCGCGGTGGACTACTTCGAGCACCGGCGGATCCCGTTCGTCGTCGCCGTCAACTGCTTCACGGGAGCCCGGCGCCACGACACGGGAGACGTCTGCCGCGCGCTCGACCTGGACGCCGGAACGCCCGTCGTGCTGTGCGACGCACGCGAGCGCGACTCGGGGAAGGAGGTGCTGATCCGGCTCGTCGAGTACGCCGGACGCGTGCACACCGCCCGGCTGCTCGACTCGGTGGGATGACCGTGGGATCCGGGCTCGCGCCACTGTTCCTCGGTCATCTTCCGCCCCTGGGCGCCCGTCCTCCTTGCCCGGCGCCCGGTCGTGGGGAAGGCTGGCGCGAGGGCCCTCCCGCCAGGGGGGAACGGCACACGGGGCAGACCACGGGGAAGAACCAGGGGGAGACACACGACATGGCGCAGAACCAGGGACTCGACTGGCTGCTGGACGACCTGACCCAACGCGTCGAACACGTACGGCACGCACTGGTCCTGTCCAACGACGGGCTGGTGACGGGCGCGAGCACGGGGCTGCGGCGCGAGGACGCGGAACACCTCGCCGCCGTCTCGTCCGGACTGCACAGCCTCGCCAAGGGTTCGGGACGGCACTTCGGCGCGGGCGGGGTACGCCAGACGATGATCGAGTTCGACGACGCGGTGCTCTTCGTCACCGCGGCGGGCACCGGCAGCTGTCTGTGCGTACTCAGCGGGGCGGAGGCCGACATCGGCCAGATCGCGTACGAGATGACCCTGCTGGTCAACCGGGTCGGCGAGCATCTGGACGTGGACGCCCGTCGGCAGGAACCCGGCACAGAGCTCTGACCTGCGAGTTCGTCCTCCACTGCGGAGTTGTCCACAGGCTTGCCACGGAGAGTGACAAACCGGCTACGGTTTTTCCCGGCGGCGCACCCGGCGCCGGCCGCCCACACTCCACGGGGGAAGACGAACATGCCCGGACAGCGCACCGTCACGCACGACACCACCGCCATCGCCGCGCGGCCCGCGACGGCGCGGGAGGTCCGGGTCGGCCCGGGCCGCGCGGCCCGCGAACTCGGTCTCAAAAGCACCGAGTTCGACCTCGCCGTGCAGCTCGGGCGGATCCGTACGATCCCCGACGCCGGCGGAGGGGGCCGGCGGGTCGACCGGGCCGAGATCGAGCGGCTCCGCGCCGGACCGGGGTTTCCGGAGGCCCTGCGCCGGAACGTGCAAGCCGTGGGCACCACGGAGGGCGCCGCCCTCATCGACGTGACGAAGACCCGTTTCACCCGCCTCGCGAAGCTGGGACTGCTGGTGCCCGTGAAGTTCTACCTGAACCGCTACCGCGCCGTGGTCTGGCTCTACCTGGCCGAGGAGCTACGGCTGTTCGCGGCCGACGACAGGAACACGCCTCTACTGACGGGGCGCACGCCCGAGAATCTCAGGAGTCAGCTCGGCACCGGCATCGACCTGCGCCCGCGCAACTGGCGCACCCGGCAGCTGGGCTTCATGCTCCGCCGGGCCGACGACCCCTGGGCGCGCGCCGGGGCCGTGGCGTCGCTGCTCGGCCCGCTGCACGTGTCGGAGGCCGTCCCGGACCCCTACGACCGCTCCCACCTCGACGGGTTCCGCCGGCCGCCGCCGTCCCACGGCGTGCCCGGCTCACCGGCCGCGGACCTGGCGGAAGAGCTCATGACCGCTCAGGACCCGGACGAGGTCGCCTGGCTGCAGGCCGATCTGGCCCGGCTGACGGAGGAGGCGCGGACACACCGGCCGGCACCCCGTCCCGCTCCCCGCCGGCCGGAACCGGTCCAGCGCGCGCCGGAAACCGTCGAACCGGTACACGGGACGTCCCGCGGCCTGCTGGGCCGGTGGTGGCGCGGAAACCGGTGACCTACAGGGCCCGGAACAACCCCTCCTGGACGACGGACACCAGCATCCGGCCCTCCAGGTCGTAGATCCGGCCGCGGGCCAGACCCCGCCCGCCCGTGGCGATCGGCGACTCCTGGTCGTACAGGAACCACTCGTCGGCGCGGAACGGACGGTGGAACCACATCGCGTGGTCCAGCGACGCCATGTCGAAGCCGCGCGGCCCCCACAGCGGCTCCACCGGGATCCGCACGGCGTCCAGGAGTGTCATGTCGCTGGCGTACGTCAGGGCGCAGGTGTGCACCAGCGGGTCGTCACCGAGCGGGCCGACCGCGCGCATCCACACCGCGCTGCGCGGTTCGGCGCCCTTGACGTCGTCGGCATCCCAGCGCAGCCGGTCCACATAACGGATGTCGAAGGGCTGGCGGCGCGCCATCCGCTCCAACTGCTCCGGCAGCGCGCCCAGGTGCTCACGGATCTCGTCCGACACCGTCGGCAGCGACTCGGGGTCCGGGACCTCGCGGGCCGGCGGCAGCTGGTGCTCGAAACTCCCCTGCTCAGGTTTGTGGAAGGAGGCGGTCAGATTGAAGATCGTGCGGCCCTGCTGCACCGCGGTGACCCGGCGGGTCGTGAACGACCGGCCGTCCCGCACCCGTTCGACCTGGTACACGATCGGCACCCCGGGTCTGCCCGGACGGAGGAAGTACGCGTGCAGGGAGTGCACGGGACGGTCGCCCTCCGTGGTGCGGCCGGCGGCGACCAGGGCCTGGCCGGCCACCTGGCCGCCGAAGACCCGCTGGAGGGACTCCTGCGGGCTGCGGCCACGGAATATGTTGACCTCGATCTGCTCCAGGTCGAGCAGGGCGACGAGGCTCTCGGCCGGATTCGTCATGGGTGGGTTTCTCCTGTGCTCACAACTGGCCGACATCGGTGACCCGGACGACCGCGCGGCCCTCCGCGTCGGAGGCGGTGAGGTCGACCTCGGCACTGATGCCCCAGTCGTGGTCGCCGCTGGGGTCGTCGAAGATCTGCCGGACCCGCCACAGCCCGTTCTCCGGCTGCTCCTCGATCAGCAGCAGCTTCGGCCCGCGGGCGTCGGGACCGGTGCCGAGCTCCTCGTACTCGTCCCAGTACTTGTCCATCGCCTCGCCCCAGGCATCCGCGTCCCAGCCGCCCTCGGCGTCCAGCTCGCCCAGCTCGTCCACCTGGTCGAGGGCGGCGAGCTCGACCCGTCGGAACATGGCGTTGCGGACCAGGACGCGGAAGGCACGCGCGTTGGCGGTGACCGGCTTGACCTGGTCGGCCCTCTCCTGAGCCTCCTCGGCGGTCATCTCCTCCGGGTTGGCCAGCTGCTCCCACTCGTCCAGCAGGCTGGAGTCGACCTGGCGCACCGTCTCGCCCAGCCAGGCGATCAGATCCTCCAGGTCCTCCGACTTCAGGTCGTCCGGGACGGTGTGCTCCAGCGCCTTGTAGGCGCTCGCGAGGTAGCGCAGCACGATGCCCTCGGTGCGGGCCAGCTCGTAGTGGGACACCAACTCGGTGAACGACAGCGCCCGCTCGTACATGTCCCGGATCACGGACTTCGGCGACAGCGGATGGTCACCGACCCAGGGGTGGCTCTTGCGGTAGGTGTTGTACGCGTGGAAGAGCAGCTCCTCCAGCGGCTTCGGGTAGGTGATGTCCTGGAGCCGCTCCATGCGCTCCTCGTACTCCACCCCGTCGGCCTTCATCGCGGCGACCGCCTCGCCGCGCGCCTTGTTCTGCTGGGCGGCGAGGATCTGACGCGGATCGTCCAGCGTGGACTCCACGACGGACACCATGTCCAGCGCGTACGACGGCGACTCGGGGTCCAGCAGTTCGAACGCGGCCAGCGCGAACGTGGACAGCGGCTGGTTCAGCGCGAAGTCCTGCTGCAGGTCCACGGTGAGGCGGACGATCCGGCCCTCGGCGTCCGGCCGGTCGAGCTTCTCGACGATGCCGCCGTCCAGCAGCGAACGGTAGATGGCGATCGCCCGCCGGATGTGCCGCAGCTGCTGCTTGCGCGGCTCGTGGTTGTCCTCCAGCAGCCGTCGCATCGCCTCGAAGGCGTTGCCGGGTCGTGCGATCACCGACAGCAGCATGGTGTGCGTGACCCGGAAGCGGGAGGTCAGCGGCTCCGGATCGGAGCCGATCAGCTTCTCGAAGGTCTGCTCGCTCCAGGCGACGAAGCCCTCGGGCGCCTTCTTGCGCACGACCTTGCGGCGCTTCTTCGGATCGTCGCCCGCCTTGGCCAGGGCCTTCTCGTTCTCGACGACGTGCTCGGGGGCCTGTGCCACCACGAAGCCCTCGGTGTCGAAGCCGGCGCGTCCGGCGCGGCCCGCGATCTGGTGGAACTCACGGGCCCGCAGTGTGCGCACGCGGTTGCCGTCGTACTTGGTCAGGGCCGTGAACAGCACCGTACGGATGGGGACGTTGACGCCCACCCCGAGCGTGTCGGTGCCGCAGATGACCTTCAGCAGACCCGCCTGCGCGAGCTTCTCCACCAGCCGCCGGTACTTGGGCAGCATGCCGGCGTGATGCACGCCGATGCCGTGCCGGACGTAGCGGGAGAGATTGCGGCCGAACTTGGTGGTGAAACGGAAGTTGCCGATCAGCTCGGCGATCCTGTCCTTCTCCTCGCGCGTGCACATGTTGATGCTCATCAGCGCCTGCGCCCGCTCCACCGCCTGCGCCTGCGTGAAGTGCACGATGTAGACCGGCGCCTGCCGGGCCTCGAGCAGATCGGTGAGCGTCTCGGTGAGCGGCGTGTACCGGTACTCGTAGGACAGCGGCACGGGACGCGTCGCCGAGCGGACCACGGCGGTGGGGCGGCCGGTGCGGCGGGTGAGGTCCTTCTCGAAGAAGGAGACGTCGCCGAGCGTCGCCGACATCAGCACGAACTGCGCCTGCGGCAGCTCGAGGAGCGGGATCTGCCAGGCCCAGCCGCGGTCCCCTTCCGCGTAGAAGTGGAACTCGTCCATCACGACCTGGCCCACGTCGGCGTCCTTGCCGTCGCGCAGCGCGATCGACGCCAGCACCTCGGCGGTGCAGCAGATGACCGGGGCGTCGGCGTTGACGGACGCGTCGCCGGTGAGCATGCCGACGTTCTCGGTGCCGAAGATCTTGCACAGCTCGAAGAACTTCTCCGACACCAGCGCCTTGATGGGCGCCGTGTAGAAGGTGACCTCGTCGCGCGCCAGGGCGGCGAAGTGGGCGGCCGCCGCGATCATGCTCTTGCCGGAGCCCGTGGGCGTCGACACGATCACGTTCGCCCCGGACACCACCTCGATCAGCGCCTCCTCCTGATGGGGGTAGAGCGTGAGACCGCGCTCCTGGGCCCACGACTCGAAGGCTTCGTAGAGGGCGTCGGGGTCGGCGGTCGGCGGCAGCTGATCGATGAGGGTCACGCCCCCATCTTGCCTGCCCGCCCGGCCGATGGGGGAATCGGCTGCGGACGCGAAGATCGCGGACGCTACGCTGTGTCGCCGGCGGGGCGTCAACGCACCGGGTCAACCGGCCGACGGCGAACGAGGAATGGGGCGGGCAACGGCGATGATGGGACCAGCACACTCACTGTCGGGCGCCGCGGCCTGGCTCGGGGTCGGCGCGGCGACGGCCGCGGCCGGACACTCCATGCCCTGGCCGGTCCTCCTGGCCGGCGCCCTGATCTGCGCCGGCGCCGCGCTCGCCCCCGACCTGGACCACAAGGCGGCCACCATCTCACGGGCCTTCGGCCCCGTGTCCCGCTGGCTGTGCGAGATCGTCGACAAGCTGTCCTACGCCGTCTACAAGGCCACCAAGAAGCAGGGCGACCCGCGCCGCTCCGGCGGGCACCGCACGCTCACCCACACCTGGCTGTGGGCGGTCCTGATCGGTGCCGGCACCGCGGCCCTGGCGATCACGGGCGGTCGCTGGGCGGTGCTGGCCATCCTCTTCGTGCACATGGTGCTGGCCATCGAGGGCCTGCTGTGGCGGGCGACGCGCGGCTCCAGCAGCGACGTCCTGGTGTGGCTGCTGGCCGCGGCCTGCGCCTGGATCATCGCGGGCGTCCTGGACCAGCCGGGACACGGCTCCGACTGGCTGTTCACCGAGCCGGGCCAGGAGTACCTGTGGCTGGGACTGCCGGTCGTTCTGGGCGCGCTGGTGCACGACATCGGGGACGCGCTGACCGTCTCCGGCTGCCCGGTCCTGTGGCCGATACCGGTGGGCCGCAAGCGCTGGTACCCGATCGGCCCGCCGAAGGCGATGCGGTTCCGGGCGGGCAGCTGGGTGGAGCTGAAGGTACTGATGCCCGTGTTCATGCTGCTGGGCGGAGTGGGCTGCGCGGCGGCGCTCAACGTGATCTGAGGGACGCGCCCGTCCGGGACTCAGCCGGAACCCTCACCGCCGTACCGGCGCTCGAAGCGGGCGACGCGGCCCTCCGTGTCCACGGTCCGGGCCCTGCCCGTGTAGAACGGGTGGCTCTCCGAGGAGATCTCCACCTCCACCACCGGGTAGGTCTCGCCGTCGTCCCACTCGATGGTCCGGTCGCTGGTCGCGGTGGACCGGGTGAGGAAGGCGTATCCGGCGGCACGGTCACGGAAGACGACCGGGTGGTAGTCGGGGTGCTTGTCCTGCTGCATGGATGCTCCTCGGGGTCAGCCCGGCAGGTTGTCCTCGTCGACGACGTGCATCGCGGCCTCTTCGGCGGTGGCGGCAGCGCCGTCGATGCCGACGTCCATGGCGACCAGGGCCTCCTCCTCGTCCTCGTGCGCCCCTTCGTCGGGGGCCACGAGCCGGCCGGAGCGTGCGGCTCCGACCTCGTCGTCCAGGAGTTCCCCGTCGGTGTCCTGGGAATCGCCCAGGCCGTCACCGTCGGCTGCGAGGGAGTCGGGCTGCTCCTCGGCGAGCCGCTCTTCCAGGGTCTCGCCCCGGTGGCGTTCCCCAGCCGTCACACCGGTGTGCTCCACCGCCCAGGGACGTTCCGGCGGGGACCAGCCCCGGTCGAGGGGATCGTCGACCCCGTCGTACTCAAGGGTGTCCTCCGCGTCGAGCAGCCCGGTGTCCTCCCTCTGCTCGGAACCGTCGGGCTGGTAGACGTCATCTCCCCATCCGTCGGCGCTGTTCACGGGTACCTCCAGGGGGTGGGGACCGGCCCCTTCTCACCGCGGACCGCGGCGGGTCGCCGCTGCACGGGGCACTGGCGCCGTCCGTGCCCGGTCCACCGGGCCCCGGGCGCCCCCGAGCCGGTGCCTGACTACAGCCTTCCACCGGAGCTCCCCACCGCGCAACGGCACACCCCCGGCGGGCTGCGCGCCCGGGATCCTCACTCCGCCCCGCCCGGCACCCCCGCCGGTACCCCGGCCCACGGCCCGGAACCGTCCCCGGGCCAGAGGACCCGTACGGGTACGGCCGTCGGCGCGGGCCGCGTTCCCCGGTCCCACCGCTGCCGGGGGCGTCGGATGCCCCGAGCCGGCGGCCGGCCAGCGGTACGGCACGGTGCCGCCGGTCCGGGCGGCGGGATTCCGGACCGGCCCGAGGTCACACCGAAAGGTCCGAGGGGACCTCACCCACAGGCCCGCCCCCGCCGGGACGGCACATGCTCAGCCGTGCCAGGAGCGCCACAGTGCCGCGTACGCCCCGCCCGCCGCGACCAGGTCGTCGTGGCTGCCCAGTTCGCTGATGCGGCCGTCCTCCACGACGGCGATGACGTCCGCGTCATGGGCGGTGTGCAGGCGGTGGGCGATGGCGACGACGGTCCTGCCGTCCAGGACACGGGCCAGGGAGCGTTCCAGGTGCCGTGCCGCGCGCGGGTCGAGCAGCGAGGTCGCCTCGTCCAGGACCAGCGTGTGCGGGTCGGCCAGCACCAGCCGGGCCAGCGCGATCTGCTGGGCCTGTGCCGGGGTGAGCGCGAACCCTCCGGAGCCGACCTCGGTGTCCAGACCCTCGTCCAGCGCACGGGCCCAGCCGTCCGCGTCGACCGCCCCGAGCGCAGCCCACAGTTCGGCGTCCTCCGCGTCGGTCCTGGCGAGCCGCAGATTGTCGCGCAGGGAGCCCACGAAGACGTGGTGCTCCTGGTTGACCAGGGCCACATGTTCCCGGACCCGTTCCGCGGTCATCCGCGACAGCTCGGCGTCGCCCAGGGTGACCCGTCCGTCCCGGGGCGCGTAGATCCCGGCGAGCAGCCGGCCCAGGGTGGACTTGCCCGCGCCCGAGGGACCGACCAGCGCCAGCCTGGTCCCGGGGGCGACCGCGAGGGACACCTCGCGCAGCACGTCGACGCCCTCCCGGTAGCCGAAGCGCACCCGGTCCGCGTGCACCCGGCGCCCGTCGGGGGCGAGCGCGGCGTCACCGGCGTCGGGCTCGATGTCCCGGACCCCGACCAGCCGGGCCAGCGACACCTGCGCCACCTGCAGCTCGTCGTACCAGCGCAGGATCAGCCCCACCGGGTCGACGAGCATCTGGGCGATCAGCGCGCCCGTGGTCAGCTGGCCGACACCGATCCAGCCCTGCAGGACGAACACCCCGCCGATCATCAGCACCGAGCCGAGCACGGTGACGTGGGTGATGTTGACGACGGGGAAGAGCACCGACCGCAGCCAGAGGGTGTAGCGCTCCCAGGCCGTCCACTCCTTGACCCGCTGGTCCGACAGCGCCACACGGCGCGCGCCGAGGCGGTGCGCCTCCACGGTCCGCCCCGCGTCCACGGTCTCGGCGAGCGCGGCGGCCACGGCGGCGTACCCGGCGGCTTCCGAGCGGTAGGCGGCCGGCGCCCGCCGGAAGTACCAGCGGCAGCCGATCACCAGCAGCGGCACGGCGAGCAGCACGGCCGGCGCCAGCTCGGGCGCCGTGACGACCAGCCCGCCCAGCAGCAGCACCGCCCACACCACGCCGATGGCAAGCTGGGGCACGGCCTCGCGCATGGCGTTGCCGAGCCGGTCGATGTCGGTCGTGATCCGCGACAGCAGATCACCCGTGCCCGCCCGTTCCAGCACGCCCGGCGGCAGCCCGACCGACCGCACCAGGAAGTCCTCGCGCAGATCGGCCAGCATCCGCTCGCCGAGCATCGCCCCGCGCAGCCGTACCTGCCGGACGAACACCGCCTGGAGGACCAGCGCGAGCACGAACAGCGCGACCGTGAGCCCCAGATGCAGCTCCCGCTCCCGGTCCGAGACCCGTTCCACCAGTCCGCCCAGCAGATACGGGCCCACCATCGAGGCGAGCACGGCGACCGTGTTCACGGTGATCAGCAGCACGAAGGCCCGGCGGTGCCTGCGCAGCAGCTCGCTCACGTAGGCGCGGACGGTCGCGGGCGCACCCACCGGCAGCGTGCTGGCCGCGGTCGGGGCCGCCGGGTCGTAGGCCGGTGGCGCCACGCCGATCATGCTGTCTCCTCGATCTCTTCCAGTTCTTCCAGTCGGTGCAGGACCTCGTCCTCGCGCAGGACGCCGTCCTTGTCCAGGACCTCCGCCGACGCGGCCTCGTCCTCGGTCTCGCGCGTCACCACGGCCCGGTACCGGGGCTCGGTGCGCACCAGCTCGCGGTGGTCACCGACCGCCGCGACGGTGTCGCCGTGCAGGAACACCACCCGGTCGGCGCGGTCCAGCAGCAGCGGGGACGAGGTGAACACCACGGTGGTGCGCCGCGCCCGCAGTTCGCGCACGCCCTGGGCGATACGGGCCTCGGTGTGCGAGTCGACGGCCGAGGTCGGCTCGTCCAGGACGAGCACCTCCGGGTCCGTGACCAGCGACCGGGCCAGCGCGAGCCGCTGGCGCTGCCCGCCGGACAGGGACCGCCCGCGCTCGGTGATCCGCGCGTCCATCGGGTCGTCGGCGTTCACCGAGCCCTGCACCAGCGCCGCCAGCACGTCCCCGCACTGCGCGGCGTCCAGCGCGTCGCGCGGGTCGACCGCACCGGAGGCGGGCACGTCGAGCAGTTCGCGCAGGGTGCCGGAGAGCAGTACCGGATCCTTGTCCTGCACGAGGACGGCCCGGCGGGCGGAGTCCAGCGGCAGTTCGTCGAGCGGCACCCCGCCGAGCAGCACCGGGGTCCCCCGCTCGGAGGCGTGCCCGCCGAGCCGTTCGGCCAGCCGTCCCGCCGCGTCCGGGTCCCCGCACACCACGGCGGTGAGCCGGCCCGTGGGGGCGAGCAGACCGGTCTCCGGGTCGTACAGGTCCCCGGCCGGGTCCTCGGCGGCGCGCGACCCCGCGGTGTCCGTGGCCCGCTCCAGCGACAGCACACGCGCGGCCCGCTTCGCCGAGGGACGCGAGAAGGAGTACGCCATCGCGATCTCCTCGAAGTGCCGCAGCGGATAGGTGAGCACCATGACCGAGCTGTAGACGGTGACCAGTTCACCGACGGCGATCCGGCCCTCGCGGGCGAGATGGACGCCGTACCAGACCACCGTGATCAGCAGGATCCCCGGCAGCAGTACCTGGATCGCGGCGATCAGGGCCCACATCCTGGCGCTGCGCACGGCGGCGTGGCGGACCTCCTGGGAGGCGCGGCGGTAGCGGTCGAGGAACAGTTCCTCGCCGCCGATGCCGCGCAGGACGCGCAGCCCGGCGACGGTGTCCGAGGCGAGCTCGGTGGCCCGGCCGGCCTTCTCGCGCTGGACGTCCGCCCGCCGGGTGGCGCGGGGCAGCAGCGGCAGCACCGCGATCGCCAGCACCGGCAGCCCCACGGCGACGACGACCCCCAGCGCCGGCTGGTAGACGACCAGGCCGACGCAGACCAGCACGATGGTGACCGCCGCCGCGGTGAACCGCGACAGGGCCTCCACGAACCACCCGATCTTCTCGACGTCACCGGTGGAGACCGCCACGACCTCCCCGGCGGCGACCCGCCGGGTCAGCGCGGAGCCCAGCGTCGCCGCCTTGCGGGCCAGCAGTTGCTGGACGCGGGCGGCGGCGGTGATCCAGTTGGTGACGGCGGCGCGGTGCAGGAAGGTGTCGCCGATGGCGTTGCCCGCGCAGGCCAGCGCCATCAGGCCGCCGGCCAGCGCGAGCCGGCCGCCGGAGCGGTCGACCGCGGCCTGGACGGCGACGCCGACGCAGAACGGCAGCGAGGCGACCGAGGCGAAGTGCAGCAGGCCCCAGGCCAGCGACTTGAGCTGCCCGGACAGCTGGTTCCGGAAGAGCCACCACAGGAATCGGGGACCCGAGCGGGCGTCGGGCACCCCCGGGTCGGGAAACGGAAGGTCTTGAATCTGCATGACGTCCCAGTGGCTCGGATCAGGGGGCGGCGGAAACGGGGGAAGGCGGAGGCGCGCGCAGTCCGGGGACGGCGGCAGCAAACCGTGACAGGTTGACCCCGCTACGTACCGGGAGGCAAACGGTTTTCCACACGACCGCACAGAACCGGCGCCGGGGCGGCCGGCACCGCCGTACCGTCACGTCACACGGGTCGTACGGACGCGTCGCCGCAGCGCGCGGGGACCGTCCCGTCGATCAGGGTGTTCAGCAACTCGCCCAGTGCCTCGCGCTGGGCGTCCCCCAGCGGGGCCAGGATCTCCTCCGCGGCGGACCGGCGCGCGGCGCGCAGTTCCCGCAGGGCCGCGCGCCCGTCGTCGGTGAGCTCGATCCGGATCACCCGCCGATTGGCCGGATCCGGCACCCGCCGCACCTTGCCGTTCGCCTCCAGTCCGTCGACCAGCGTGGTGACGGCGCGGGGGACCACCTCCAGCCGCTCGGCCAGATCGGCCATACGGGGCGGTGAACCGTAGTGCGCGAGGGTGCGCAGCAGCCGTGACTGGGCAGGGGTGATACCGAGCTCGCGCCCCTCCAGATGGCGCTTCTGGATGCGGTGCACCCGGCGGGTCAGCCGAAGCAGCTGCTCGGCCAGCAGGCCGTCGGGATCGGGGGCGGTCATACGGGAACAATATCAGGATGCCGTTCATTGTGAGTATAGGTAACAATGAGCTGGACTCACCCCGCCCGCGAAACCGGGCGCCTTCCGCCCGCGAACCCGGGCACCCTTGCCGAAGGAGACCATGCACCCCGACCACGAACCCGACTGGACCCCGCCCGCCGGAGCCAAGGAGCAACCCCGGCAGGTGCGGCGCATCCTGAAGCTCTTCCGTCCCTACCGGGGCCGCCTCGCGATCGTCGGCCTGCTCGTCGGGGCCGCCTCGCTGGTCTCGGTGGCCACCCCGTTCCTGCTGAAGGCGATCCTCGACGTCGCCATCCCCGAGGGCCGCACCGGGCTGCTCAGCCTGCTCGCGCTCGGCATGATCCTCAGCGCCGTCCTCACCAGCGTCTTCGGTGTGCTGCAGACCCTGATCTCGACCACCGTCGGCCAGCGCGTGATGCACGACCTGCGCACCGCCGTCTACGGCCGGCTCCAGCGCATGTCGCTCGCCTTCTTCACCCGCACCCGCACCGGCGAGGTCCAGTCCCGCATCGCCAACGACATCGGCGGCATGCAGGCCACCGTGACCTCCACGGCGACGTCCCTGGTCTCCAACCTCACCAGCGTGGTCGCCACCGTCGTCGCGATGCTGGCGCTCGACTGGCGGCTGACCGTGGTCTCGCTGGTCCTGCTGCCGGTGTTCGTCTGGATCAGTCGCCGCGTCGGCAACGAACGCAAGAAGATCACCACCCAGCGCCAGAAGCAGATGGCGGCGATGGCCGCCACGGTCACCGAGTCGCTCTCGGTCAGCGGCATCCTGCTCGGCCGCACCATGGGCCGCTCCGACTCGCTGACCGGCGCCTTCTCGGACGAGTCCGAGCGGCTGGTCGACCTGGAGGTCCGGTCGAACATGGCCGGCCGCTGGCGCATGGCCGTCATCACGATCGTCATGGCCGCCATGCCGGCGATCATCTACTGGACGGCCGGCATCGCCCTGCAGACGGGCGGCCCCGGGGTCTCCATCGGCACCATCGTGGCCTTCGTCTCGCTCCAGCAGGGGCTGTTCCGTCCGGCCGTGAGCCTGCTGTCCACCGGCGTCCAGATCCAGGCGTCGCTCGCGCTCTTCCAGCGCATCTTCGAGTATCTCGACCTCCCGATCGACATCACCGAGCGCGAAGACGCGGTCCGCCTCGACCGGGTCAAGGGAGAGGTCCGCTTCGAGGGCGTCACCTTCGGATACGACGACAAGGGCGGCCCCGTCCTCGACGGCATCGACATCACCGTCCCCCCGGGCGGCAGCCTCGCCGTGGTCGGGCCGACCGGTGCCGGCAAGTCCACCCTCGGTCACCTCGTGCCACGGCTGTACGACGTCACGGGCGGCCGGGTCACCCTCGACGGCGTCGACGTCCGCGACCTCGACTTCGACACCCTGGCCCGCGCGGTGGGCGTCGTCTCCCAGGAGACGTACCTCTTCCACGCCTCGGTCGCGGACAACCTGCGCTTCGCCAAGCCGGACGCCACCGAGGAGGAGCTGCACGCGGCGGCGAGGGCCGCGCAGATCCACGACCACATCGCCGCCCTGCCCGACGGGTACGACACAGTGGTCGGCGAGCGCGGTCACCGGTTCTCCGGTGGTGAGAAGCAGCGCCTGGCGATCGCCCGCACCATCCTGCGCGACCCGCCGGTCCTGGTGCTCGACGAGGCCACCAGTGCCCTGGACACCCGTACCGAGGCCGCCGTCCAGGAGGCCATCGACGCGCTGTCGGCCAACCGCACCACGGTCACCATCGCCCACCGGCTGTCCACCGTTCGGAGCGCCGACCAGATCGTGGTCCTCGACTCCGGCCGTGCGGTCGAACGCGGCACGCACGAAGAGCTGCTGGAGCGCGGCGGGCGCTACGCGGCCCTCGTACGCCGGGACGCCCAACTGGAGCCGACAAGATGAAGATATGCCGGGTTTATGGCGGTATGCGGGTTACCGTGCCCGCATGCAGACGAACACTCCGTCACGGAGCCCGATCCGACTGACGCGCCGGGGCCGCCTCGCCCTCGCGGCGCTCGGGGCCGTCGTGGCCGGCACCGCCGTGGCGGTGCCGCTGCTGATCATGAACGGCGGCGACGACTCCCGCCCCACGACCCTGGTGATCCCGGAGGGCTGGCGCGCGAGCCAGGTGTACGCAGCCGTCGACAAGGTCCTCGACCTGCCCGCCGGCACCACGAAGAAGTCCCTCCCCGAGGCGGACCTGAAACTGCCCGACGAGGCCGGGGGCAACCCGGAGGGCTACCTCTTCCCGGCGACCTATCCGCTGAAGGAGAAGGCGACTCCGCAGCAGCTGCTGTCCCGCATGGTCGACACCGCCGACAAGAAGTTCAACGGAGCCCCGATCGCGGCCGGCGCGCAGCGCAACGCGATGAACGTCTACCAGGCGGTCACCGTCGCGAGCATCGTCCAGGCGGAGGCGGCCACCAAGGCCGACATGGGCAAGGTGGCCCGGGTGGTCTTCAACCGGCTGGAGCGCGGGATGCCGCTCCAGATGGACTCCACCGTCGACTACGCCCTGAACCGCGGGGCGCCGCGCACGACGGCCGCCGACACCGAGATCGACAGCCCCTACAACTCCTACCGGCGCATGGGACTGCCCCCGACGCCGATCGACAACCCCGGCGAGGACGCGGTGCGCGCCGCGATCAGCCCGGCTCCGGGCGACTGGCTCTACTTCATCACCGTCAAGCCGGGCGACACCCGCTTCACGGCCGACTACGCGGAACACCAGCGCAACGTCGCCGAGTTCAACGCACAGGGGAAGAAGGCGGGCGAACCGTCGAAGAAGTGAGCGGCCCGCCCCCCGGCCGTCACGCCGCGACCCGCTCCTCCCGTGCCAGTAGCCGCCTGATGTCCCGCACCGCCGCGCGTCCGGCCCGGTTGGCGCCGATGGTGCTCGCCGAGGGGCCGTAGCCGACCAGATGGATCCGCGGGTCGGCGACCGCCCGCGTGCCCTCGACCCGGATGCCGCCGCCCGGCTCCCGCAGCCGCAGCGGGGCGAGATGCTCGACGGCGGGGCGGAAGCCGGTCGCCCACAGGATGACGTCGGCCGCCACCCGCCGCCCTCCCCCGAGCTCTCGGCCGCGCTCGGGCAGGGGGGACTCCCCTGCCCACTCCACGCCGTCGGGCGTGATCCGGTCGAACATGGGCTGCCGGTCGAGTACGCCGTCCGCGAGTCCCTGCCGGATCGCGTCGTTGAGCGGCAGCCCCGTCACGGAGACGACACTGCGCGGCGGCAGACCCTGTCGCACCCGCTCCTCGACGAGCGCCACGGCCGCCCGGCCCGCCTCCTCGTCGAAGGGGCCCTCCCGGAAGACCGGGGGCCGCCGGGTCACCCAGGTCGTGGCCGCCGCGTACGGCGCGATCTCCAGCAGGTGCTGGGTGCCCGACGCGCCGCCGCCCACCACGACCACCCGCTGCCCGGCGAACGCCTCCGGTCCCGGGTACCGCGCCGTGTGCAACTGCCGCCCCCGGAAGGTCTCCTGGCCCGGATAGCGAGGCCAGAACGGCCGGTCCCAGGTGCCGGTGGCGTTGATCAGCGCCCGTGTCGACCAGGCGCCGTCCGAGGTCTCCACCAGCAGCCGTCCGCCGGACCCCTCACGCACCGCCCGTACGTCCACCGGACGCCGTACCCGCAGGTCGAAGGTCCGCTCGTAGCGGTCGAAGTACTCGCCGATCACCTCGGAGGAGGCCCGCGCCGGATCGGCGCCGTCAAGCTCCATGCCGGGCAGCGCGTGCATCCCGTGCACCTTGCCGTACGTCAGTGACGGCCACCGGAACTGCCAGGCGCCGCCGGGGCCGGGGGAGTGGTCCAGCACCACGAAGTCGCGGTCCGGCTCGAACCCGGCCCGCCGCAGGTGATAGGCGCTCGACAGTCCGGCCTGCCCGGCGCCTATGACGACTACCTCGACCTCGCGCATGTCGTTCACGTTTCCACCAACCGTACGGAGGCCGTGGATCTTCCCGTCGGCGCTCCCGCGGGAACCCCGGCGCATGGGCCAGGATGGAGCACATGTCCGATGCCTTCACCACCCGAGTCCTGACCATCGCCACCGGCTCCGACGAGAGGGTCGTCGACATCACCGGCGACTGCGAGTCCTTCCTGCGGGAGACGGCGGCCGGCCGGGACGGCCTGCTGAACGTCTTCGTGCCGCACGCCACGGCAGGGGTCGCCGTGATCGAGACCGGCGCCGGCAGCGACGACGACCTCCTGTCCGCCCTGCACACCCTGCTGCCCGCCGACGACCGCTGGCAGCACCGCCACGGCAGCCCCGGCCACGGCCGCGACCACGTCCTGCCCGCCTTCGTCCCGCCGCACGCGACGCTCCCGGTGGTGGACGGACGGCTGGAACTGGGCACCTGGCAGTCGGTGTGCCTGGTCGATACAAATCGCGACAATGCAAACCGTCAGGTCCGTCTGTCATTCCTCGGGTAGGACCGGGCGAGCGGTCCTGCGCGGCGATGTACGCCTGACCTCGATCTTTCGTGAGGTCTGCCGGCGGAGTCGGTATCGGGGTTCGGGACGGATCTGCCGGAGCCGGTCATGGGCCTTCTTGCTCTCTGGGCACGGTCAGGTCTGCAGGACCGGGAAGGTGACGCCGGTCAGCCGCTCGCTCTCGCGCCACAGCCGGGCCCCCAGGCCGGGGTCGTCGGCCCCGGCGGGCAGCCGGACCGGCTTGGGCGTGCCGGAGGTCTGGTCGCGTCCGGCCGGGCCGAGGTAGGCCCCGTTGACGACCTCGGGGTGGGTCGCGGCATACAGGGACGGCCAGGCCGCGCCGTCGGGGGAGCCCATCAGTGTGCGGGAGGCGAGAGCCAGGAGCAGGCGCCCCGTCCGGCTGGTGGAGGTGTGACGCTGAAGGTCGGTGACGGCCGAGCCCGGATGGACGGCCACAGCGCGGTGCGCACTGCCGGCCAGGCGGCGGGCGAGTTCCTGGGTGAAGACGACGTTGGCGCGCTTGGACTTCGCGTACGCGCTCATCGGGCGGTAGCCGTGCTCGCTCATCAGATCCGCGAGATCACCGGAGCGCCAGGCGGCGGCGATGGCGCTGACCGTGACGACCCGGGCAGCCGCGGAGCGCCGCAGGGCGGGCATCAGGTGCGCGGTCAGCGCGAAGTGGCCGAGGTGGTTGGTGCCCACCGTGAGTTCCAGTCCGTCGCGGGTCAGCCGCCGCTCCGGGACGTCCATCACACCGGCGTTGTTGATGAGGAGGTCGAGGGTCTCGCCCGCGGCGAGCGGGGCGGCCGCCTCGCGGATCGCACCGAGGTCGCCGAGGTCGAGTTCCACTGTCTCCAGGTGGGCACCGGGCACGTCCGCGCGTACGCGGCGGGCGGCATCCGCCAGGGAGTCGGGGCGCCGGCCCGCGAGCAGGACGCGGGCACCGTGCTCCGCCAGCACCCGGGCGGTGCGGTAGCCGATGCCGCTGTTGGCGCCGGTGATCAGTGCGGTCCGGCCCAAGAGATCCGGGATGCCGGCCGGGGTCCAGCGTGAGTCGCCCATGTCGCCTTCCTGAATGAATGTTCATTTATTTCATTCAGCATGCGGGCGTCGACCCGAGTTGTCAAATGAACGTTCATCAAGGAAGGCTGGGGGCATGGCAACACGTGACCCCGACCGCAAGCGCCGGCAGCTGATGGAAGCTGCCCTCGCGGAGTTCGCCGAGTTCGGTGCGGCCGGAGCCCGCGTGGACCGGCTCGCCAGACGTGCGGGTATCAGCCCCGGCCTGGTGTACTCCTTCGCCGCCGGCAAGGAGGGCCTGTTCGAGGCCGTCTACGAGGCGATCGCCGAGCAGACCGTGAACGCGGTCCCCGTCGACGCCGACGACCTGCCCGAATACGCCGGCCGCCTGCACGACGCCGGGCAGCAGCACCCCCAGGTCATGCGCTTCCTCACCTGGTACGCGCTGGAAAGCACCGAACGGCCGGCGCCCGACATCGTGGCCCGCTCGATGCAGGACAAGATCACCGCCATCGAGGCCGCCCAGCAACGCGGCAGCGTCCGCCGGGACAAGCCGGCCGCGGAGATCCTGGCGCTCGTCCTGACTCTCGCGAACATGTGGCAGCACCACACCGAGGACGTCAACTCCCTGGTCCCGCCCGCACAGCAGCGCACAACGATCACCGACGCCGTACGCCGCCTCGTCACCCCGGACCGGCCCGCCGATCACTGACCGCACCACCACACACCCTCGGCGTCCCGCCGTTCCCGACCACACACGTGATGCCGCGGGAACGAGTGCTGTGGCCGGATCGGTTCACCGGGTCGGCGGTACTGCTCACGCATGAACCGGCTCACACAGGTCAGGAGCCCTTCACGGCCCGTCTGATCCCGCAGCGTGACGGCCTCGGCCTGTCAGCGGACGAGAGCTGACCTTCCCTGTCGGGCCGGCAGGACGTCCGTCCGCACGGTCTGCAGGAACGACAGCGGCCCCGTAACGCATCCGGCCCCACCCTCGCCGCCTCGGAAGGCCTCGTCGCCCGCCTCCGGCCGACCGGACGGTCCGCGTCCGACGCGGCGCACGCGAGTGAGGCCCGAAAGCCGCAGGCCGTGCGGCCGGTCCCGGCTTGTTCACGGTCGCTGCCGGGGAAACGACTCCAGTGCGGCCGCCAGACCGGAGGCGTCCGTGCCGATCTTGCGGTAGGCCGATGAGAGCAGATGGCGTACGCCCTGCTCCGTGAGGCGCAGCCGCCCGGCGATCACCGCCGTGGACGCTCCCCGGACCGTCAGCTCGGCGGCCTCCCGTTCGGGCGCGGTGAGTGTGTCCGTCTGGGCGTAGCGCAGGGGCAGCGGCCGTAGCCCGGCCGCCGCGAGTTCGTCCCTGGCCTGTCCCGCCAGCGCCTCCGCGCCACAGTGCACGGCGCCCTCCAGCCCGCGGTAGAGACGGTCGGCGGCCTCCTGCAACTGCCCGGTGCGGGACAGCGCCGCCCCGTGGCCGACCAGGGCGCGGGCCAGCTCGTAGGCCGCGGGCGACTGTTCCAGATGGCCGACGGCCTCCGCGTGCAGGTCGAGCGAGGCCGGGCCGCCGGTCACCTCGGCCAGGGTGTGCACCGCCTGCCCGATGGCCGAGGCCGCCCCGAAGTCCCGGGCCCGCTTGACCGCGTCCTGCGCGTGCCGGACCGCCCGGTCGGGTGCGGTCCGGGCGAGCGCGGACGCCAGCCCCGACTGCCAGGCGCACCAGGCGGGATTGCGCCACTCCCGCCCGTCCAGCCAGTCCCCGACGTCGGAGAGCAGCGCGGCGGCCTCGTCCGCGCGGCCCTCCGCCAGCAGCAGCTCGGCGTACACCGTGCGCGGGTCGGGGTAGATGACGGCGTTCGGGACCAGTCCGCCGTAGCGGTAGTGGTCGGCGATCCGGCGTGCCGCCGCCGTACGCCCGCGGGCCAGGAGCGTCTGGATGAGGATGCCGACGGCGAACCACTGGGCGGGCACCGCCCCCTCCACCCGGTCGGCGATGCGCAGCCCCTCCCGGACCAGGTTCTCCGCCTCGGCCAGGGAGCCCCGGCGGTAGCGGATGTACCCGGAGAGGCTCTGCCCCAGGGCGAGATGGGAGCCGCGCCAGCCCTTCGCCTCGCACTCCGCCATGCCCTTGCTGAACAGTTCCTCGGCCCGTCGCGGCTGGTCGGCGTACAGGAACACCATCGCCACCGCCACCGGCACCTCGAAGCCCCGGTTCTCGTCGGTCCAGCTCAGCCCGCCCCGCAGGGCCCGCTCGGCGTACTCGAGGGCCGTCTGCCGCGGCTCGCCGCACACCACCGCCTCCCAGGCCCGCAGGCCCAGGATGTACCGCTCCTCCAGGCCACGGCCGGTCACCTTCGCGGCCAGCCTGGCGAGCCTGCGCGAGCGGGCGGCGGGATCCGGCTCGTCGGCGCGGTACGAGCTCCACACGAAGTGGTCGGCCTGCATCCGCAGCCTGATCCGGGGGTGCGGGGTGCGCCGCGCCTCGTCGGCGGCGACGGCCGCGGCCTCGGCCACCTCGTCGATGTGCGCCAGCGCCTGCGTGAGCCGGTACACGATGGACGCCCGCAGCTCCGGGTCGATGTCGGGCTCCGCCAGCGCCTCACGGAGGTGCGCGACCGTGGCCGTGGGCTCGATGAGGAAGGTGGAGGAGGCGAGTTCGTGCAGCAGCTCGGCGCGCTGCTCCGGCGGCGGCGGTTCCTGGAGCGCCCGTGTCAGCAGCCGCCGGGCCGCTTCCGGGGCGCCGGCGCGCATGTACTCGCGGGCGGCCTCGCGCAGACACGTCACCGCCTCGACGCGGCCGTCGCAGGGCACCTCCAGCAGGTGCCGGGCGGCCGCCGTCGGCCCGAACCCGGCGGCGCGGATGGCCTCGGCGGCCCCGTTGTGCAGTCCGACCCGCAGCGCCGGGGTGATGGAGCGGTAGACGGTGGTGGCGATCAGCGGGTGGACGAAGGAGAGTCCGTCCCCGGTCCCGTCGTCCTCGGCCAGGATCCGGGCGGCGCGCAGCCGCTCCGTCGCCTCGGCGGCCGCCTCACTGCCGACCACGGCGATGGCGGCGGCGAGCTCCTGCGACACGGACTCGCCGAGCACGGCCGCGGCGTAGGCGAAACGGACGGTGGACGTCCCGAGGGCGCGCAGGCGTTCGATCAGTCCGCGGCCCTTGACCGCCGCGGCGAGGTCCCGCATCGCGCGCAGCTCGTGCCGGGTGCCCCGCAGATTGCGTTCGCCCAGGCGGATGGCGAGTTCGACGGCCTCGAACGGACTTCCTCCGGTGGCCTGCCGGCATTCCTCGCAGAACTCGTCCTCGGCCTCGTCCCCCACCTCGTCCCTGACGATCCGCGCCACCGCCTCGGAGGTGAGCGGCTTCAGCGCGTAGGGGCGGGTGCCGAGGCTGCCCGGCAGGGCGCGCAGCGGCTCCGCCTCGCGCGGCAGGTCGTCGGGCCGGTGGGCGAGGACGATCAGCAGCGGCAGGTCCGCCACCCGGGGTGCGAAGGAGGTGAGCCAGTCGAGGGACTCGACGTCCGCCCAGTGCAGGTCGTCGAGCAGCAGCGCCATGGGTGCCTTCCGCGCGGCGAGCCGGGTCATGACCCAGTCCAGGCCCTCGCGGACCCCGGACGGGTCGGGCACGTGGGGGCCGGGCCCCGCCTCCAGGCCGAGCGCGGTGGCGACGACGTCGTACCAGCTGCCCAGGAACGCGCGGAGCTCGCCGCCGTCCATCGCGGCCAGCGGGGGCTGGAGGAGCCGGCGCACCACACGGAACGCCAGCTCCTGCTCGTTGCGGCCGCCGCAGCCCGACAGCACGGTGATTCCCTGGGCCAGCGCGCGGGAGCGGGCCTGCGTCAGCAGTGCCGTCTTGCCCATCCCGCCCGGGCCGGTGAAGACGAGGAGCCCGCCGCGCGGCACCCGCGGCACCCCGTCCCGGGTGTCCCGCAGGGCCGCGAGCGCCTCGTCCAGTGCCCGGAGTTCCCGTCGGCGCTCCAGCAACGGCCGGGACTCGGTGACATGATGCCGCCGCTCGATCACCATGTGCCGTACCGCTTCCTGTCGTTCGGCCAACGGGTGGCAGACGAGCGTATGTCTGTCGCGGCGCACCGTGTCCGTCTTACGGTACGACCACGACAGGACGGGTGAATCGAAGGCGGTGACGGCTTGGGGCATCCCTCCTGCGGGTAGGGGCGTTCGAATGGCTCGCGCCCGGGGGCACGGGCCGGTGGCAGCACCCGGGTCAGGCCGGGGCCGCCGCCGTGTCGGCATAGCGCGGGACGGTGCGGGACCAGTGGCAGCACCCGCGGATCCAGCCGGCCATGCCCTCCGCGTAACCGACGGCCGAGGGACTCAGCCGCGGCCTGATCTCCTCGAAGAGGCCGACGAACTCGTCGATCGCGTGGTTGATCTGCCGGATCGCCAGCATGACGGCGACCGGCAGGGAGCAACGGCGGGCCCGCTGGTGGGCGAGGGCCAGATTGATCATCCCGCCGGCCTGCCGTTCCTTCACCGCGGAGTACAGATCGGGGATCCACACCGCCGCGTCGGCCGACAGCCGGGTCAGCCGCCGCATCACCGGGTGGTTCAGCTCCGCGTCGGACAGTTCGCGCGGCTGGGCCGCCTCGCACAGCGGGTGGAAGGGCTCGACCCCCGCGGTCAGCGACCGGATCGACGTGCACAGCCCGGTCGGCAGCGGGGCGGTGTCGGCCTGCGCCACCGCCTCGTAGAGCAGGCCGTGCACGTACTCACGGCTCTTGACGGCCCAGCGCGCGGCCTGGGCGGGTGTGCACCGCTCGCGGACCCGCCGGTGGAGATCGGCCAGGGCGGCGCCGAGCGGCGTCGACGGTGACGCGTCGTCCCGCAGTACGGCGATGCTCTCGTCCAGCATGGGCAGCAGCCGGCCGGGGCCCTGCCGGCCCACCTCCTCCGCCAGGTCGTCGAAGACGAATTGATAGGCGATCTGATCGGCGACGATCTGCAGCAGACCGGAATCCATCTCCGGGCCGTTGTAGGAGGCGAGCTGGGCCGGGCGGGTGCGGGCGATCATTTCCGGAACCCAGCTTTCGTCCGCCAGTCCCGTTTTCCGCAGCCACTTCTCGACGCCCGCCGTGACCTGGTGTTCGTGCGGATTGGCCCGGAAGGGGAACGGCATGTGCAGATGGGTGTCGATCAGGTCCCGGAGATCGGTGCCGGGAATTCCGCGCAGTGTGCCGGCCGTGATGTCCTCATGTGTGGTCGACAAGGTTGTCACCCGCCCCTCGGGACCGCCGGTCGAGCCCGTCACCGCGCGGTTCGCAGATCATCCGCAGCGACCTGGGGCCCAGCGTCACCGCGGGGCGCACCGGCGCGACGGGCCCCGGGGGGTGCCGCAGCCGCCAGCGCCGGGCGATGGCCGCGACCGCCACCGTGCTCTGTGCCATGGCGAAGGAGTCCCCGAGGCATTTCCGGCTGCCCGCGGAGAACGGGACCATCGCGCCGTACGGCTGGGCGACGTGCTCGCCCGACAGCCACCGCTCGGGCCGGAACCGCTCGGGGTCGGGGAACGACGAGGGCGCGTGGTGCAGCAGATACGGGCTGTAGAGAACGGTAGTCCCGCGCGGCAGGTGGCGCCCGCCGAACTCGACGTCCCTGGTGGTGGACCGGGTGAAGAGCCAGCCGGGCGGGGAGTGGCGCAGGGTTTCGCTGATCACGGCCCGGGTGTAGGGGAGGCGCGGCAGATCGTCGGAGGTGGGAAGGGTGCGCCCGGCCAGTACGGAGTCGACCTCGGCGTGCAGTTCGCGCTCGGCCTCCGGGTGCTGTGCGAGCAGGCTGAACGTGGAGGACAGGCCCAGGGAGGGGCTCTCCGAGCCGGTGAGCAGCAGGGAGACGAGCTGGTCGTGCACCTCGCCGGGGGTCACCCCGTGCTCCCCGGCGTCGGCCGCCGCCAGCAGGGCCCCCAGCAGATCGTCGCGCGGCTCGCCCGCGCGGCGCTCGGCGATCGCCGCGTCCACGAGCCGGTGCAGACGGGCGACCGCGTCCCGGTACCGGCGGTTGGCGGGCAGGGGCACCTGGAACAGGGCGTCGACCGGGACGACCGTACGCACGAACAGTCCGTGGACGATCCCGGCCAGGCAGTCCCGCACCTCGGCGGCCCTCGCCGCGTCGAGCGAGTCGGAGAGGAGGACCCGGCTGATCGCCCCCGTGGTCAGGGCCATCATGGCCGCGCTGACATCGACCTTCCGCCCCGCCCGCCACGTGCGGCACACCGACTCGGCCTCCTCGCCCATCGCCCCCGTCAGGCCGGCGACGCGGGACGGGCGGAAGGCGGGCTGCAGCAGCCTGCGCTGTCTGAGGTGATCGCCGTGCGGGCAGGTGACGACCCCGTCCCCCATCAGGGCCCGGAGCCGCTCGTAGAGGGGGCCGCCCTTGTCGAAGGTGCGGGTGTCCCTGAGCATCTCGTGGACCAGTCGCGGGTGGCACGCCACCCAGGCACGCATCGGACCCAGGCGTATCTCCACCAGATCCCCGTAAGCGGACAGAGAATTCAGAAACTCCAGCGGGCGTCGGAACAAGGCGATACCGTGGCCGACGGACGGGAATATGCCCGGTGCGATTCCCGACCTCCAGGCCGGCACCGGTTCATGAACGCAATTGCTCATCGAATACCACCTGTCTCGAGCGACACAAACGGAATTCAGTGAGTCCACATATGCGAGTCCACATACATGTGGCACTCGAACCTTGTCCTGCCCGCACCGCACCGGTACCCGACGTACCCCGTCCCGTCGCCAAGGGGGCGCACGGGTGCACGGGGGAGCGCAGGAATTCAGGCGTGCGCCTCGACGAAACGGGCGAGCCGGGCCAGTGCCGAGCGGGTGCCCGCCTCGTTGTCGGCGGCGGGCACCGCGTCGGGGACGCCTTCGTGGACGATCAGCACCTCCGTGCCGCCGTCGGCCTCGGTGAGCGTGGTGGTGATCGTCATCGTGCCGCGCAGTCCGGGGTCCTCGGTCTCGAACTCGAGGATCTCCACCACCAGTTCGCCGGGCACGAGCCGCACGAAGCGGCCGTGGTAGGTGTCGGTGCGCGGGGACGACTTGCCGACCGCACCGGGCGAGTCGTAGGTCAGGGAGACTCGGAACCCGCCGCCCTCACGCGCCTCGAACGCGTGCACCTCGCTCCGCATCCCCGGCGGCACCCGCCACCACGCGACCGCCTCCGCGCTCACCAGCGCCCGGTGGACGGCCGGAGGGGGCGCGTTCACATGTCCCGAGACACGGGTCGTGTACATGGTCCCATCGTGCCGTGACGAGGAAGCCCCCGCGAGGAGCGGGGACACCCTTTCGCTCCGCGCCCCTTCACTCCGTGCCCCTTCACTCCGTGCCGCGGACGACGGCGACGGGACAGTCGGCGTGATACAGCAGTGCCTGGCTGACCGAACCGAGCAGCATCCCGGTGAAGCCGCCGTGACCGCGGGCCCCGGCCACCACCAGTTGGGCCTCCCGGCTCGCGTCGAGCAGCGTGTGCCGCACCCGCGCCCGTTCCAGGCGCAGCTCCACGGCGGCCCCGGGACGGGCTCCCTCCCGCCACGGCGCCACCGCCTCCTCCAGCAGTCGCTGGTGCCGCTCACGGAGCCGGTCGAGATCCACCACCACGTTCAGCGGATCGGCGGGACCCTCGTACGGCGTCGGCTCGCTCCAGGTGTTCCACACATGCGTCGCGACCAGCGGCGCCCCGCGCAGCGCGGCCTCGGCGAAGGCGAAGTCCGTCGCCGCGGCCCCGGCCGGCGAGCCGTCCACGGCGAGGAGCACGGGCCCCTCGGGGCCGGGACGACCGCGGACCACCATCAGCGGACCGTGCCCGTGCGCGGCCAGCTGCACGACCGTCGAGCCCAGCAGCAGATCCCCGAACCCACCGCGGCCCCGCCCGCCGACCACCGTCAGCACCGCGTGCCGCGACTCGCTCCGCAGCACCGTCAGCGTCTCACCGGACGCCACGGTCCTGGCCACCTCCAGCCCCGGCGCACGGTCGCGGGCACGCTGTTCGGCCCCCGCCAGAACGCCGTGGATCATCGGGTCGAGATCGGCCGGGCGGCTGAACGCGTGCACGATCCGCAGCCGCGCGCCGCGCAGCAGGGCCTCGTGCGCCGCGACGTCGACCGCGGCGAGACTGGACGGCGAACCGTCCACTCCTACGACCACCGTGTCGTTCACCACTCGCTCCCGTCCCCGGCGGTTCCTCCGGGTACCCACGGGCGAGAGCGCGTACTCACCCTTCCGACCTGCGGCGATACGGTCTCCCCGGAAATCCTCGGCTCCGTCGCGCCCTCTGTCCATCCGTGACAACACCCATGTTCCGGCCGAATGGCGGGATGGCACCATTGCCCCTGTGGGGGTGGATCACCCGTGCCGTCCGACGGCACGGCCGGCCTCCCCGCATCGGACGACATCGACAAGAGAACCGGGAAGGGGACGGGCTGTGCCTGCTCCACGGATGAGCGCCACGCCGCTGCCGGGCATCGGCGTGAAATACGACCTCACCACGCGTGAGCACGAGCACCTGTCCGTGATCGCGCACCGGGACGGTGCCCGCACGGTCAACGTCTACCGCTCCGACGACCCGGACGCCTGCGCCCGCTCGATGCGGCTGACCGTCGCCGAGTCGGCCGCGCTGATCGACGCGCTCATGCCCGCGCACCACAGCCCCAACCTGCTGCACACCACCGACCTGGGGCTGGTCGCCGAGCGCATCGAACTGTCCGCCGTCTCCCACTGGAACGGCCGGCTGCTGGGCGACACCCGGATGCGCACCGACACGGGTGCCTCGATCGTGGCCGTGCTGCGGCGCGCCGAGGCGATACCGTCCCCCGCGCCGGACTTCCGGCTGGCCGGTGGTGACACGCTGATCCTGATCGGCACCCGCGAGGGCATCGACGCCGCCGCCGAGATACTCGGTCGGGAGTGAGCGCGTGCACTCTTCCGCTGTCTTCCTGATCGAGTTCGGTGCGATCATCCTCGGGCTCGGCCTGCTGGGACGCCTCGCCGGACGCCTCCAGTTCTCCCCGATCCCCCTCTACCTGCTGGCCGGCCTCGCCTTCGGCGAGGGCGGGCTGCTGCCGCTCGGCGCGAGCGAGGAGTTCGTCGCGATCGGCGCCGAGATCGGCGTCATCCTGCTGCTGCTCATGCTCGGCCTGGAGTACACGGCCAGCGACCTCGTCTCCAACCTCAAGACCCAGTACCCGGCCGGCCTTGTCGACATGGCGCTCAACGCCCTGCCCGGTGCCGCCCTGGCCCTGCTGCTCGGCTGGGGCCCGGTCGCCGCGGTGGTGCTGGCCGGCGTCACCTGGATCTCCTCCTCCGGCGTCATCGCGAAGGTCCTCGGCGACCTCGGACGGCTCGGCAACCGCGAGACCCCGGTCATCCTCAGCATCCTGGTGCTCGAGGACCTGGCCATGGCGGTCTACCTGCCGATCATTACCGCCCTGCTGGCCGGCGTCAGCCTCGCCGCGGGCAGCGTGACGCTGGCCATCGCGCTGGGTGTCGCCGGACTCGTGCTGTTCGTCGCCGTCCGCTACGGGCGGGTGATCTCCCGCTTCGTCTCCAGCGACGACCCGGAGAAGCTGCTGCTGGTGGTGCTGGGCCTGACCCTGCTCGTCGCGGGGCTCGCCCAGCAGCTGCAGGTCTCGGCGGCCGTGGGCGCGTTCCTGGTCGGCATCGCCCTGTCCGGGGAGGTCGCCGAGGGCGCGCACAACCTGCTGGCGCCGCTGCGGGACCTGTTCGCCGCCGTGTTCTTCGTCTTCTTCGGCCTGCACACCGACCCCCAGTCGATCCCGCCGGTGATCCTGCCCGCCCTCGCGCTCGCCGTCGTCACCGCGCTGACGAAGGTCGCCACCGGCTACTGGGCCGCCCGCCGGGCCGGGATCTCCCCCAAGGGCCGTTGGCGGGCGGGCGGCACCCTGGTCGCCCGCGGCGAGTTCTCCATCGTCATCGCCGGTCTCGCGGTCACCGCCGGCATCGAACCGGACCTCGGCCCGCTGGCCACGGCGTACGTCCTGGTCCTGGTCGTCCTGGGCCCGCTCACGGCCCGCTACACCGAGCCCATCGCGCTGCGCCTGACCGCCCGGCGCACCGCCTCCGCCGACACCGTGCCCGCACGGGCCATGGCGCCGGCCGCGGAGACGCTGGAACCGGTGGACGAGAGCCGTCCCGAACGCTGAGCCGCCCGGGCCGGCCCCAGGGGCCCTAGTTCTCCAGCCGCACCGGCATCAGGAGCGAGAACGTGTCCCCGTCGTCCGGCCGGCGGATCGTCAGGGGCGCCGTGGGGGCGCCGAACTCGAGGACCAGCCGGTCGCCGGACCCGGCGGCGAGGGCGTCCAGCAGGAACGCGCGGTCGACGGCGACGAGGTCCCGGCCGTCGGCGCCGTCCCCGGCCAGGGCGACCGAGCCGTCCTCCGCCACCCGCAGCACGGTGAGCTCGCGGCACCCGGCGTCCCCGTCCGCGCGGACGGGACCCGTGAGCACCGCCTCCCGGAAGGCCGGCACGTCCACCAGGGCGCGCCGCCCGGCCGGGAGGCGGACGAGGCGCCGGTAGTCGGGGAAGTCGTGGCCGAGGCACTGGCCGGCCGTCTGCCGGTCCCCGGCCTCCAGGGTCACGCGGTCACCGTCCACGGCGAGCCGGACCTGTCCCTCCCCGTCCAGCAGCGCCCGCATCGCGTCGGCGAGCGGAAGGGGCACGGTGACCTGGACGCGGGACCCGTCGTGCCCGTCGGCGGCGGTGCGCGCCACGGCCATCCGGTACCGGTCGGTGGCCACCAGGTGCAGCGCGTCGCCCTCGACGTCGAAGTGGATCCCGCCGAGCACGGGCAGCTCCGGGTCGGTGCCGGCCGCGAACCGGACCGCGTCCAGCGCGGCGGCCAGCCCGGGGCCGGAGAGGGACAGCCGTACGGCGGTGTCGGTGCGGAGCGAGGTCATGGGGTTCTCCTTGTGGTCGAGTAGGGCTCGGAGCGCGGAGAACTCGGCGCGGGCATCGGACAGCCCCTGCTCCAGCCGGCGCAAGTGCGCCTGGAGGAGCTGTCGTACGAGATCGGTGTCGGCGCCCGTCCAGCCGGCCAGCACCAGCCGGATGTCGGCCAGCGGCATCCCGGCCCGGCGCAGCCGGGCCAGCAGCCGGGCCTCGTCCAGCTGCCCGGGGGCGTACCAGCGGTAGCCGCTGACCGGGTCCACCCGGTCGGGGACCAGGACACCGGCACGGTCGTAGAACCGCAGGGCACTCACGCCCAGCCCGCTGTCCCGGGCCATCTCACCAATGCTGCGCATCTCGCTCTCCACACCCGCGACCCTGATCCCTCGACCAGGTCGAGGGTCAACCCCGAGAGGAAGAAGCCCCCCAGGTCACGCTTGACCAGCACCCCGGCAGCAGGCCGAGCGCGACGACCGTGGAACCCGCGAGCACGGCGAACCGGCCGCCCACCGAGGGGGTCCAGGGCGGAGCTCCGCCCCGCGTACGGCTGTACGGGTGACGGCTTCACCCGACCCGGCGGACCTGCGGCCACCGGCGTACCACCGGCGCACGGGGGCGCGTTGGACCGGCATGGACAGCACTGAGACGGCGCGGCGCCTTCTCGGGCACGACGCCGCGGGCCGGTTGTACGCCGAACTCACCAGCGGGTACGGCGGTCATACGCCGATCTACACGGCCCTCGTCGCGGAGTGGCGGGCCAAGGGGTACACGGTCCCGGAGCACCGCGACGGCCTGTGGGCCTCCTTCGCCGCCGCCACGGTCGGCGAGCGCGCGACGGTGCTGCCCGTGCCCTTCCCCGTCCCGGTGCCCCTGCTGCGGCCGTCCGCCGAGGACGCCGACGAGGACACCGGAGAGGAACTCACCAGCCCTCCGGACCCGCCGGCTCCGCGCTGACCGGCGCCAGCACGGCGAGCGTGCCGGTCGCCCCGCGCAGCGCCAGTTCGAGCGGGCCGGGGGCGTGCAGGGTGCCGGTGCCGTCCGGCGGGACGAGCCACTCCAGACGCCCGGCCGGCCGGTACGGCGGCGGTACGGCGACCCAGGACCCACGGCCCACGTGCCGCACCCCGAAGCCGACCCACTCGCTGGCCGGGTCGGGCGGCAGGAAGAAACCCACTCTGCGGGCCGTGACGTCCACCAGCGTGGGCCCGGGCACCTTCAGGGGGTCGCGCCACAGGATGTCCAGGGCGAGCAGCCCGAGCCGGTCGGGCACGCTCAGCACGTCCCAGTACCGGCCCGCCGCGAGCAGCGCCGTGCCCTTGCCGTGGTCCCACTCGCGCTTGCACTCCTGCGGGTCCGTGGCCGCCGCGGCCAGCCACTCGACGGCTTGCTTCCACATGGCGCTGTGCATGTCCACCCCGGGCACGGTCGGCTGCGCCGCTGCGGGCGCGTGCGGTACGGACATGCTGGTAGATATTTCTATCCACCGGAAGGGTGGCGCGGGCTGGCGTTTAGGGGGTGTCGTCGTCTTCCGCGCGCTCCGCGTCCCGCTTCTTGAGCCGGGCCGCCTCCTTGCGGACCCCGGCCTGGGTGGCGCGCTCCCGCTCCAGCCACTCGGGGCGCTCCTCCTTCAGCGCCTCGATCTGCTCGGTGGTGAGGGCCTCGGTGACCCCGCCGCGCGCGAGACCGGCGATGGACACGCCCAGCTTCGCCGCGACCACCGGGCGGGGGTGGGGGCCGTCGCGCCGCAGGTCCCGCAGCCACTGCGGCGGGTCCGCCTGGAGCGCGTTCAGCTCGGCGCGTGAGACGACACCGTCCCGGAAGTCGGCGGGGGTGGCGTCGAGGTACACACCCAGTTTCTTCGCCGCGGTCGCGGGCTTCATCGTCTGGGTGCTCTGGTGCTGCGTCATGACGTCCAGGGTATCGAGCGTGTGCACGGCCGCCGACCACGGCCGGTAACCTGGCCAGGTGACAGGCTCGGAAGTGTCCCCCTCGTTCCGGCTCGTGTACGTACCCGGTGTGATGCCCGACAAATGGGTGCGTGTCTGGAACGAGCGGCTGCCCGACGTCCCGCTGACCCTCACGCAGGTCCCCGCCCAGGCGGCGCAGGGGCTGCTGCTGGGCGGTGACGCCGACGCGGGCCTCGTCCGGCTGCCCGTCGACCGTACGGTCCTCAGCGCGATCCCCCTCTACACCGAGCAGACGGTCGTCGTGGTGCCCAAGGACCACCTCGTCACGGCGGCCGACGCGGTGTCCCTGGAGGACCTGGCCGACGACATCGTGCTGCACCCGCTCGACTCCGTGCTCACCTGGGAGAGCCTGCCCGGACGGCCCGCCCTCGAACGCCCCGCCACCACCGCCGACGCGATCGAGCTCGTCGCGGCCGGGATCGGTGTGCTCGTCGTACCGCTGTCGCTCGCCCGGCTGCACCACCGCAAGGACCTCACCCACCGGCCGCTCGAAGGGGCTCCCGGGTCGAGCGTGGCGCTGTCCTGGCCCGAGGCGGCGACGACGGACCGGGTGGAGGACTTCATCGGGATCGTCCGGGGCCGGACCGTCAACAGCACCAGGGGCCGCACACGGCAGCCGGCACCGGCGAAGAAGCCCGCACCCACCGCCCGGCAGCAGCCGGCCGGCCGCGGTCGCCGGGGAGGAACCGGCGGCACGGCGAAGAACCCGCGGCGGGGCAAGCCCCGCCGCAGGTCCTGACCCGGCTACCTGACCGTCGGGGACGGTGACGGCGCCGGGGACGCCGTGTTGAGGTCCTCCAGCCCCTTGGGGATCTCCAGCACGAGGACCGGCGCACCCGCCTGCGGAGCCGGCGGAGTCACCTGCTCCTGCGGCATCTTGGGCGGGCTGGTCTGCTGGAAGTTGACCTGCTCGTGATTGACCAGCCCCGTCTTCTCCAGCACCGTGATGTGGTCGAGCACCGTGTCGTTGGCCTGGTCGGCCAGCTGCCGGACCAGGGTGTTCCTGGTGTTGGCCCGGATGTTGGCGATGGCGGGGAAGATCTGCCCGTGCGTCACGCGCATGATGTTCACCGCCGTGGAGTCGAACTCCTTGCCGCCGGTGGACTTCACGGTCTCCACGAACCCCTGCTGCTGCGGTGACGCCTGGTTCGGCAGCGTGATGCCGAGCTCCAGGGAGATCTTGCGGCAGGACGCGTCGAGCCGGCCGTGACCGACGACCAGGTGCTCGCCCGCCTCCTTCATCTCCGGCGTCGTCCCCCGCTCCATCGCCAGCAGCCCCAGCGGGTGCTCCCACAGCCCCGCCGCGCGCACCTTCACCACGAAGTCGCGGTCCGCCTCGGTCAGCGGGCCGTAGTTCGTGTTGGCCACCACCCGGTCCGGCTTGGTCGATGTGTTCTGTACGCCCAGCATGGTGGGATAGGCGAGCGCGGTGAGGGTGAGGATCATGGCTCCGCCCACGAACGCGGTTCCTGCCGTGCTGCGCGAGATGCGCATCGTGCCTCCTGGGATGTGAACGGCCCAACAGCAGGAAGTACGGACGCCAGGCGCGAGACAATCACCGCTCGGGAAAGAATTTCCGGCCGCCTCAGTCGGCGTAAGCGGCCCTCTGTGCCGTACTCACCACCTTGTCGCCGTCCGCGCGGCTCAGCAGCCCCTCGGACACCCAGGCGTCCACGGCGGATCGCACCCGTGTCACCAGTGCTCCCTTGCCGCGGAAGGGCGCCCCGGCCCAGATCTCGTCGAGCAGCGTCGTGCCGTCGCTCCGGGCCGGGTTGGCGACTCCGGAGTCGGACGTGCCGAAGATCACACGCGGTTCCGAGCGCCGGAAGTAGGCGTGCGTCGGGTCCTCGGTCCCCTCCGCGAAGGGTGCCAGCTCGATGCCGTCCAGCGTGTAGTGCAGCGGCTTGTCCGGGACCGGGGTGAGGGAGGGCAGCAGATCGCCGGAGAGGCCGGCGTTGCCGTACAGCCCGAACCGCACGGCGTCCGGCCCCGGCCGGCGGGCGACCAGGTTGACCGGACCGTAGAACAGGGCCTGCAGGGCAGGGTCGTCGAGGGCCCGCTCCACCCGCAGCCGGAAGGGCACGGAGATCCGTATAGTGTCACCCTCGCGCCAGGTCCGCGAGACGCCGAAGTAGCGGCCGGGGACCGGAGCGCCGGGCACGGCACGCCCGTTGACGGTCACCCGGAAGCCCGCGGTCGCCCAGGACGGCACCCGCAGCAGCAGGGTGAAGGAGGCCCGGCCGCCGCCGATGGTGAGCGTGCTGCCCTGTTCCTCCGGGTAGCGGGTGGTCTGTGTGACCGTGACGCCCTTCTCGGCCCAGGTCAGCCGGGAGGCGCTGTAGAGGTTGACGTACAGGGCGGACCCGTCGGCCTTCGCGAAGTACACCGAGTCCTGGTACTTGGTGGCGCTCTCCATGCCGGTGCCCTCGCAGCAGGTCGTCCCCTGCTTGGGCGTGTAGTCGCGCACATGGCCGGGCGTCAGCCCGATGAAGTAGGTGACCAGCGGCTTCTCCGCGTCCGGCCGGTCCTGCTTGGAGCCGAGCACCTGGTTGAACAGGGTCCGCTCGTAGTAGTCCATGTACGCCGGGTCCTGCTCGTGGAAGAACAGCGTCCGGCTCAGCTTGAGCATGTTGTACGCGCAGCACGTCTCGGCGGTGGTGTCGGTGACCGTGCCCGCGATCACGTCGCGGGCCTTCCAGAACTCGCCGCTGCTGGTGCCGCCGATCGCGTACATCCGGTGGGGTACGACCATGCCCCAGAAGTTCTTCGCGGCCGTGAGGTAGCGCTCCTCGCCCGTCTCGTCGTGCAGCCGCACCAGACCCGTGAAGATCGGGATGTGCTGGTTGGCGTGGAGTCCTTCGAGGATGTCGGTGTTCGCCGCGCAGGCGTCGATGAGCCGGTCCAGGTCGAACAGCTTGGCGAGAGCGAGGTGTTCGGCCCGCCCGGTGATCGCGTGCAGGTCGCAGATCGCCTCGACGATGCCGCCGAACTCCCCGCTGGAGAACAGTCCCCACATCCGCTGCAGGGTGGCCGCCGGCAGCACGGACAGCCGCGCGTGCATCCAGTCGCACATGCCGGACGCGAGATCGAGCGCCCGGTCGTCGTCCGTGGCGAGGTACGCGTCCAGCAGCCCTCTGAGGATCTTGTGCGCGGTGTAGTACGGCGCCCACACGCGGGTGTAGTCGCTGCCGGTCATCGACTCCAGTTCGATGAACTGCGTCTCCGGGTACGCGGCGAGGAAGCCGGGATGGCTGGGCGCGCCCCAGGTGCGGCGCAGGGTGGCGTCCAGGCCCCGGCCGGAGGCGTCGGCGAACGTCGCCCCGGCCGTCTCGTCGAAGGCGTACGACGCCAGATCGCCCCGGCCGGCCGAGGCGTCGGCGGCACGGCGGCCCTGCAGCTCCGTGATCTCGTCGGCGGTCAGCGCCCGGGAGAACACGTCGACGTCCTCGAACGCGCCCGCGAACACCGGATCGGCGGGGAAGTTCGAGCGCCCCAGCCAGTTGTTGGTGAGGGTGCCGAGCACGGCCGGGGTCAGCGTGACGGCCGTGCTCCGGGCCACGGCGGTGCCGTTGACGTAGAGGGTGCCGGTGCCGTCGGCGAGGGTCACCGCCAGATGGCTCCACTCGCCGACCGGCAGCGGCGCGGTGCCGTCGAGGCCCTGCTCGCCGCCCGGCCCCGAGGTGGTGACGGCGAACCGCGGCACCCCGTTCGCGTTGCGGGCGGCCAGATACAGATAGCGGGTGGTGCCGTCGCCGAAGTCGAAGATCCTGGCCCAGGCGGCGTCGTGCGCGGGGCGCACCCACGCGGACAGGGTGAGTGCGGGGGAGCCGGCGAGAACGGCCGCCGGAAGGTCCACGTAGCGGTACGAGCCGCGCACGTTCTCCGCCGCGCGGCCGAACCGTCCCTCCACGCTCAGCACGGCCGGGGCGCGGCGCAGCGCCTCCCGGACCTCGGTCAGGGCCCCGACCGCGGTCGCGATCCGGTCCGCGAAGACCTGCTCGCCGGTGCCGCGGTACGCCTGCGCCAGCATGGTCAGGAAATGGCCGGTGTAGTGGCCGCGCAGATTGCCGTTGGCCTCTCCGTCCAGCCCCTCCCAGCCGCCGGGCGCGACCGCGCCCCGGGTGGACAGGCCGGCGTTGGCGCGGAAGACCTGGAGCAGCCGGTTGACGTCGTAGCCACGGGCGTGGTCGAGCATCAGCCGCCGTTTGCCGGCGAAGACGCCCGGCCCGAGCGTCACGTCCTCCAGCCCGAACGGCCGTACGGTCCACGCCGCGGGCACACCGGAAGCGGCGGCCGGCGCGGCGGGTGCGGCGACGGCGCGCCCGGTGGTCGCGGCGGAGACCGCGGTCGCCGTCAGGGCGGCTGCCTGGAAGAGGGTTCGTCTGGAGAGGGGCCGTGCCATGGAATGCTCCTCTGTTCGGTATCACGAACACTGTACGAACAATCGACCAGACGATAGGGAGGGGACGGAAAGGCGTCAACGGTGCGGGAGCGATCGGTTCCGGACGTTTGCCGCGGACGGCGGGAGCCGGTCAGGAGCGCCGGGCGGAGTCCGTCAGCCAGGCGTGCGCGGCCCGCGCCGTGAACTCCGCCTGTCCGCCGCGCAGCAGCAGACCGGCGGTGGCGAACTCGGGGGCGTCGGCCTGGGCGGCGACATAGGGGACGGCGATACAGCGCATCCCGGCCGCGTGCGCCGCCGCGGCGCCCGGGGCCGCGTCCTCGACCACCACGCAGTCGGCCGGGTCCGCTCCGATCCTGCGGGCCGCCTCCAGGAAGATGTCCGGGGCCGGCTTGCCCCGCGCCACCTCGTCGGCCGACACGACGGTGCGCAGATACGCGTCCAGGCCCGTGCCGGCCAGGATCGCCCCGATGGCGACGGGCGAGGAACCGGAGGCCACGGCCATCGGCACGCCCTCGGCCGCCAGCAGCTCGACGAACGCCCGCATCTCCGGGTACACCCGCGTCGAGGCGCCGGCCAGCTTCAGATAATGGCGGTCCTTGACCGCGAGCAGCTCCTCCACCGGGGCGGACAGGCCGTACCGCTCCCGCCAGTCGGCGAGCGTCTCCCGGGTGCTGATCCCCACGTAGCGCTCGTGCTCGGCCCAGGAGAAGTCCGGCACCCCGTACTCGGCGAGGGTCCGCCGGCCCGCCTCGTAGTAGTTCGGCTCGCTGTCCACGAGCGTTCCGTCGAGATCGAAGACGACCGAGAGGGTGCCGAGTGTGCTCATGGGGTCCAGGATGACAGGATTCACTTCCGTGCCGTCCGGCCGATCGACTCCACCAGCGGCAGCAGCCGGTGCGGGACGCGCTCGCGCAGCGCCACCTCGGTGCGGGTGCGGACCACGCCGGGCAGGCTGATCAGCTTCTGGACCACGTCCTCCAGGTGCGTGTTGTCGCGCGCCACCGCCCGGGCCAGCAGATCGCCGCCGCCCGTGGTGGAGAACGCCTCGACGATCTCCGGTACGGCGGCCAGCGCGTCACCCACCTCGTCCAGGTGCCCCTGGGTGACCTCGATGTGCACGAACGCGAGGACGGGATGGCCCAGCGCGGCGGGGGAGAGGGCGGGGCCGGTACCGGTGATCACGCCCTCGCGCTCCATCCGGTCCAGCCGGGCCTGGAGAGTGCCGCGGGCCACCCCGAGGATGCGGGCGTACTCCCGCACGCTGGTGCGCGGCTGCTCCAGCAGCAGCCGCAGGATGCGGGTGTCGAGCTCGTCCACGGCCATGAGATCCGAAGTGTCCCCGTATCGGCCATTGGCACTTCGGCGGCCGTAGGAATGCCGCGAACACTGTACCAATGGCTCACTCCCACGGGAGTCGGTTGAGCCACTGGTGGAAGAGATGCTGATATGGAGGGGTCGATGGCGCTGCGGACCCCGCGGCGCCTTTTTCGTGCCACGGCGCACACCAACGAGTTCCCAGGGGGCGGTACGTGCTGAAGAGGGTGTTCATGGCTCCGGACCCGGGCCGGATCCGGCTGCGCTTCGCGGCGCGGGCCGTGCTCGGCATCGGGCTGGCCGTCGTCGTCTGCGGGCCGGCCGGGCACTCGCTCACCGGTGCCGTCACCGGCGGGCTCGCCGCGCTGCTCGCCCTGTTCACCGTCACCGACGCCACCGTCCGCGGGCAGGCCGTCACCACGGCGCTGCTGCCCGCCGTCGGCCTGCCGGTGCTCGCCGCCGCGGCCGTGCTGCACGACCACCCGGTCGCCCGTGACCTCGCCTTCCTCGCCGTGGTCGGACTCGGCGTGTACGCGCGGCGCTGGGGCCCACGTGGTCACAGCCTCGGCGTCTTCGCGTTCATGACCTACTTCGTGGCGCAGTTCCTGCACGCGAGGACCGCCCAGCTCCCCGAGCTGTACGCCTCCGTCCTGCTGTCCGTGCTCGCCGCCGCCACGGTGCGCTTCGGTCTGTGGTGCTACGAGCGCCGGCTGCCCCCGGCCGTCGTACCGGCGCCGCCCGCCGGCACCGGGCTGGCCCGCGTGACCACCCGCCAGGCGGTCCAGGCGACCGCCGGCGCGGGCTTCGCCCTGGTCGTGGGCCAACTGGTGTCCGGGCAGCGCTGGTACTGGGCCGTCGGCGCCACCTGGTGGGTCTTCGTCAACACCACCTCGCGCGGCGAGACCCTGGTACGCGGCTTCCGCCGGGTGCTCGGCACCGTCATCGGCATCGGACTCGCGCTCTTCGTCGCCGTCCCCGCACACGGGGACGGGCCGCTGACCGCACTGGTCGTCGCCGTCGCCGTCTTCGGCATCTTCTACACGGCCGCCGTGTCCTACACCTGGATGATGCTCTGGGTGACGGTGCTCGCCGCCATGCTCTACGGCCTGCTGGGCGTGCTCACCCCCGATCTGCTGGCACTCCGGCTCGTGGAGACCGCCGTCGGCGCGCTCGGCGCCGTGCTGGCGGTGGCGTTCGTCCTGCCCGTGACCACGCACAGCATCACCGACGCCTGGATCCAGCGGGCCCTGCGCTGCGTCCACGCGTGCACCGCTCAGGCGGCCGCACGGCTGGCCGGGACCGCGGACGCCGACCCGGCGCCGGTGGTGGCGGAGCTGGAACAGCTGCTCGCCCGGGTGCGACTCTCGGTCGCCCCGCTGGTGCATCCGCTGAACCCCATGTTCGGCCGCAAGCGGCGCGCCCGGCGGGTGCTCGCCCTGCTCGACGACTGCGCCCGGGAGATCCGCGGCCTCGTCGCCGTCGCCGCCGACCCGGAGGCCTCGCACGACGCCCGGCTGGCCGCCGCCTGCTGGCGCGTCGAGGCCGCCGTCGAGGCGCTCACCGGCGGCCGGGACATCGCCGTACGGACCTCCCCGGCCGGGACGGAACCCGCCCTGGCCCATCTGCACGGTCTGGAACGCGCCCTCGCCGAGCTGGCCGCGCCGCTGCGGGCGCCGTCCGGCTCCCCGCTGGTCGGGGCCTGACGCGCGCGGACGCACCGGGCGGGCCTTTGGTCTAGACCTGGCGTGATCGACTGCTACCGTCGCCCCGGTCGGCATCGGACGAGAGGGGAAAGCCGTGGCGGACGGCAGACGGCGGGCGTTCATCGGGTCGTTCACGGCGGCGGGAGGCCCGGGCATCGTCACCGCGGCCGTCACCCCCGGCAGCGGCGCGCTGACCGTCCTGAGCACCGTGGACGTCGTACCCGACCCGTCCTACCTGGCCCTCTCGCCCGACGGCCGCATGCTGTACGCGGTCAGCGAGACGGCCGAGGGCACCGTGGCCGCGTTCCGTGTGACCGCGGACGGGCCGCGGCCGGCCGGGCGCCAGGTGCGGGTGGACGGCAGCGGGCCGACCCACCTCAGCCTCTTCGCCGGACACGTCCTCACCGCGAACTACGGCTCCGGCAGCGTCAGCGTCGTCCCCGTCCGCCCCGACGGCGGTCTCGCGCCGGTGTCCGGGGTGTTCCGGCACAGCGGCTCCGGCCCTCATCCGCAGCGCCAGCAGGGCCCGCACGCCCACCAGGTGCAGCCCGACCCGAGCGGCCGCTGGGCGGTCGGCGTCGACCTCGGCACGGACTCGGTACGGGTCTGCACCCTGGCCGGCGGCGTGCTCGCACCGCACCGGGAGATCGCCCTGCGCCCCGGCTCGGGCCCGCGGCACCTGGCCTTCCACCCGGACGGGGCGTACGCGTACGTCCTCAACGAACTCAGCCCCACCCTCGTCGTCTGCCGCTGGGACGCCGCCGACGGCGCGCTCGGACCGCTCGCCGAGATCCCGGTCCTGCCCGGTGTCCCGGCCGGCGACGCCTATCCGTCCGGGGTGGCCGTCTCGCCCGACGGCCGCTTCGTGTGGACCGCGACCCGCGGCGAGGACGTCCTGTCGGTGTTCGCGGTCGAGGGGGAGGGCAAGGCGCTGACCCCGCTCACCACCGTCCCCTGCGGCGGTCACTGGCCCCGCGCGGTCACCGTCTCCGACGGCGTCCTGTACGTCGCCAACGAACGCTCCGGGGACGTGACCTGGTTCGCGCTCGACCCGGACACGGGAGTGCCGCGGCGCGTCGGCTCGGTCCCGGTGCCCGCGGCGTCCTGCGTGGTCACCGGCTGACCGGAGCCCGAAGAGACACGACGAAGGGCCCGCTCCGGTGCGTGGAGCGGGCCCTTTCGGCGTCGTGCGGGAGCCGGCCGGGTCAGTGGGCCGGGGTGCTCTGCGCCTGCTGCGGGGCGATGCCCAGCGCGGTCGTGTACTTGGCCAGCGCCAGCTTGCCGATCGCCGGGTACGGGCCGAGCGCCTCGGCGGCGGAGCACTCCGCCTCCTTCGCGGCCTCCTCGATCAGGCTCGCGTCGATCTCCGGGCCGATCAGGTACGGCGCGAGTGCCAGCTGCTGCGAACCGGAGCCGCGCAGCTGCTCGGCCACGGAGGCGATGGAACCCTCCTGGTCCAGGGCCGCCGCCATCACCGGCACGGCGAGGCGCGCGGCGAGCAGCATGCCGGTGATCCCGGCCGCCTGCACCGCCTCGTCACCGCCCACGGAGGCCAGGATGATGCCGTCCGCCGCGGTCGCCACGGTGAACAGACGGGCACGGTCGGCGCGGGCCAGACCGGCCTCGGACAGCCGCACGTGCAGCGCCTCGGCGAGCAGCGGGTGCGGGCCCAGCACATCGGTCAGCTCGGCGGCGACACGGCTGTCCATCACGGCCTGGCGGACCTGGCGCAGCAGCGCGCTGTCCGGACCGGCGAGCAGCGGCACGACGACGGCGACGGGGCCGTCGGGCTCCTTGACGTCCAGGCCGGCGGCGCGGGCCTGCTCGAAGCGGGCGGTGCGCTCCTCGGCCGCGTACGCGAGGACGGACCGCAGCGTCGGGAACTCCTCGTCGTCACCGTCGAGGTAGCCGATCCGGGCGTCCAGACCGGGCAGCTCGGAACGGGCGATGCTCACGACCTCGTCGGCGAGCGAGCGGGTGGCACTACTGGGCGCACCCGGCACGGCGAGGACGAGCGCGGGCGCGTCCTCGGGAGCCACCAGCGGCTCGGGACGGCGGTGCCGCCCCGGCTGACGGGGGCGCGGCATTCGTACTGGCAGGCCGGACGCGGGCCCAGTGGGGGTGCTCATGTTGCCGCATGTTAGTGGTTTCCCGGGCTCCCCTGTTCGGGGAGGGTGCGGGTGAGCGGTATCCGTCCGGTTTTGTCTGATGAGTTACGTACGGACGTCGGCCGCGCGGGTGACGTCCTCACCTGCCGGACCCGTCATGTACAGCATCTTCTCGTCGCCCGGAAGGGTGAACGAGCCGGCGGTGAGGTCCTCCGCGATGCGGACCGCCCCGTGCAGGGGGTCCCCTTCGGCCATGATCCGACGCGCCCCCGGCAGCCGCTCGGCCAGCTCCTCGCCCAGGGGGTCGAGCAGCACGGCACCCATCCGGAACAGACCACCGGTGAGACCGACCACGGGCTCGCCCCCCGCCGGGCACACGGCCGCGGCGGAGCCGGCCATGTGCCGGGCCGCGGCCCGCAGCACCGCCACGGCGACGGCATCACCGTCGGCCGCGCACTCGCCCACCCGGGGTGCGAAGGAGGCGAGCACGGCCGGCCGGTCGGTCCGCGGATACAGCCGGCCGGGCAGCCCGGCCACCGGGCCGAACAGGTCCTCGGCGCTCGCCAGCAGCCGCGCGGAGCCGCCCTCCCGCCCGTCGTGCGCGCGCAGCGCCGCCTCCAGCCCGGCCCGCCCGATCCAGGCGCCGCCGCCGCAGTCGCCCAGCAGATGCCCCCAGCCGTCCGCCCGGCGCCAGCCGGTCAGATCGGTGCCGACCGCGATCACCCCCGTACCGGCGGCGATCACGGCACCGGGCCGCGCCCCGAGGGCACCGACGTACGCGGTGACGGCGTCGGCGGCCAGCACCAGCCGCCGCACACCCAGCTCACGGCCGAGCGCCCCCGGCAGCTCCGCGCGCAGCGCGTCCCCCAGACCGGCCAGCCCGGCGGCCCCGACGACGGCCGCCGCCGGCCCTTCGACCCCGGCCTCCGCGCACAGGGCCCGCGCCATCGGGACCAGCTGCTCCATGAGGTGCCCCGGGTCGAGACCCCGCGCCCCCGTCCGCACCGGTTCCCCGGAGGCGCCCCGGGCCAGCGGCCCGCGCCCACCGGCCCCGACGACGACCCGCAGACCGGAGCCCCCGGAGTCCACGGCGAGGAAACCGGGCCCGGTCACGGCAGGCGCCAGTCCACCGGTTGGCCGCCCTGGCGGATCAGCAGGTCGTTGGCCCGGCTGAACGGGCGGGAGCCGAAGAAACCGCGGTCGGCGGACATCGGCGACGGGTGGGCCGACTCCACCGCGGGCAGATCGCCCAGCAGCGGACGGCAGTTGCGGGCGTCCCGTCCCCACAGGACGGAGACCAGGGGCTTGCCCCGGCCGGCCAGGGCCCGTATCGCCTGCTCGGTGACCTCCTCCCAGCCCTTGCCGCGGTGGGCGCCCGGCTTGCGCGGGGCCGTCGTCAGCGCCCTGTTGAGCAGCAGCACGCCCTGCTGGGTCCACGGCGTGAGGTCGCCGTTCGACGGCTGGGGCAGTCCCAGGTCGGTGTTCAGCTCCCGGAAGATGTTGATGAGGCTGCCCGGCAGCGGCCGCACCTCGGGCGCGACCGAGAACGACAGTCCCACCGCGTGTCCCGGTGTGGGGTAAGGGTCCTGTCCGACGATCAGGACGCGTACCTCGTCGAAGGGCTGCTGGAAGGCGCGCAGGACGTTCGCTCCGGCCGGGAGGTAGGTGCGTCCCGCGGCGATCTCCGCGCGCAGGAAGTCCCCCATTCCGGCGATCCGTTCGGCCACCGGCTCCAGGGCCTTCGCCCAGCCCGCTTCGACGATCTCATTCAAGGGTCGTGGTGCCACGGGCGTCACCTTACTGCCGTGACGGCGGCGGAGATCAACCAGTGGCCAGGACCGGACGGGGCCCTCATACCGTTCATGTGGTCCAGGTGGTTCATGCGACGACCGCCGCCCGTACGCACAGCACGTCCGGCAGATGCGACGCCAGCTGCCGCCAGCTGTCGCCGTCGTCGGCGGACGCGTACACCTCGCCGTTGCGGTTGCCGAAGTAGACGCCCGCCGGGTCCGCGCCGTCGTGGCACATCGCGTCGCGCAGCACCGTGCCGTAGTGGTCCTCCCGCGGCAGCCCCGCCGTGAGCGCCTCCCAGCTCCTGCCCGCGTCCGCCGTCCGGAAGACCCGGCAGCGCCGGTCGGCCGGCACCCGGTCGGAGTCGGCGTTGATCGGGAACACGTACGCCGTGTCACCGCGACGGGGATGGGCCACCACCGTGAAGCCGAACGTCGACGGCAGGCCCTCGCCGATGTCCGTCCAGCGCCCGCCCGCGTCGTCGCTGCGGTACACACCCCAGTGGTTCTGCAGATACAGCCGGTCCGGGTTCGCCGCGTCCCGGGCGACCTTGTGCACGCACTGCCCGAACTCCGGATTCGGATCCGGCAGGAACACCGCGGACACCCCGGAGTTGGACGGGACCCAGCTCGCGCCGCCGTCCAGGGTGCGGAACACGCCCGCCGCCGAGACGGCCACCGTCACCGCCCGCGGATCACGGGCGTCGGTCAGCACGGTGTGCAGGCCCTCACCGCCGCCACCCGGCACCCACTTCGCCCGCGTGGGGTGCTCCCACAGCGGCCGGACCAGTTCGAAGGTCTCCCCGCGGTCCTCCGAGCGGTACAGCGCGGCCGGTTCCGTCCCCGCGTACACCACGTCCGGCTCGGCCTCGGACGGGTGCAGCTGCCAGACCCGCTCCAGCGAAGCCCCCGTGTCCTCGGGGAACCTGACGGCGGGCCGGGCCGGTTCGGTCCAGCTCCGGCCCAGGTCGTCGGAGTGGAACACCGAGGGGCCCCAGTGCGCGCTGTCCCCGCCGGCCAGCAGCCGCGGGCTCGCGCCACGGGTGTCGATGGCGATCGAGTACACGGCCTGCGCGTTGAAGTAGGGACTTTCGTCGAACTCCCAGGCGTCACCTCGCCGGCGCCCGATGAACAGGCCCTTGCGGGTGCCCACGGCGAGCAGTACCTCGGTCATGCCGACCACCTCCGCGACGTCTTCGTCGACGCCCTCGATCCAGGACACCGGCCAGTCTGCACCCCACCACTGACAGCCACCCCCGGATCGGCGTCGTCACAGGCCGGGACCTGTGCGGACGGGTACGGGGACGACCGTGCGCGGTGGCCGGACGGCGGGGTCAGCCGCCGTCCGGCAGCGCGCGGCCGAGGATCGCGTCCAGGCCGGCCGTCGCGGGCAGGGTGCCGAAGGCGTGTCCCCAGTCGCCGCCCAGCCGCGTCGCGCAGAAGGCGTCGGCGACGGCGGGCGGGGCGTACCGGACGAGGAGGGAGCCCTGGAGGGTCAGGGCCATCCGCTCCACCAGCCGCCGGGCGCCCGCCTGGGACCCCTCGGCCAGCTGGTCCTTCAGCCCGGCCACGGCCGCGTCCAGCCGGGCGTCCGCCCCGCGCGTCAGGGCGAGTTCGTCGAACAGCGCCCGCGCGGTGGCCGTGTCCCGGCCGAGCGCCCGCAGCACGTCGAGGGCGTTGACGTTCCCCGAGCCCTCCCAGATCGACAGCAGCGGGGCCTCACGGTAGTGCCGGGGCATCCCGGAGTCCTCGACGTAGCCGTTGCCGCCCAGGCACTCCAGGGCCTCGGCGGTGAAGGCCGGGCCCCGCTTGGTGACCCAGTACTTGCCGACCGCCGTCGCGATCCGCCGGAACGCGGCCTCCCCGGCGTCCCCGCGCACCGCGCGGTCGGCCGCTCCGGCCAGGCGCAGGGTGAGGGTCGTGGCGGCCTCGGACTCCAGTGCCAGGTCGGCCAGCACGTTGCGCATCAGCGGCTGGTCCACCAGCCGCGCCCCGAACGCGCTGCGGTGCCGCACATGGTGGCCCGCCTCCACCAGCGTCTTGCGCATCAGCGCCGCCGACATCATCACGCAGTCCAGCCGGGTGCAGTTGACCATCTCGATGATGGTCTTCACACCCTGCCCCTCCGGGCCGACCAGCCAGGCGACGGTCCCGTCGAACTCGGGCTCGGAGGAGGCGTTGGAGCGGTTGCCCAGCTTGTCCTTCAGCCGCTGGACGCGGAACGTGTTGCGGGTGCCGTCGGGCAGCACACGCGGCACCAGGAAGCACGACAGCCCGCCCGGGGCCTGCGCCAGCACCAGGAACACGTCGCACATCGGCGCCGACGTGAACCACTTGTGGCCGCGCAGGGTGTACACGCCCGGCTCGGCGGTCGGAGCGGCCGACGTGGTGTTGGTCCGGACGTCGGAACCGCCCTGCTTCTCCGTCATCCCCATGCCGGCCAGCAGACCGCGCTTCCCGGCCGGCACACCGAGGCCCGGCTCGTACTCCCGGCTGGTCAGCCCCGGCTCGTACACCGCCGCCAGCTCCGGCTGCCGGCGCAGGGCGGGCACCGCCGCGTACGTCATGGACGTCGGGCAGCCGTGCCCCGCCTCGGTGTGTCCCCACGCGAGTCCCTTGGCGGTACGGACGACATGGGCGCCGGGCCGGTCGTCCGCCCAGGGCGCGGCGGCCAGCCCCTCGGCGACGGCCGCGCGCATCAGGTGGTGCCAGCTCGGGTGGAACTCCACCTCGTCGACGCGGTGCCCGTACCGGTCGTGGGTGCGCAGTTCGGGCTCGTGGCGGTTGGCCTGGTCGCTCCACTCCTGCACCTGCGCGCTGCCCGCCAGCCTGCCGACCCGGCGCAGCTCCTCCTCGGCCCAGCCGGCGCCCTCCCGCCGCAGCCCTTCCAGCAGGGCGGTGTCGTCGGAGGCGTCGTAGGGGGCCAGGGGAGGGGGCTGATTGGTGACGTCGTGGGTGGCGCCGCCGGGTGCGCCGGAGTCCTGCCGCTGCTCGTCCGCGAAGGTGGTGACCATACGGCGAGTGTTGCACTATTCGTACAGCCGCAGCAATCATGCAACATGATCGGCGTCGTAGAGTACGGCCCCATGCGGAGGAACGACCCGGCGGCACCGGACGACCCCCGACCGCGCCCGCTGTCCGCGCGGTCGGTCGTGCTGAGCCTGCTGCTCGGTACGCACCCGCCGGAGCTGTCGGCGAGGGAGCTCGGGCGGCTCGTGGAGGGCTTCGACGTCGGCGGGTCCACGCTCCGCGCGGCGCTCAGCCGGATGGTCGCCGCCGGTGACCTGCGGCGCACGGACGCCGGCTACCGGCTCAGCGACCGGCTGCTCGAACGCCAGCGCCGCCAGGACGAGTCCGTGGAGCCGCGCACGCGCGTGTGGGACGGCGACTGGGAGCTGGTGGTGATCACCGCGACGGGCCGGGGCCCCGCCGAACGCGCGGACCTGCGCGCCCGGCTGGCCGCCCTCCGGCTCGCCGAACTCCGTGAGGGGGCGTGGCTGCGTCCCGCCAATCTGGAGCGCGGTCTGCCCGCCGCTCTCGACGAGGTGGCCGAGCGCTGCACGGCCCGCCCCGACCGGCCCGCCCGCGAGCTTGCCGCGCGTCTGTGGCCGCTGGACGCCTGGTCCGGTACGGCCCGCGCGCTCCTCGGCCACGTCGGCCGCGCCACTCGCCCCGCCGAGCGGCTCACCGCGTTCGCCGCCGTCGTACGTCATCTGCTCGCCGACCCCGTCCTGCCCCCCGCCCTGCTGCCCGCCGACTGGCCGGGCGACGCTCTGCGGTCCGCCTACGGGGAGTACCGGCGGGAGCTGACGGGGGAGGTGCGTTCCCGTGTGGGCGGCGCGTGAAGGCGTACAGGGGCCGGTCGGCCGTACGAGACGCCGCGCGGGACGTCTCGTACGGCCGTCACCCGTGGGGGGCTTACCGGTAGGTGATGTCGGACGACGAGTACTTGCAGTACGTGCTGTCGGGGCCCGAGCCGTTGCTGCTCGGCTCGTCGCCGTCGTCGTTGCCGATGTACTTCTGGCAGGGGACGATCTTCTTGCTGCTGTCCCCGATGATCGTGATGTTCCGCAGGGTCGCGCTGTCGCCGTAGTTGGTGTTGATGCCGGCGAGCCTGCTGCCCTTCCAGTTCACCTCGATGGTGTTGAGGTTGATCGTCCGCTTGTACTGCGTGGAGCAGTTGCCGCAGGAGCGGACGAAGGTGCCGAAGTTCTTGACCGCGAAGTTCGACACGTTCAGCGTTCCGGCGCCGTTGAACTGGAACACCTTGTCGCTGGCTTCCTTGGCGCCGCCGCCGCTGACGGTGTAGACCGACCCCGACGACTTGCCCTTGAACGTGGCGGCGTCCTCGCCGACGTCCTCCCACCAGACGTTCTGCAGCGTGCAGGAGCCCTTGCAGTGGACGCCGTCGGCCGCGGGGGCGCCCAGGATGACGTTCTTCAGGACCGCGCCGTCCGCCAGTTCCAGGATCGGGCCCTGGTCCTCGTCCTGGCTGCCGGAGCCCAGGTCGCCGGTGCCGTACAGGCGCTTCATCCCGTAGTCCTTGGTGCCGGACACGGAGATGGTGGAGGAGACGCCCTGGCTGCCGTTGGCGGTCGGCCAGGTGGCGGCGCTCGCCGAGGAGGCGCCGGTAGTCATGACCATGCCAATGGAGAGGCCCAGGGTGGCGAGTGCGCCCGTCAGTGCGCGGGCGCGTGGTCGTTTCGCGGAAGTCATGTCGTTCCTTCTGTCGTGGTGTGGGGGTGCGAGCCAGGTACGTGAACGACGTTCGTGATGGTGCGCGGCATGCCCGGTTCGTTGACGTGAGCGGGTCACGCTGCTGAACGGGAAACGTATGGGGTAAGCGCTTTCTAGTCAACGCCTCGCGGCGATCACATTCGGCCAGGAAAGGCCGACGCCGGTGGCGGTGCGGGCTCAGACCGAGCGGTGGTACTGGTCCGGCACATGGACCTCGCCGCCCAGTTCACGGGCCGCGTGCCGGGCCCACGAAGGGTTGCGGAGCAGCTCGCGGCCGAGGAGCACCGCGTCCGCCTCGCCGTTGGCCACGATCTTCTCCGCCTGCTCGGCCTCGGTGATCAGACCCACGGCGGCGACCGGCATCGGCGTCTCGTTCCGCACCCGCGCGGCGAAGGGGACCTGGTAGCCCGGCCCGGTCGGGATGCGGACGCCGGAGGCGTTGCCGCCGGTGGAGACGTCGAGCAGGTCGATGCCGTGGGCGTGCAGCTCGGAGGCGAAGCGGACGGTGTCGTCCGGGGTCCAGCCGGACTCCTCCAGCCACTCCGTGGCCGAAATGCGGAAGAACAGCGGCTTGTCGTCCGGCCACTCCTCGCGGACGGCGTCCACCACCTCGAGCGCGAACCGCGTCCGGTTCTCGTACGAGCCGCCGTAGGCGTCGGTGCGGTGGTTGGAGTGCGGGGACAGGAACTCGTTGATCAGATAGCCGTGGGCGCCGTGGATCTCGGCGATCTCGAACCCGGCGGCGAGCGCGCGGCGCGCGGCGGCACGGAACTGTTCGACGATCTCGTGGATCTGTTCGACGGACAGCTCGTCCGGCACCGGGTGCCGCTCGTCGAAGGCGACCGCGCTCGGAGCCACCGGCTGCCAGCCGTGGGCGTCCGGCCCGGCGGGCGCGCCGCCCTTCCAGGGCCGTTCGGTCGACGCCTTGCGTCCGGCGTGCGCGAGCTGGACGGCGGGGACGGTGCCCTGCGACACGAGGAAGCGGGTGATCCGGCGGAACGCCTCCACCTGGGTGTCGTTCCAGATGCCGAGGTCGTACGGGGAGATCCGGCCCTCCGGTGACACGGCGGTGGCCTCGACGACGATCAGGCCCGTGCCGCCGGCCGCGCGGGCCGCGTAGTGCGCGAAGTGCCAGTCGCCGGGCGCGCCGGTCCCGGGCCCCTCGGGCGCGGCCGAGTACTGGCACATCGGCGGCATCCACACCCGGTTGGGGATGGTCACGTCGCGCAGGGTGTAGGGCTGGAACAGCGTGCTCACGGCGGGCTCCGTTCGGCGGGGACCAGAGGAGGGATCGGATCGTACGATAGGCATCGTAGTACGGGAGATGTCAAACTACGATGTCTTTCGTACAATGAGGTTTCCCGGACCGTACCTGGAGCCGCCGTGACGACCGCCGCCCCCGCACCCAGCAGCCGCGATCTGCCGCATCCGGCGCGCGAGGAGATCCGGCTGGAGGGCGTGCTGCACGCGCTCTCCGACCCCGTAAGGCTGCGGATCGTCCGCGAACTCGCCGCCGGAGGTGTCGAGCTGACCTGCTCGCAGTTCGACCTGCCGGTCACCAAGTCCACCACCACGCACCACTTCCGGGTGCTGCGCGAGAGCGGCGTGATCCGGCAGATCTACGAGGGCACCGCCAAGATGAACGGCCTGCGCCGGTCCGATCTGGACGACCTCTTCCCGGGCCTCCTCGACTGCCTGCTCACCGCCGCCGCCCACCAGTCCACCCGCCGCACCCCCGACTGACCCGTCCCCCACCCGGGGGCTCGCCCGCCGGGGCCCTCGGCTCCGAGGGGCTTGCGGGGGCCGGTGTCCGTTGGCGTTCGGCCCTCACGCGCTGGTGATCGTCGACGCCCCTGTGCGGTCGCGGGCCGGCCGTGGGGTCGCGGCTCTCCGTGCGGTCGCGGGCCGGTCGTGGGGTCATGGGCTTCTGTGAGGTCACAGGTCGGCCAGGTGCCACGGGCCTCTGTGGGGCCGCGGGCCGGTCGCGTGGTCACGGCTCCCCGTGCGGTCACGGGCCGGTCATGTGGTCACGGGCCCGCCGTGCGGGCCGCCGCGAGCAGGGATTCCCAGTCGGGGAGTTTGACGGTGCTCCGGCCCAGGGAGGCGCCCAGTTCCGCCTCGGCGTGTTCGATCGCCTGCCAGCCCGTCCATGCGACCGGTTCGACGCCCTCGGCCCGCAGCGCCGCCAGCGGGTCGTCGGGGAGGTGGCGGTCCGCGAGGAAGGGCGCGTCCCGCAGCAGGGAGGTCACCGTCTCCTTCGCGCAGGGCCGGTTGGTGCCGATGACGCCCGTCGGGCCCCGCTTGATCCAGCCCGCCACGTACTCGCCCGGAGCGACGGCGCCCTCCCGCAGCACCCGCCCGGCGAGATGCGGAACCGTGCCGCCGGCCGCGTCGAACGGCAGCCCCTCCAACGGCACCCCGCGGTACCCCACCGAGCGCAGCACCAACTGCGCCTCGACGTCCTCGAACCGCCCCGTGCCCGTGACGCCGCCGTGTCCGTCCGCCACCGTCCGCTCGAAACGCACCGCGCCCACCCTGTCCTCCCGGGCGATCAGTTCGGCCGGACGGAGGAAGAAGCGCAGCCGGATCAGCCGCCGGGCGCCCGGCACCGGCGCCCCGGCCCAGCCGCGCAGCACCTCGACGTTGCGGCGCCGTGGGGCGGGCAGCGCGGACGGGTCCGCGTACGCGGGGTCCCGGGCCGCCTCGGCCGGGTCCACGGAGAGGCCGGTGTCCGGCAGGGTTCCCAGTTCGCGCAGTTCCTTGGTGGTGAAGCGGGCCTGGGACGGGCCGCGCCGGCCCACCATGTGGATCCGGTCCACCCGGCTCGACGCGAGTACGGTCAGGGCCGCGTGCGGCATGTCGGTCGGACTCAGCTCCGTGGTGCCCCGGGCCAGCATGCGCGTCACGTCGACGGCGACGTTCCCCATCCCGATGACCACCGCCGACCGCACTCCGCGCAGGAAACCGTCGTCGACGGCGTCCGGATGCGCGCTGTACCAGGACACGAACTCCGTCGCCGACCAACTGCCCGGCAGCTCCTCGCCCGGGATGCCCAGCCGCCGGTCCGTGGCGGCGCCCACGCAGTACACCACCGCGTGGTACAGCTCCCGCAGCCGTGCGACCGGCACCCCGCCCGGCCCGACCGGCACCCCGCCGAGGAAGCGCACGCGCTCGTGCTCCAGGACCGCGCGGAGGGTGTTCTGCAGGGACTTGATCTTCTCGTGGTCCGGCGCCACGCCGTAGCGGACCAGGCCGTACGGACACGGCAGCCGGTCCAGGACGTCCACGCGCACCCGGGCGTCCTGCTGGACGAGGCTCTGGGCGGTGTAGCACCCGCTCGGCCCGGAACCGATGACGGCGACACGCAGCACGGCGGAACTCCTCACCCCGGGGGATCGACAGGAGATCGCTGATGCCTCCAGCATGGCACCGTCCACGCTCCGCTGACAGGGTGCCGTCCGCCGCCCGGGGCGCGTGTTCTACGGAGGGAAACTGATCACGCGGTTACGTTGCGTGTGTGTTTGAGGCATCTTTTCTCCATCTTTCCGATCGCTCTCCGACGGAGGGTGCGGTGTCCGTGTGGCCCGCGTGGGAGGTGCGGGAGGGGGAGCGGGCGACCCGGTGGCTCCATGTGCGGCTGGCCTTCGGCGACGGGGCCCGCATCGACGCGCTGGCGACGGTGTGCGAGGGGTGGGTCTGCGTCGAGGACGTACGGGCCCGGCCCGCGCTGGCCCTGGAGGACCTCGCCCTGTTCGCCGACTGGATCGAGGCGCCGCTGGCGCGGGCCTGCGGCGCCGAGCCCGAGCCGGGCCCCGGCGACGAGGCCGGTACGGGCGCGCACCGGGAGCGGCCCGACCGGCCGAGGGGGCCGGAGGAGCACGGTCTCGTGGCGGGGGCGTACCGCGCGGCGCAGGAGCGGGGAGCCGATCCGGTCCTCGCCGTGATGGACGAGACCGGATACAGCCGGCGCGGTGCGCTCAGGATCATCGGCCGGACGCGCGACGCGGGACTGCTGCCCTCGCGGCACGTCCGGCGCTGAGCCGCCCCGTCGGGCCGCCCCGTCGGGCGCCGGTCGCCGTCACGGTGTGCCGCGCACCGTCACATCAGGTCGCGCATCCGGCTGATCTCGCTGGTCTGCTGGGCCACCACGTCGTCCGCCATCTCCTCCATCCGGATGTTGTTGCCCTGCCCCTTCAGCTCGGTGGACATGGTGATCGCCCCCTGGTGATGCGTGATCATCAGGGTGAGGAAGAGCTGGTCGAAGGCCTTGCCGTCGGCCGCGCGCAGTTGCTTCAGCTGGGCCGGTGTGGCCATTCCGGGCATCGTCGCGTGGTCGTGCCCGTGCCCGTCGTCCCGCTCCGCCTTGTCGTGGCTCTTCAGCCAGCCCCTCATCGCCTTGATCTCCGGCTGCTGTGCGGCGGCGATGCGCTCGGCCAGCTTGACGATCTTCGACGACTCGGCGCGGTCCGGCACCAGTTCGGTCATCTCCAGGGCCTGCGCGTGGTGCTGGATCATCATCCGCGCGTAGGACACGTCCGCCGAATTGGGGGAGTCGTCCTCGACGCGCTGCCGTTGAGCCTCCTCGGCCGACAGGGTCCGGTTGGCCTCCCCGGGCTCACCCGGCGCGATGACCGAAGGCCCGGCGGCGGCCGACCCGGTGTCGTCCGTGCCGGAGTCGCAGCCCACGAGCCCGAGTACGGCCAGAGCGGTCAGCCCGGCCGCGACGAGGGACACACGTGACGCACGGCGGTAGTGCACAAGGACCTCCTGTGGCAGGGGGGTTGCGGAACACCTCGTGAGTGTCGACGACCGTCCTAGCACGCTTCCGCGCGTCAGTGATCAAAAAACTTCATTGCAAGTGTGTTGCCCCCTGTTGGTATGTGCATGTCCACGACGATACTGCCGGTGCGAAAACCGTTCCGACGTGAACGGAACCAGGGAGGAAAACAGTGATCCTGTTGAGCGTTTCCCGAACCCGGCGCAGACGACTGGGAGTTGCCGCGGCGGCCGGCGGACTGCTGGCCGCGCTGCTCACCGCCGCGCCGGCCGCGGCGATCCCCGACCCCGGGGACTCGCCGACCGCCGAGAAGGAGGTGTCGCGCAGCGACCAGGCCGAGGCGCGCGAGGCCATCCGGAGCGGCGAGATACCCGGCCAGGACGAGGTCGTCCACTCCGACAACATCCGGCACGTGGCCAACATCCCCAAGGACGCGCTGTCCGGCACCAACTCGGACCTGGCCTTCCAGGGCCGGTACGCCTTCGCCGGCAACTACGACGGCTTCCGCATCTTCGACATCAGCAACCCGAAGGCGCCGAAGACGGTGGCCCAGGTGCTGTGCCCCGGCTCGCAGAACGACATCTCCGTCTCCGGCGACCTGCTGTTCCTGTCCACCGACTCCTCGCGCAGCGACAGCAGTTGCAACAGCACCACCCAGCCGGCGACCGAGAAGTCCTCGTGGGAGGGCATGAAGGTCTTCGACATCAGCGACAAGCGGAACCCGCGCTATGTCGCCGCCGTCGAGACCGCCTGCGGCTCGCACACCCACACGCTGGTGCCCGAGCGCAAGAACGTCTACATCTACGTCTCGTCGTACTCGCCGAACGCGGCCTACCCCGACTGCCAGCCGCCGCACGACGGCATCTCGGTGATCAAGGTGCCGCGCAAGGCCCCGCACAAGGCGGCGCTGGTCGGCTTCCCGGTGCTGTTCCCGGGTGAGGGCCCGGACGGCGGCGGCAACCCCGGCGGGCCCACCAACCCGGGTGTCTCCAAGACCACCGGCTGCCACGACATCACCGTGCTGCCGTCGAAGGACCTGGCCGCCGGCGCCTGCATGGGCGACGGCATCCTGTTCTCCATCAAGGACCCCGAGCGGCCCAAGGTGATCGACCGGGTGCAGGACAACATCAACTTCGCGTTCTGGCACTCGGCGACCTTCAACCAGAAGGCGAACAAGGTCGTCTTCACCGACGAGCTGGGCGGCGGTGGCGGCGCCACCTGCAACGCGGAGATCGGTCCGAACCGCGGCGCGGACGGCATCTACGACATCGTCGGCAAGGGCGACCGGCAGAAGCTGGTCTTCCGCAGCTACTTCAAGATCCCCCGCCACCAGGCGGACACCGAGAACTGCGTGGCCCACAACGGCTCGCTGATCCCGGTCAAGGGCAAGGACCTGATGGTCCAGGCCTGGTACCAGGGCGGCGTCTCCGTCTGGGACTTCACCGACTCCTCGAAGCCGAAGGAGATCGCCTACTTCGAGCGCGGCCCGCTGTCCACGGACCAGCTCGTCACCGGCGGCTCCTGGTCGGCGTACTACTACAACGGCTACATCTACTCGAACGACATCGCCAAGGGCTTCGACGTCCTGAAGATCGACGACCGGCGTACGGACCCGGCCCGCCGGGTCCACCTGAGTGAGCTCAACACGCAGACCCAGCCGGACTACTTCGACTGAGCGTCCGGTTCCGTCGCGAAGAACCGGGCCATGTCCGCCCGGTCCTTCCCACACGTCCCGCCGGGCACCTCGGTGTCCGGCGGGACGCCCATCTCCCAGTCGAGCCGGTAGCGCTTGAACAGCTCCGCGCGCAGCACCGGGACCGGCATGGGCGCGCCCGGCATCAGGGCCGCGTACACGGCACCCATCAGCAGGGCGCGCAGCATCGGATAGTCCGTGTCGACGTCGTGGGAGCCGTGCCGGGCGACGGTGTCGCCGAGCAGCTCCGCCAGCCGCCGCTGCTCGGGGCAGGGCAGGAAACCCTCGGCCTGCAGCAGTCCGGCCATGTGCTGGCGCATCAGGACCGGCCGGTCCCGCGCCAGGCCCAGGATCGCGTCGATGGCCCGTGCCATCCGCTCCCGGCCGTCCTCGGCGTGCGGCTCCCGCTCCAGGGCCTCCTCCAGGGTGCGGTGCATCAGCCGGTGCACGGCGGACTGCACGAGCTGGCGCTTTCCCGGGAAGTAGTACGACACCAGGCCCCGCGCGGAGCCCGCCCGGTCGGCGATGTCGCCCAGCGTCGTGGCCTCGTACCCGCGCTCGTCGACCAGTTCCACGGCGGCGTGCAGAAGCCGCTCCTTCGAACGCCTCCGCAACTCTTCATTGACCAGGGCGCTGCGCGGGGACATGCTGGACTCCTGCGTTGACTGGCTGGCAGCCAACTATACTCAGCGCGTCCGGTGAGGCCCCTTGGCGGGCCTCTCCGGGTTGCCGTTCACCACGGGCGACGCGGGGGATCGTCCGAGGTGAACGGCCTTGTTCGCGGCGAGAGCGTCCTCGGGCCACCGGTTCGGGGTGCCCGGGATCACCGGTGCGCCGGACACCGCCGCCGGTGGACCGCCACGGCCGCCGCCACCACCAGGGCGCCGATCAGCCAGCCGCCGAGGACGTCCGTGGGCCAGTGGACGCCCAGCCAGACCCGGGTGAGGCCGACCCCGGTCACCGAGAGGACCGCCACGGCCAGCGCCGTACGCCACAGGACGCGGCCCACTCCATGACGGTGCAGCAGCCACAGCAGCAGGCCGCAGACGACCGTCGCGGTCATGGCGTGCCCCGACGGGAACGCCGCGTAGTGCGCGGAGTCCACCGGGTCGGGCCAGACCGGGCGGGCGCGGTCCAGCGCGGCCTTCAGGCCCTGCTGCACCGCCGTTGCGACGGCGACCGTGAGCACCAGCCAGAGCGCCGACCAGGGGGCCGCGTACCGCCGGACGAGCAGCGCCGCCGCCACACCGCACAGCACCCGCATCGTCCACGGGTCCCAGACCCAGTCCGTCAGGATGCGGGACGTCTGCGTCAGCCCCCGCTCCTCGACCGCCCAGCGGTGAGTGGTCCGGGCGACGTCGGCGTCCAGTTCGAGCAACGGGCGCCACTCGACGCCGACCAGGGTCAGCAGCAGCGCCGAGCACAGCGCGAGCGCTCCGGTGAACAGGGTGGCCGGGCGGTGCCTCGGCGGCCTGGGCGGGGATTCGGTGTGGGGGGTGTGCATGAGGCGATCCTCCCCGAACGCCGGTGACCGGGGCCAGTGCCCCATCTCCGCCGGACTCCTCCGGGCTCGCGCCGGCCGGAGGGTGCTTGCGGGGTGTCCGGCGTTGGCGTGGACCGGGGGCGGGTTGCGCGGCCCGGCGCTCGCGGGGTGCCTCCCCCACTCCCGGCTTCTCCCCCACTCTCGGCTTCGCTCGAGCGGGAGGGGCCCCCATGAGCGGGAGGTGCCCCCATCGCCCACCCGTGCCGCCCTGCGGCACGACTGCCCGCGGTCGGTGGAAGCGTGGGCTAGCCGAGCGCGTGCAGTCCCGGTACGAACGCCACCAGTACCGGGATCACCGGGACCAGCGATGCCACCGCCGTGAGTCGTAGGCGGTGTGCTGCGGTGAGTCGGTTCGGGGGAGTGAGCAGGCGGTGCACCCGGGCCGGGACGTGGGCCTGCGGGGTCGGGCAGGGGCCGCCGAACACCCCGCGGTGTTCGTTGAGTTCCACCAGTGCGAGGGCCGTGGTCAGCCGGCCGAAGCGGCGGGACGCCATGTCGTCGGCGGCGAGTTCGACCAGCCGGTGCATCTCGTCGCGGAACGCCGCGAACACCGGCACCTGCGGGAAACCGCCCGCCAGCGCGGAGGAGCAGTGCAGCAGCCAGTCGTGCCGGGCCTGCGCGTGCCCCCGCTCATGGGCGAGGACGGCGTCCAGCTGCCTGCCCTTCAGCCGGCGCAACGCGGCCGTGGTGACGACCATTCGGGGCGGGGTGCCGGGCAGCCACCAGGCGTCGGGCCGCTCGCCCTCCAGGACCACGAGCCGGTCGGAGCCCGGCCGCTCCCCGGGCAGCAGCGGTGCCCGCACCCGCAGTCCGGCGCGGCGCGCCCGACGCCGGGCGCGGGCCCGTACGACCTCCCGGACCAGCATCGCCGCGCTCCACAGCCCGCCGCACGCCAGCGCCACCGCGGTGGTCTGCGCCCAGAGCCCCGCCGTACCGAGCGCGTACGCCTCCACGACCGCACGGGGCGCGACGGCGAACACATGGCCTCCCACCGCCCGCCAGGCGGCCGCCGCGCTGAACGTCATCGACAGCGCGCAGCACAGCAGCACCGCCGCGATCACGCACTGCCACGCCCACAGCGCCACCACCGGTTCACGGTCCGGCCAGTCGGCCCGGGCGAGCAGCCGGGGACCCATGACAGCGGTCAGGACGCCGAGCAGCAGCAGTGCCGCGGGGAGGATCATGGGTGCAGCCTATGAGCGCGGGCCGCCCGAGGACACGGACGGACGCACCGAAGTGACGCAGACAACGGCCGCCGCCGCGCCGTGTGTCCTGCCCTCACATCGTCAGCAGCATCGCCACCATCGCGATCCCCATGGACAGCCGGCAGGCCCGCGCCAGCTCCGGCCGGTCACCCCAGCCCGCACCCCGGCCGCCCCCCGTCACGGCGGCCGCGGGCACCAGTCGTACGCCGGTGGCGAGCACGTACGCGACGAAGTAGAGCAGCAGGGCCCCGGTCAGCGGGGGTATGCCCGAGCCGCCGTGCCCGTGTCCGGGGCCCTGCCCGGTGGAGGCGGCCATGGTCACCGCCATGTACACCATCGCCCCGGCGCCGATCAGATGGTGCAGATGGCGCGCGCCGGCGCGGGCCGCCCACAGCGCGTGCAGCCCGGCCGCGCCGAACACCACCGCGAGGGCCGGCCAGGCCCACACCGGCGGGGTGAACACCGCCGCGGGGACGGCCATCACGGCCATGCCGAAGCCCATGAGCGCCTCGCCGCCCGCGGCGCGACGCTGCTCCACCACATGGCTGCGCATGCGCAGCAGACAGTAGGCGCCGGTCGCCGCGCAGAGCGCGACCAGCAGCCAGCCGGACGACACCGGTCCGTGCACCCGAACCTCCCCCTCGGCCCGCTCGACGGTCGGTCATGGCATGCCCGGTCCCGGCGACGGACACCCGAGCGCACGGGAGTGCGAGGGGAGCGCCCGGGGGAGCGCGGCAGGTCCGCGCGCATACTTCACGAGTAAAATACCTGTTAACCTTGTTCTTCATGAGCAGTGCGACCCCCACCCCGACCTCCACCCCCGCAGTCCCGCGGACAGCCCGGCGCCTCCCGCTCGCCGCCGCGCTGCGCCTCGGGCGGCCCTCCGACATCTGGTTCAAGCCGGCCCTCAGCGTGGTCGCCGCGGTCGCACCGCCCAGCCTGCTCCTGGTGGCCCTCGGCCGGCTCGACCTCGCGATGTACACCATGGCGGGGTCCCTGTGCGCCCTCTATGCCCACAACCGCCCGTACGCCGCCCGCGCCAGGGTGCTGGCCTGGGTGGTGCTCGGCATGCTCGGCGGCCTCGCCGTGTCCCTGGTCGCCGCCTCCCTCACCGGGAACGCCGTGGTACTGGTCACCGTCGGCGCCGTCCTGGCCGCCGCGCAGAAGGCGCTGTGCGACGCCACCCGCGTCGGCCCGCCCGGCCATGTGATCCTCACCTTCGTCAGCTCCGCCTCGCTGTTCGTGCCGCAGACCCTCGGACAGGTCCCCGGCCACCTCGCGCTCGCCGCCGCGGCCGGTGTCTGGGCCTACCTGGTGGGCATGGCGCCCGCCCCGCTCCGGCCGCACGGCCCCGAACGCCGCGCCACCGCCCAGGCGCTGAACGCCGCCGCCGCGTACGCCGAGACCAGCGGTGCCGGCGACGGTCACACCGGGGCCCGGGCCGCCGCCTACGCCGCCGTACAGGCCGCCTGGCAGTCCCTGCTCTCCACCGGCGACCGGCCCTCCGCCACCCGCCGCGCCCTCGAACGGCTCGTCGTCCGCGCGGAGGTCGCACTCGCCGCGCCCGCCGACGCCGACCCCGTACGCCTGCGCGCCTGGGCCGGCGCACTGCGCGGCACCGGTGCCGTCCCGCGCACCGACGACCCCCGCGCGGACGCCGGTGAACTCCTCGGCGTGGCCGCCGAGCGCGCCACCCCGCCGCGCCCCCTGTGGACCAGGCTCGGCCCGCTCGCCCCCATCGCCGTCCGCACCGCCCTCGGCTGCGCCCTCGCCGGATACGCCTCCCTCGCCCTCGGCATCGGCCGCCCCTACTGGGCCCTGGTCACCGCGGCCTCGCTCTACCAGGCCAACATCACCCTCACCTGGAGCCGGGCCGTCCAGCGCGTCGTCGGCAACCTCGCCGGTGTGCTGCTCTTCGCCGCCGTCGTCCCCGTCGCCCACCTCGGCCCGCTCGCCCTCGTGCTCTGCTGCCTGCTGTTCAACTTCGGCGCCGAGGCGCTCATCGGCCGCAACTACTGGCTCGGCACCGTCTGCGTGACCCCGCTCGCGCTGCTCGTCACCGAGTTCGCCGGCTACCAGCCGCCCGGCGACCTGATCACCGAGCGCGCGGTGGACACCCTCGTCGGCGCCCTGGTCGGCTTCGCCGCCGCCGTGGCCGTCACCAACCGGCGGGCGGGTGACCGCGTGGAACGGGCGCTCACCACGGCCGACCGCGCGCGCGAACACGCCGCGCGCCTGCTGGCCGGGCCCCGGCCCGCCCCCGCGGCCCTGGACGCCGCCCGCCGCGACCTCGCCGCCGCCCTGGTCGACCTGCGGGCCACCGCCGACGCCGCGTCCGGCGAGTGGTGGCAGCGCGCACCGGCCCAGGAGCGGGTCGTGCTCGCCGAGCAGTCGGGACACCGTACGCTCGCGGCGACGGTACGACGCCAGGGGCTGCTCCCGGACCCCGGCACGGGCACGAACACGGAGGACGTACGGCCATGACGGCGACCGAAGGACCAGCGGCGGCCGGCGGCGAGGGACCGGAGGCGGCCGACGGGGACGTGTCCGGCCGCTCGCGGGGCGACACCGTCGCCGCCGTCGTCCGGCAGTGGCGGGCCGTCCACCCCGGCCTCGACACCGGCCCCATGGAGGTCATCGGCCGCATCAACCGCTGCGCCGCCCTCCTCCAGCAGGCGGAGGACGCCCCGCTGCGCCGCGCCGGGCTGACCCGCCCGGAGTTCGACCTGCTGGGCGCGCTGCGCCGCACCGGCCACGAGCTGACGCCGAGCGAGCTGGCCCGCGAGACCTTCTCCTCGGGCGCCGCCGTCACCAAACGCCTCAAGCAGCTCACCGAACGCGCACTGGTGGAACGCCGCGGCGACACCCGTGACCGCAGGGTCGCCCACGTCCGCCTCACCGACTCCGGACGCGACCTGGTCGACGGCATCCTGCCCGCGCAGCTCGCCTACGAGACCGCCGTACTGTCCGGTCTGGACGGCCCGGAGCTCGGTGAGCTCGCCGCCCTGCTCGGCGAGCTGCTCGGCCAGCTGGAAGGGCGCCTGGGCGCGCTGCGGGCGTGACGGCCGCGGGCCCGCCCCGGCTCACCTCCCGTCCGCCGCCCGGTACACGCCGAACATCGCTCCCTGGGGGTCGCGGAGCACCGCGATGCGCGGGCCCTCCGGGTGCGAGACGGGCTCCATCAGCACCGTGCCCTCCACCGTCGTGGTCGTCACCGCGGCGTCGTCCACGTCCTCCACGGCGAAGTACGGCAGCCAGTGCGCGGGCACCTCGTGCGGGAACTTCTCGTCCATCGTCACCATGCCGCCGAAGTCCGCGCCGTCGACGCCCCACTGCGGGTACCGCCGGGAGGCGTCCACGCTCCAGCCGAACACGCCGGTGTAGAACGACATGGCCTGCCGCGGCGCCCGCGTCATCAGCTCCACCCAGCCCAGGGACCCGGGCACGCCGAACACCCCGGCGCCCGGGAAGGCATCCGCCTGCCACAGCTGGAAGACGGCGCCGGTGGGGTCGACGGCCACCGCGAAACGGCCCGCGTCGAACACGTCCGTCGGGCCGAGCAGCGCCTGCCCGCCCGCCGCCCCCACCGCACGGAGGGCGGCATCGATGTCGGCCACCGCGAACGACACGTTCCAGGCCACCGGCTGCCCCTCCTGGTACAGCGGCGCCAGCGCGGCGACCGCCGCGTCACCCAGGTACGCGACCGTGTAACCGCCCGACTCCCGACGCGGGTCCGTCTCGGGACGCCAGCCGAACAACCGCGTGTAGAACCGTCGGGCGGACTCCGGATCGGTGGTCCCCAGCTCGGCCCAGCAGGGCCCACCGGTCACCGGCGCGGACTGTCTCATGACGCTCCTTCCGTCCCTCCCAGCACGCTAAGCCCGGCCCCCGGCCCCGGCCATCCGGCGCGAAACCGGCCGGGGCCGGCCGCATGCCGCCTAGATGCCCGGCCGGTGGCGCAGCGGGTGCTCGGCCGGGATCTCGACCAGCACGATCGGTGTGCCGTCCGGGTCGGCGATCCACATCTCGAGCAGGCCCCACGGCTCCAGCACCGGCGGACGGACGATGTCGACGCCCTCGGCCGCCAGTTCCTCGTGCGCGACCGCGATGTCCTCGACCTGGAGCCACAGCCGTACGTCCGGGGACGAGGACGACGCCGAGGAGGGTTCCGCGCGGCCCGAGAGCTCCAGGAACCCCCCGCCGAGGAAGTAGACGGTGCCGCGTTCCGGTCCGGTGCCGAACTCGCGGTGGACGGCGAGGCCCAGCCGCTCCCCGTAGAAGGCGCGGGAGCGGTCGGGATCGGTGGGGCGGAGCAGGACGCGGCTGCTCAGTACATGCACCATGCGGCCGAGCGTAGTGGCCGGGTTAGTCTCGTTCCCGCCCGAGCCACGCCGGAAGGCGCCCAGACGAACCGGAGACGTGCCCATGGAATCCGCCACCGACACCGCACCGACCTTCCGCGACGCGACCGACGCCGATGTGGACGCCCTCGTCGCGCTGATCCAGTCGGCGTACCGGGGCGAGTCCAGCAGGACCGGGTGGACCACCGAGGCGGACATCCTCCAGGGACAGCGGACCGACCCGGAGGGGGTGCTGGAGGTCATCAAGGCGCCGGACAGCCGGTTGCTCACGGTGGAGCGCGCCGGCCGGGTGGTCGCCTGCTGCCAGCTGGAACACCGCGGCGCGCACGCCTACTTCGGGATGTTCGCGGTCAGCCCCGCCCTCCAGGGCGCCGGACTCGGCAGGACGATCATCGCGGAGGCGGAGCGCCAGGCCCGCGAGACCTGGGGCGTGAGCGAGATGCACATGACGGTGATCTCGGTGCGGGAGGACCTGATCGCCTGGTACGAGCGGCGCGGCTACCGCCGTACGGGACGGATGACGCCCTTCCCGTACGGCGACGAGCGCTTCGGCGTTCCGCAGCGGGACGACCTGGAGTTCGAGCTGCTGGTGAAGGAGCTGGTCTGACGGCTCACGCCGTGAAGCGGCCGGTGCGCTTGATCTCCGGGTAGTCGGTGGTGGCGCCGTCGAGTCCCAGGGCCCGTGCCAGTCTGAGGTGGTCCTGGGTGTTCACCACCCAGCCGATGATCCGCAGCCCGGCCTTCCGCGCCTGCTCCACGGTCTCCAGCGTGAGCCGGCGGATGTTGAGGCAGACGGTCGAGGCACCGGCCTCGACCGCCCGGTCCACGATGTCCGGGCCGTAGCGGCCGGCGATGAGCGCCGTGCGCACCCCGGGCACCAGACGGGAGATCTCCGCGATCGCCTCGTCGTGGAACGAGGACACCTCGACCCGCTCGGCCAGGTCCCGTCCGTTCATCACCCCGGCCAGCGCACGGGCGGCCCGAGCGTCCTTGATCTCGGCCTGGAGCGGCGCCCGGACGGCGTCGAGCACCTCCTCGAAGACGGGAATCCGCTCACCCCGCCCGGCGTCCAGGGCGCGCAGCTCGGCGAGGGTCCTGTCGGCGATCGCGCCCGTGCCGTCCGTGGTGCGGTCCACCTCCGTGTCGTGCATGACGACGAGCGCGCCGTCCTTGCTCAGATGCAGGTCGAGTTCGATGACGTCGAGGCCGGCCTCCTGGGCGGCGGCGAAGGACCGGAGGGTGTTCTCGGGCTCGACACCCATGACTCCGCGGTGACCGATGGTGAGGAAGTTCAAGATCCGACTCGCTTCCGTCGACGGCGGCGGGGGGCCGCGTCCCTACGGCCCTCCTGGACCGTATCGCCTGTGCCCGCCGCGTCCAGAGGCTGAACCCGGATCGCAGACACCGCCGCCCACCCCGGTGTCACACAGGAAAAAATGCGGTGAAGTCGGGGGTGGGGCAGGATATTTTCCCGAGGTGCCCCTTGCTGGGAGAAACCTCGTATGTATACGGTCTCCATACGCGAGGTTCTCCTGTGGAGGATGGGACATGACGGAAATTCTTGTGCAGGTGGGTGCCGAGGGACAGGTTCCTCCGGCGACCAGGGTGGTGGAGCACCCGGCATGGCCCGTGCTCAAGGATGCCGTGGAGCGGATCCGGCCCTGGCAGTCCAAGGACGGCTCGATCGACTTCGACGCCGACGGAGCCCCGGACCGCGCCGACGCCGAGCGCGCGGTGCGCGCCGTGACCGGTGCCGTCGAGGAGCTCTCCCCGCTGCTCCCGCACGACCGCGCCTACCACGAGGCCCTGGTGAAGGACCTCGTCCGCTGGGCCGACGGCGGTTTCGAGGTGCCCGACTTCCTCGACTCGCTGCTGGCCTTCCAGCCGGCCGCGAGCCGCGCGGACGGCCTCCAGCACCTGGTCGTCTTCCCGATGTACACGCAGAACGGCAACCCCGACCGCAACCTCGAGGCGGTCGTGCTGCGCATGGTCTGGCCCGACTGGCTGGCCGAGCTGGAGCGCACCCGCTACGACAACCCGTTGTTCTGCGGCATCACCTTCGAGGACTTCACCTCGGGCTACGACACCAACTCCGCGGTCCTCTTCCCGGAGACGATCGCGGTGCGCGAGGCCCCCGAACGGTTCACCTGGGGCGGCATCTTCTGCGACCGCGAGGCCGCCCGCTTCCGGCGCGTCACCGAGGCCGCGGTCGACGTCCTGGGCCTGGAGCTGCCCGAGGACGTCGCCGCCATGGTGCACGACCAGAAGCGCTGCGAAGAGGCGTTCGTGCTCTGGGACATGGTCCACGACCGCACCCACAGCCACGGCGACCTGCCGTTCGACCCGTTCATGATCAAGCAGCGCCAGCCGTTCTGGATGTACGGCCTGGAGGAACTGCGCTGCGACCTCACCGCCTTCAAGGAGGCCGTGAAGCTGGCCGGCGACGGCGTCCCGCAGGCCCGTGACGTGCAGGTCGCGGTGCTCTTCGACCGGATGTTCCGCTTCCCCGTCACCGGCGCGCGCGTACGCAACTACGACGGCCTCGGCGGCCAGCTCCTCTTCGCCTACCTGCACAAGCACGACGTCGTCCGCTGGACCGACAACAAGCTCTCCATCGACTGGGAGCGCGCCCCGCAGGTCACCAACCAGCTGTGTGCGGAGATCGAGACGCTGTACCGCGACGGCATCGACCGCCCCAAGCTCGTCCACTGGTTCGCCGGCTACGAGCTGGTCTCCACCTACCTCTCCCCGCACCCGGGCTCCACGTGGGCCAAGGGCCCCGACGCCCTCGACCTGACGCAGCCGCCGCGCAAACTCGTCGATGACGTGCTTCCGGACGAGTTTCCGCTGAGCATGTTCTATGAGGCACTGTCCAAGAAGCTGAAGAACGTGATCGCCTCGACCAAGGGCATCACGGCGGACGGGGCCGAGCGGGTCGCCGCGTGAGCGATCGCAAGACCACAACTGCTCAGGAGGCGGGAATCATGGGGAACGGGGCGCTCGACGGTGCGGTGATCGCGGTGGCCGGAGCGGGGGGACCCGCGGGCCGGGCGGCACTGCTCAGGCTGGCCGAGGCGGGAGCGACCGTCGTCGGCTCGGACAACGACCCGGAGCGGCTGGCGGAGGCCGTGGACGCGGCGCGCTACGCGCACGGCGGCGCCACCGTCACCGGTGACACGGTCGACCTGCTCGACCTGGACTCCACCCGCGAGTGGGCCGCCCGTACCGAGAAGGAGTTCGGCCGGATCGACGGCCTGGTCCACCTCGTCGGCGGCTGGCGCGGCAGCGAGACCTTCACCAAGACGAGCCTGGACGACTGGGACTTCCTGGAGCTGCTGCTGGTGCGCACCGTGCAGCACACCACCCTCGCCTTCCACGAGGCGCTCCAGCGCAGCGACCGCGGCCGGTACGTCCTGATCAGCGCGGCCGGTGCCACCAAACCCACCGCGGGCAACGCCGCCTACGCGGCCGGCAAGGCCGCCGCCGAGGCGTGGACGCTGGCCATGGGCGACTACTTCCGCAAGGCCGGGGGCGAGCGGGGGCCGACGTCGGCGGCTGCGATCCTGGTGGTGAAGGCGCTGGTGCACGACGCGATGCGCGCCGACCGCCCCAACGCGAAGTTCGCGGGCTTCACGGACGTCAAGGACCTCGCCGAGGCCATCGTCGGCGTCTGGGACAAGCCCGCCGCGGAAGTGAACGGAAACCGTCTGTGGCTGACCGAGAAGCCGTGAACCCACCGAGGACCGACGCGCGTCGTCATCACGACCCGGACGTCCGCGGTTTCGCCAGCGACAACTACGCCGGGGTCCACCCGGAGGTGCTCGCCGCCCTGGCCCTGGCCAACGGCGGGCACCAGGTCGCGTACGGCGAGGACGCGTACACCGAGAACCTCCAGCAGGTGATCCGCAGCCACTTCGGCCCCACCGCCGAGGCGTTCCCGGTGTTCAACGGCACCGGCGCCAACGTCGTCGCGCTCCAGGCGGTCACCGACCGCTGGGGCGCGGTGATCTGCGCGGAGAGCGCCCACATCAACGTGGACGAGGGCGGCGCCCCGGAGCGGGTCGGCGGCATCAAGCTGCTCACCGTGCCGACGCCGGACGGCAAGCTCACCCCCGAGCTGATCGACCGGCAGGCGTACGGCTGGGACGACGAGCACCGCGCGATGCCGCAGGTGGTCTCCATAGCCCAGACCACCGAGCTGGGCACGGTGTACACCCCGGACGAGATCCGTGCCATCTGCGAGCACGCCCACGCGCACGGCATGAAGGTGCACGTCGACGGCTCCCGGCTGGCCAACGCCGCCGCCACGCTGGACGTGCCGCTGCGCACCTTCACCAACGCGGTCGGCGTCGACCTGCTCTCGCTGGGCGGCACCAAGAACGGCGCCCTGTTCGGCGAGGCGGTCGTGGTGCTGAACCCGGACGGCATCCGGCACCTGAAGCACCTGCGCAAGCTGTCCATGCAGCTCGCGTCCAAGATGCGCTTCGTCTCGGTGCAGCTGGAGGCCCTGCTCGCCCGTGACCTGTGGCTGCGCAGCGCCCGGCACGCCAACGAGATGGCCCAGCGCCTGGCCGAGGGCGTGCGCGCCGTGCACGGCGTGGAGATCCTCTACCCGGTGCAGGCCAACGCGGTCTTCGCGCGGCTGCCGCACGACGTGAGCGAGCGCCTGCAGAAGCGGTTCCGCTTCTACTTCTGGGACGAGGCGGCCGGCGACGTCCGCTGGATGTGCGCCTTCGACACCACCGAGGACGACGTGGACATGTTCGTGGCCGCGCTCAAGGAGGAGATGGCCCGCTAGCGGTGCATGCATAGGTATGCGGTCGATCGGAAATGCATTGACTACCGATCGACCGCATACCTATGCTCTGGCGGCATGCAGCTGATCCAGGAAAACCCGGACCTCTCCGCCTATCTGGCCGCCGACGAGGCGATCGATCATCACCATCCGCTGGTCCGCGAGACGGCGGCGCGGCTCGCCGCCGGGGTGGCCGACTCGTATGAATATGCGCGGGTGGCCTTCGAGTTCGTGCGCGACACCATCCCGCACTCCCAGGACTCCGGCGATCTCCGGGTCACCTGGCGCGCCTCCGACGTCCTGGAGCAGGGAACCGGCATCTGTTACGCCAAGGCCCACGCGCTGGCCGCGCTGCTGCGGGCCGAGGACATCCCGACCGCGCTGTGCTATCAGAACCTCGGCGTCGTGCACGGTCTGGTCGCCGTGCGGTTCCGCGGTGCCTGGCACCGCCAGGACCCGCGGGGCAACAAGCCCGGGGTGGACGCGCGGTTCTCCCTGGACGGGGAGCGGCTGGCCTTCGATCCCGATCCGGCGTCCGGCGAGATCGACCACCCGGTCCTGTACGCCGCGCCGCACCCGGTCGTACTGAACGCCCTGAGGTCCGCCCCGGACCGCCCACACCTGTGGCAGACGCTCCCCACCGCACTCGGGGACGAGGGCGGTCTGCCGTAGCCGCCGCAGCCGCGGGCAGTCGCGCCTCCCCAGTGCCTCAAGGGCCTGGGAGGCACCCGGTGAGCGGTGTCGGTGCGGGGGAGCAGCGCAGCCCGGCGCTCACGGGGTGCCTCCCCCGCTCTCGGCTTCGCTCGAGCGGGAGGTGCCCCCATCGCCCACCCGTGCCGCCCTGCGGCACGACTGCCCGCCAAGGGGCGGGGTGCGGCACCCCGCGGAAGGCGGCGAGTGGGGTCAGTGGGCCTCGGCCTGGCGGACCTGTTCCGGGGTCGGGGCCGTGCCGCCGAGGTGGGCCGGCATCCACCAGGTGTCGTCCGGGCCCTTGGGGCGCACGGGATAGGCCCGCTGGGCCGCCTCCAGCAGCTCCTGCACACGCTCGCGCAGCTGCCGGGTGATCGCGCCCGCGTACTTGTCCCTGGACGCCTCGATCGCCTCGCCCACGCGGATGGTGATCGGCGTGTGGCTGCGCCCGAAGTTGCGCGGGTGCCCCTTCGTCCACAGCCGCTGCGTGCCCCACACCGCCATCGGGACCAGCGGCACGCCGGCCTCCTGGGCCAGGCGCGCGGCACCCGACTTGAAGCTCTTCAGCGTGAACGACTGCGAGATCGTCGCCTCCGGGAAGACGCCCACGATCTCCCCCGACCGCAGCGACCGCAGCGCGTGCTCGTACGCCGCCTCGCCCTGCTTGCGGTCCACCGGGATGTGCTTCATGCCGCGCATCAGCGGACCGGAGATCCGGTGCCGGAAGACCGACTCCTTCGCCATGAAGCGGACGAGCCGCTTCTGGGGGAGTGCCGCCAGACCGTTGAAGACGAAGTCCAGGTAGCTGATGTGATTGCTCACCAGCACGGCGCCGCCCGAGCGCGGTATGTTCTCCGACCCCTGGCAGTCGATCTTGAGGTCCCACGCCTTGAACAGAGTGCGGGCGAAACCGACGACGGGCCGGTAGACGAGTTCTGCCATGGGCGGGTTGGAACCCTTCCTTACTCTGCCTGGGAAGGAGGCTCCCAGCCGAAGTTACGCAGCCGTAGGTTTTACGGCTTGTCGCAGATGGTGCCCGAAGAACGGCCGGTGGACCAGTCCTGGTGCCCGGCGTCGGCGAGATTCTCGTCACGTCCACCCCTTGATCCACCTCGGACTTTGTGCGTACGGGCGGGAATGCCCGCGCTCCCGGCGGCGCTGGACATCGTTGAACGGGTGATCCGCGGGAGGAGTGCGCGAGTGCGGGACGGGGACGACGGAGGACGGCTCGGCATGCCGGAATCGTGGGCCGGGCCGGGAGCCGGACTGGGAGAGCGCGCCACCCTGGTGCAGTTCTCCAGCGCCTTCTGCGCGCCCTGCCGGGCGACCCGGAGGGTGCTCGCCGAGGTGGCCGCGCTGGTGCCGGGTGTGGCCCACGTGGAGATCGACGCCGAGGCCCGTCTGGACCTCGTACGCCGTCTGGAGATCGTGAAGACGCCGACGGTGCTGGTCCTCGACGCGGCCGGCCGGATCGTACGGCGCGCGACCGGACAGCCGCGCAAGGCCGATGTGATCGCCGCGCTCGGGGAGGCCGTGTGAGGGCCGGCCGGGCCGTGGTGAGGCATCTCCCACATCACGGGACCGACTTGACTGTGCATGCCACCCGTCGTCAGCCTGACTCCATGCCTTCGGAACTCCTTCGCCCCCGGCGGGTACCCGGCCGCCCGGCGGCCGCCGCCCGCGCCGCGCGTGTGCGCCGACCGGGCCGGTGAGCAGCCGCGAACCCGTTCGTCACCTCCCGCAGAAGGACAGTTTCATGACGGCCACGTCCGACCTGGGCACCGCCCGCCCCGCCTCGCCCGAGCTGTTGCGCTCCGTCTTCCGCAGGCACGCGGCGGGTGTCGCCGTGATCACCGCGCGCGGTCACCGCGGACCGGTCGGCTTCACCGCCACCTCCCTCGCCTCCGTCTCCGCCGAGCCCCCGATGCTCTCCTTCGGCGTCGGCACCGGGAGCTCGAGCTGGCCGGCGATCGCGACGGGCGGCCACGTCGGCGTGCACGTCCTCGGGGAGCACCAGCAGGAGCTGGCGGAGACCTTCGCGCGCAGCGGCGCCGACCGCTTCGGTCCGGCCACCGCCTGGCAGGAGGGGCCGAAGGGGGTTCCGGTGCTGGACGACGTCCCGGCCTGGATGGTGTGCGAGGTGGTGGCCCGGGTGCCCGCCGGTGACCACCGGATCGTGATCGCCGAGGTCCTGCTCGGCGACCCCACCGGCCACGGTCGTCCGCTCCTCTACCACCAGGGACGCTTCAACGGTCTGCGTGACTGAGACGGGGTTCCTCCTGGTCGCGGACCCGTCGAGTTCCGGTTACGCTGCGTTGCGAAGGTCACAGTTCAAAGCGCTTGCTTAGCGGGAAGGAACTGGGTGTACTGACGAGTAATATTTCGTTCGGAGCGCGGGCCGCCCCGACCGGAACCGCCCGCTTCAGGCGCCTATGCTGCCTGCAGGCAGGCAGCCAGAAATGACGATGCAGTAGGAGAGCCGGCGTGAGCTTGAGGATCGTTGTCACCGTGAAGTACGTGCCCGACGCCACTGGCGACCGGCACTTCGCCGATGACCTGACCGTCGACCGTGACGACGTGGACGGTCTGCTCTCCGAACTGGACGAGTACGCGGTCGAGCAGGCGCTGCAGATCTCGGAGAACTCCGACGACGACGTGGAGATCACCGTCCTGACGGTGGGCCCGGAGGACGCCAAGGACGCCCTGCGCAAGGCGCTGTCCATGGGCGCGGACAAGGCGATCCACGTCGAGGACGACGACCTGCACGGCACCGACGCCATCGGCACCTCCCTGGTCCTGGCCAAGGCCGTCGAGAAGGCCGGCTACGACCTGGTCATCTCCGGCATGGCCTCCACCGACGGCACCATGGGCGTCGTACCGGCGCTGCTGGCGGAGCGTCTGGGCGTGCCGCAGGTGACCCTGCTGTCCGAGGTGTCCGTCGAGGACGGCACGGTCAAGGGCCGCCGCGACGGCGACACCGCCTCCGAGCAGCTCGAGGCGTCCCTCCCCGCGGTCGTGTCGGTCACCGACCAGTCGGGCGAGGCCCGTTACCCGTCCTTCAAGGGCATCATGGCGGCCAAGAAGAAGCCGGTTCAGTCCTGGGACCTGTCCGACCTCGACATCGACGAGGACGAGGTCGGCCTGGAGGGCGCCTACACGGTCGTCGAGTCGGCGGCCGAGCGTCCGGCCCGCACCGCCGGCACGATCGTCAAGGACGAGGGCGAGGGCGGCAAGCAGCTCGCCGAGTTCCTCGCGAGCCAGAAGTTCGTCTGAGCCACGGGCTCAACTCGCTTCCCGCCCCTCACACTTCGCAAGCAGGAGAGAAGAAGTCCCATGGCTGAAGTTCTCGTCTACGTCGACCACGTGGACGGTGCCGTCCGCAAGCCCACCCTGGAGCTGCTGACCCTGGCCCGCCGCATCGGCGAGCCCGTCGCCGTCGCGCTGGGCAACGGTGCCGGTGACACCGCCGCCGCGCTCGCCGAGCACGGCGCGGTGAAGGTCCTCACCGACGAGGCCGCCGAGTACGCCGACTACCTGGTGGTCCCGAAGGTGGACGCGCTGCAGGCCGCCGTCGAGGCCGTCTCCCCGGCCGCCGTCCTGGTCCCCTCCTCCGCCGAGGGCAAGGAGATCGCCGCCCGCCTGGCGCTGCGCCTGGGCTCGGGCGTCATCACCGACGCCGTCGACCTGGAGGCCGGCGACGAGGGCCCGGTGGCCACCCAGTCGGTGTTCGCCGCCTCCTACACCACCAAGTCCCGTGTCTCCAAGGGCACCCCGGTCATCACGGTCAAGCCGAACTCGGCCGCCGTGGAGGCCGCCCCGGCCGCCGGCAGCGTCGAGGCCCTGTCGGTGACCTTCTCCGCGCAGGCGACCGGCACCAAGGTCACCGGCCGCACGCCGCGCGAGTCGACGGGCCGTCCGGAGCTGACCGAGGCCGCGATCGTGGTCTCCGGTGGCCGCGGTGTCAACGGCGCGGAGAACTTCGCGATCATCGAGGCGCTCGCCGACTCGCTCGGCGCGGCCGTCGGTGCCTCGCGCGCCGCCGTCGACGCCGGCTGGTACCCGCACACCAACCAGGTCGGCCAGACCGGCAAGTCGGTCTCGCCGCAGCTCTACATCGCCTCCGGCATCTCCGGAGCGATCCAGCACCGTGCCGGCATGCAGACCTCGAAGACCATCGTGGCCGTCAACAAGGACGCCGAGGCCCCGATCTTCGACCTGGTCGACTACGGCGTCGTCGGCGACCTGTTCGACGTCGTGCCGCAGCTCACCGAGGAGATCAAGACCCGCAAGGGCTGATCCCCCCGAGCCGTACGAGGCCCCCGCGACCGCACCGGTCGCGGGGGCCTCGGTGTGTCACAGGGCGTCGTGGAAGACCACCGGGGACGGACGTGCACATGGAGAGGTGGGGGAGCGGACCGGGTCGCACGATGGTGTTGACCGGGGGAAGCAGGCCCGATAACTTCATTCAACGGATTGTTGATTCCGTATCGCGGAAAATCGGGAGGGTGTGGGATGGGTCAGGGGCAGCAGGAGCGGGTGGCGACGAGTCTCGCGGGCGCCGTCACCGAGGAGATCGGCGCCTCCCTCGCACCGGTCGACGCCGAACTGGAGCGCCGCTACCCCGGAGACCCCGGCACCCGTCAGCCCGTCCACACCGTCTACGTCCCCGGCGACGCCTTCGCCGCCGACACCCTCCGCACCTGGGGCGACCGGGCCCTCGCGGCGCTCGACGAACACGCCCCGGACGCCGCCTCCTTCGCCGCCGTCCTCGGACTGGACGGCGCACTGGCCGAGGACGTGTACGGCCGCGTCCGCGCCAAGCTGGAGCGCGAACCGGTCGAGGACCTGCGCGTCGACTTCGAGGACGGCTACGGCAACCGCCCCGACGCCGAGGAGGACGAGGCCGCGGCCCGCGCGGCCCGGCTGATCGCCGAGGCGTACGGCGACGGCACCGCGGCCCCGTACATGGGCATCCGCGTGAAGTGCATGGAGGCCGCCGTCCGCGACCGGGGCATCCGCACCCTCGACATCTTCCTCACCGGCCTCATGGAGGCCGGCGGCCTGCCGGACGGACTGGTCCTGACCCTGCCCAAGGTCACCTATCCCGAGCAGGTCACCGCCATGGCCCGGCTCCTCGACGCCTTCGAGGAGGCGCGCGGCCTCGCACCCGGCCGGATCGGCTTCGAGATCCAGATCGAGACCAGCCAGTCCATCCTCGCCACCGACGGCACCGCCACCGTCGCCCGCATGATCCAGGCCGCCCGGGGCCGCGCCACCGGGCTGCACTACGGCACCTTCGACTACAGCGCCTGCCTCGGCGTCTCCGCCGCGCACCAGGCGAGCGACCACCCGGCCGCCGACCACGCCAAGGCCGTCATGCAGGTCGCCGCCGCGGGCACCGGCGTACGCCTCTCGGACGGCTCCACCAACGTGCTGCCCGTCGGCCCCGCGGAGCAGGTCCACGACGCCTGGCGGCTGCACTACGGCCTCGTCCGCCGCGCCCTCGCCCGCGCCTACTACCAGGGCTGGGACATGCACCCCGGCCACCTCCCCACCCGCTACGCGGCCGTCTTCGCCTTCTACCGCGAGGGCTTCGCGCAGGCCGCCGCCCGTCTCGCCCGGTACGTCGACCGGGCCGGCGGTGACGTCATGGACGAGCCCGCCACCGCCAAGGCCCTCGCCGGATACCTGCTGCGCGGCCTGGACTGCGGTGCCCTGGACGCCGCCGAGGTGACACGCCCGACCTCGCTGTCTCGCGCCGACCTGGAGGGCTTCGCGCGGTAGTCCGGGGCGCACCCGCTTGCTCCACCTATCGAATTTCGATAGTTTTCCATCGTGATTCGGTTCAAGGAGGGGTGATGGGACGGCTGACCGTGCTCGCGCTGCGCACCGTGATGGTGGCGCTGCTGGCGGGCTCCCTGGGGATCCAGGCGGTGCTGGTGCCGCTGATGGCGGGCGACCTCGAAGGGCTGGACGCGGACCACTCCCATCTGCGCGTCCCGTTCCTCCTCGTCGTGGTCCTCGGCGTCGTGACGGCCCAGGTCGTGCTGGTCTGCGTCTGGCGGCTGGTGACGATGGTGCGGCGCGGGACCGTCTTCTCCCACGCCGCCTTCCGCTACGTGCACACCGTCATCGGCGCGTTCGTCGCCGCCGCGCTGCTGGTGTTCGCGCTCGGGGCGCTCCTCGCGCCCGGCGAGGCCGTGGCCCCGGGCGTCGTGGCACTGCTGGGCGGGGCCGGCCTGGCGATCCTGGGCATCGCCCTGGTCGTACTCGTCCTGCGGATGCTGCTGGCGCAGGCCGTCGCGCGCGACGTCGAGGCGTCGCGGATGCGGGCCGAGCTGGCCGAGGTGATCTGATGCCGATCGCCGTCGACATCGACGTGATGCTGGCCAAGCGGAAGATGTCCGTGGGCGAACTCGCCGAACGCGTCGGCATCACACCGGCCAATCTGGCGGTGCTCAAGAACGGCCGCGCCAAGGCGGTGCGCTTCACGACCCTCGCCGCGCTCTGCGACGTGCTCGAGTGCCAGCCGGGCGACCTGCTGCGCTGGGAGCCCGACGACGGCCGGCCCTGACCGTCACCCGCGCCCCCGCCTCGGCAGCGGCGCCGGCGACGCGCCGGTACCGGGACGTCCGTACTGCTCGGACCCCGCATACCGCTCCAGGCCGCAGACCGTCACCAGCTTCTCCTCCGCGAACAGCCGGGTGCCCCGCGCGCACAGCCGGAGGTCGGCGCGGGCCCGTGCGCAGAACTCCTCGGGGGAGACGCCGAACAGCTCCCGCAGTCCGGGCACGTTCACGAGCAGCTCGGTGAGCAGCGTCCGCTGGCCCGGATGGGTGCGCGGGACGCCGGTGCCGTCGTGCAGCACGCCGTGACGGTTCACGTACGCGTACGTGCCGGGGAGCGTGGAGCCGTCGGCGAGTTCGACGCGCACATCGGGGGCGGGCAGCCAGGCGCGGTGGAAGTTGCCGTCCGGCCGCGGCGCGCCCTCGCTCGCGTCGATCACCGCGAGCTGCCGGGCGTCGAGCCAGAGGACGAACAGCTCCCGCACCGTCCCCGGGGCACGGACCGGCGAGTGGGACACATAGCCCATACGGCTGACGTGCGCCGAGACACCGATGTCGACGCCCGTCACCCGCGTCCGCACCATCGGCACCGGTGTGACGATCCTGGACTCGGCCATCTTGTGCCGCAGCTGACCGGGGCAGGCGTTGGAGCCGACCGCGAGCACGGGCACGCGGTCCTCGTACACCAGGCGGTCCAGCGGCAGCAGCCGGTCCCCGTTCAGCAGCCCCGAATCCCGCGGCCAGGCGCCCGGATACAGCAGCGGGTGCTCGCGCGGCGCCTTCTCCAGGCCCAGCGCCCGCAGGGTGCGGTCCTCCTCCGACGGCACCGCCCGCTCAGTCCGCCGGGGGCAGCTCGCCGGAGCCGCGGGTGATCAGCCGGGTGGGGAGCTCGATGCGCTCCGGGGCGAGCAGGGTGCCGTCCAGCTGGCGGAACAGCCGCTCGGCCGCGGTCCGGCCGAGGGCCGCCGCGTCCTGGGCGACGACCGTGACACCGGGCTGGAGCAGATCGGCGAGCTCGATGTCGTCGAAGCCGACCAGGGCGACCCGGCGGGTGTGCCCGGCCAGCACCCGGATCACGGTGACCGTCACCCGGTTGTTGCCCGTGAAGATCGCGGTGACCGGGTCCGGTCCGGAGAGCATCTCCTCGGCCGCCCGGCGCACCCGCTCCGGGTCGGTGACGCCCAGCGACATCCAGGAGTCCGCCACCGCTATCCCCGCGTCCTCCATGGCGGTCCGGTAGCCGCGCAGCCGCTCGGCCGCGGTGTGGATGCGGGGCATGTCGCCGATGAAGCCGATCCTGCGGTGACCGTGCGCGATCAGGTGGCTCACGCCGTCGTGGGCGCCGCCGTGGTTGTCCGACACGACGACGTCCGCGTCGATGTGCCCGGCCGGACGGTCCACGAAGACGGTGGCGACGCCCGCCTTGATCTCCGGCTCCAGATAGCGGTGGTCGTCCCCGGCCGGGATCACCACCAGACCGTCCACCCGCCGGGCGCACAGCGCCAGCACCAGTTCCTGCTCGCGGTCGGCGTCCTCCGCGCTGGAGCCGTTGATCAGCAGGGCGCCGTGCGCGCGGGCCACCTCCTCGACCGCCCGGCTCAGCGGCCCGTAGAACGGGTCCGCGAGATCCTCCAGTACCAGACCGATGCTGGCGGTGCGGCCCTTGCGCAGCACGCGGGCACTGTCGTTGCGGCGGAAGCCGAGCGCATCGATCGCCTCCTGGACACGGCGCTCCGTCTCCGGCGTGACACCGGGCTCGCCGTTGACCACGCGGGAGACCGTCTTGAGCCCGACCCCGGCACGCGCGGCCACGTCCTTCATCGTCGGACGGTTGCCGTAACGGGTCCCTGGGATGCGGTCGGTGCGGCGGGTCGTCTCCGGCACGGTGCGGTGTCCTGTCCTGTCGGCCACGGGGATGCGTAGGTCCATGGGTTTGTATGAGGATGTGGCGTCGAGCATAGAGCCTGGACAACGTTGTCAGGCTCGGGGGACACTGTCCAACGCACACTCCGGCCCGCACCTCGCCGCACGGCCGGGCCGTTGCTCGTGCTCCATGTGTTGCCTCGTGGTCGCACATGGTCGTTCTCGGCGATTTTCTGATGTTTCAACGGGGGGATCCGACACTGATGCACACCGACCTCGTGGCCGCGCTCGACATCGGCGGCACCAAGATCGCGGGCGCGCTGGTGGACGGCCAGGGCCGGATCCTGCTCCGCGCCCAGCGGCCGACGCCCGCGCAGGAGAACGGTGAGACCGTGATGCGGGCGGTCGAGGCGGTGCTCGGTGAGCTCACCGCGTCCCCGCTGTGGCACCGTGCCGGCGCGGTGGGCATCGGCAGCGCCGGCCCCGTGGACGCCTCCGCCGGCACGGTGAGCCCGGTCAACGTGCCCGGCTGGCGCGACTACCCGCTCGTCGCCCGGGTCCGGGACGCGACCGGGGGCCTGCCCGTGGAGCTGATCGGCGACGGGGTGGCGATCACGGCCGCCGAACACTGGCAGGGCGCCGCCCGCGGCCACGACAACGCGCTGTGCATGGTCGTCTCGACCGGGGTCGGCGGCGGCCTGGTGCTCGGCGGCCGGCTGCACCCCGGGCCCACCGGCAACGCCGGCCACATCGGCCACATCAGCGTGGACCTCGACGGCGACCTGTGCCCGTGCGGTTCGCGCGGCTGCGTGGAGCGCATCGCGAGCGGCCCCAACATCGCCCGCCGCGCCCTGGACAACGGCTGGCGCCCCGGCCCGGACGGCGACACCTCCGCCGCCGCGGTGGCCGCCGCCGCCCGGGGCGGGGACCCGGTGGCCATGGCGTCCTTCGAACGGGCGGCCAGGGCGCTGGCCGCCGGGATCGCGGCCACCGCGACACTCGTCGAGATCGACGTCGCCGTGATCGGCGGGGGCGTCGGCAAGGCGGGCGAGGTCCTCTTCGCCCCCCTCCGCAAGGCCCTCACCGAGTACGCCACCCTGTCCTTCGTCCAGCGCCTCGCCGTGACCCCGGCCCGGATGGGCACGGACGCGGGCCTGGTGGGCGCGGCGGCGGCAGCACTGACGGGCAGGACGGACACGGCGGTGGCGGGGGTCTGAGGGCCGCGGGACGGCGGGCGCCCGGGGCCGGGAACCCACGCGTGACCTCGGGGCCGCTTCGCCAGTTGAACCCGGTATGAAGAAGCGCAGCATGCTGGCCATCGCCTCCCTCGCCACCGGTTTCGTCGTCGCGGCCGTCACCCCGTCGCACGCGGTCGCCGAGGGCGTCACCTCGCTCGGCGTCGACGACACCCTCGGCACCCTCGACCGGACCGTCGCCGAGAACAACACCCTGGACCTGGACGTCGACCGGGGCACCAAGGCCTGACGAGACCCCTCACGACGCGGCCGTACGGCGTCGGCGGTTCCTGGACGACAGGGGCGCCGGCGCCGTTCTCATGCGTTCTCTCCCGGATCTGGTTTCCGTGGCAGGGTGGAGCGGGCAAGCCACAGGGGGCCAACAGAAGAGGGGGAAACGTGATCGTCTGGGTCAACGGCGCGTTCGGTGCGGGAAAGACCACCACCGCGCACGAACTGATCGAGCTGATCCCGAACAGCACGCTCTTCGACCCCGAGGTCATCGGCGGAGCACTGGAACGACTGCTTCCGCCCAAACGCCTCGCCGAGGTCGGCGACTTCCAGGACCTCCCGATCTGGCGACGACTCGTGATCGACACGGCGGCCGCGATGCTCGCCGAGCTCGGCGGGACCCTCGTGGTCCCCATGACCCTGCTGCGCCAGGAGTACCGCGACGAGATCTTCGGCGGGCTCGCCGCCCGCCGCATACCGGTGAGGCATGTCCTCCTCGCCCCGGCGGAAACGATCCTGCGTGAGCGCATAGCCGCCCGCGAGCTCCCGGCGGACCTCCCCGACGGCGAGATACGCGTCCGGCAATGGTCGTACGACCACATCGAACCGTACAAGGCGGCCCTCGCCGCCTGGCTCACCGCCGACGCCTACCCGGTCGACAGCACGACCCTCAGCCCCTACGAGACCGCCCTGCGGATAGCCGGGGCGGTCGGCAGCGGGGAGGCGCCGGCCTGTGACATCGTGCAGACGCCCGAGCCCACCGCCGAGACGGTCGCCGCCGGGGTGCTGCTCTTCGACGAGCAGGACCGGGTGCTGCTCGTCGACCCGACCTACAAGCCGGGCTGGGAGTTCCCGGGCGGGGTCGTGGAACGCGGTGAGGCCCCCGCGCGTGCGGGCATGCGCGAGGTCGCCGAGGAGACCGGGATCCGCCTCGACGACGTACCGGCGCTCCTCGTCGTCGACTGGGAGCCGCCCGCGCCACCCGGATTCGGCGGCCTGCGGCTGCTCTTCGACGGCGGCCGTCTCGACTCCGCGGCTGCCGGACGCCTCCTGCTGCCCGGCCCGGAACTGCGCGGCTGGCGCTTCGCCTCCGAGGCCGAGGCCGCCGATCTGCTGCCCCCGGTCCGCTACGAACGGCTGCGCCGGGCCCTGCGGGCACGGGAACGCGGGAAGGCGATGTACCTGGAGGCCGGGGTGCCGGTCGGCTGAGGCCGTCGGTCAGTCCGGGACCCGGCCCGCTCCGCCGGCTTCCGCCGCGCCCCTGTCCGCCCGGTCCACCGCCGCACGCAGTGCCCGGGCCGCGCCTTCGGTCACCGGTTCGCCGTGGCCGAAGCAGGCCACCTCCGCGTCGAGAGCGGCCAGCCGGCGACAGGCGGTGAGGACCTGCCGGCCGTCGAGGTTGAACACACCCGGCATCACGGTGCCGTCCACGGGCGAGGCGGCCACCGTGTCGCCGGTGAACAGCACGCCGTACCGGGGCAGGTACAGCGCGACACTGCCGAGCGTGTGTCCCGGCACGTGCACGACGTGCGCCCCGCCGCCCACGTCGAGAACGTCGCCGTCCGACAACTCCACGACCCTGGCCGGGCGTTCGAAGTCTCCCGGAGGGAGGAGCCGCGCCGCCCGCTCGTGCAGGGGCCGCTCCCACTCCTCGAACACCGGGGACGGGCCCGGAACCTCACCGCGTACGTGCGGTGCGTCCAGCCGGTGGGCCAGTACCTCGGCACCGGTGAGCGCCGCCACCTCGGCCGCCCCGCCGGCGTGGTCCTCGTGGAAGTGGGTGAGCACCACGCGGCGTACGTCCCGCGGGTGCCGGCCGAGCGCGGTCACGGCCTCGGCGATCGCCGCCCCGGAACCCGCCGGCCCCGCGTCGACCAGTGTCAGCCCCTCCTCGTGCCCCTCCCCGCCGTCGCGCCAGAGGTACGCCTGGCCGACGGGGAAGCGCAGGAGATGGAGGCGGGGGTGGAGCTCTACGACGTCCATGGCACGACCGTAGGGCGAAGTCCCCGCCCGCGGACGGGGACTCTGCCGTCGGCAGAGCGGCGGACCGCTCCCTCCGGCGTCAGTTCGCGCCGGACGCGTAGGTGCGCAGGAACAGTGCCTCCGCGACCGACAGCCGCTCGAGCTCGTCGGGGGACACGCTCTCGTTCACCGCGTGGATCTGAGCTTCCGGCTCGCTCAGGCCGATGAGCAGGATCTCCGCCTTCGGGTAGAGGGCGGCGAGGGTGTTGCACAGCGGGATCGAGCCGCCCTGGCCGGCGTACTGCATCTCCTGGCCCGGGTACGCCACCGCCATCGCGTCGGCCATGGCCCGGTAGGCCGGACTGGTGGTGTCCGCGCGGAACGCCTGCCCCTGGCCGATCTGTTCGGTGCTCACCCGCGCGCCCCACGGCGTGTGCGCCTCCACGTGCGCCCGCAGGAGCTTCGTCGCCTCGGCCGCGTCGACGCCCGGCGGCACCCGCAGGCTGATCAGCGCGCGGGCGCTCGCCTGCACCGACGGCGTGGCGCCGACCACCGGCGGGCAGTCGATGCCGAGCACGGTCACCGCCGGACGCGCCCAGATGCGGTCGGCGACCGTGCCGGAACCGATCAGCTCCACACCGTCCAGCACCTTGGCGTCCTTACGGAACCCCTCGTCGTCGTACTGCAGCCCGTCCCACGTCTTGTCGCCGGCCAGCCCGTCGACGGTGGTGCTGCCGTCCTCGGCGCGCAGCGAGTCCAGTACGCGCACCAGCGCGGCCAGCGCGTCCGGCGCGGCCCCGCCGAACTGGCCGGAGTGCAGGTTGCCCTCCAGGGTGTCGATCCGCACCCGGACGAGCGTCATGCCGCGCAGCGTGGAGGTGACCGTCGGCAGACCGGCGCGGAAGTTGCCCGCGTCGCCGATCACGATCGTGTCGGCCGTCAGCAGGCCGGGGTGCTCCTCGGCGTACCGCTCCAGGCCGCCGGTGCCCTGCTCCTCCGAACCCTCGACGATCACCTTGACGTGCACGGGGACGCCGCCGTTCGCCTTCAGCGCCCGCAGCGCCAGCAGGTGCATGATCACGCCGCCCTTGCAGTCGGCGGCCCCGCGCCCGTACCAGCGGCCGTCGCGCTCGGTCAGCTCGAAGGGCGGGGTGGCCCAGCCGGCCTCGTCCAGCGGCGGCTGCACGTCGTAGTGCGCGTACAGCAGCACGGTCTTCGCGCCCTCCGGGCCCGGCAGGCAGCCGTAGACCGACTGCGTGCCGTCCGGGGTGTCGAGCAGCGCCACGTCCTGGAAGCCCTCGGCGGTGAGCGCGTCCGCGATCCAGCGCGCGGCGCCCTCGCTCTCCTCGCGCGGGAACTGGCCGAAGTCCGCCACCGACTTGAAGGCCACCAGTTCGGTGAGCTCCTCCTTCGCCCTGGGCATCAGCGAGGCGACGGTCGCGGCGACCGGATTCGACGACATGGGCACGCTCCTTGTGGGTGCGACGTTGTACTTCTGCGTACTTCTTTGTACGAGATGATCGTGCGGTGTGCGTGAGGACCCGTGTACGGGGCACTTACGCCGCCGATCCTCCCACAGCGGCCCGAGGTGATCGCCGCCGTAGGATGCGGGAGGACATCAGCGGCAGGCGGCTGGATCGGGAGCAGTAGACCATCGTGAGCAGCGAGAACTCTTCGGCGGACGACGTACAGCAGGTATGGGACGTCGTCGTGGTGGGCGCGGGACCCGCGGGGGCCTCGGCCGCCTACGCGGCGGCGGTCGCGGGACGGCGCGTGCTGTTGCTGGAGAAGGCGGAGCTGCCGCGCTACAAAACGTGCGGCGGCGGCATCATCGGCCCCTCCCGCGATTCGCTCCCTCCCGGCTTCGAGCTGCCGTTCAAGGACCGGGTGCACGCGGTGACGTTCTCCCACAACGGCCGCTTCAGCCGCACCCGCCACTCCCGGCAGATGCTGTTCGGGCTGATCAACCGGCCCGAGTTCGACCAGCAGCTCGTGGAGCACGCGCAGAAGGCGGGCGCCGAGCTGCGCACCGGCGTCGCCGTGCAGCGGGTGGAGCAGCACGGCTCGGCCGTACCGGACCGGCGCACGGTCGCGGTCGTCCTGCAGGGCGGCGAGACGGTGCTCGCGCGGGCCGTGGTCGGCGCGGACGGCAGCGCGGGCCGCATAGGGGCCCACGTCGGCGTCAAGCTGGACCAGGTCGACCTGGGCCTGGAGGCGGAGATCCCGGTGCCGGAGACGGTCGCAGAGGACTGGAAGGGGCGGGTGCTCATCGACTGGGGCCCGATGCCCGGCAGTTACGGCTGGGTCTTCCCCAAGGGCGACACGCTCACCGTCGGTGTGATCTCGCGGCGGGGTGAAGGCGCCGCGACCAAGCGCTACCTGGAGGACTTCATCGGGCGGCTCGGCCTCGCCGGCTTCGAACCGAGCATCTCCTCCGGTCACTTGACCCGTTGCCGGGCCGACGACTCGCCGCTGTCGCGCGGGCGGGTGCTGGTGTGCGGGGACGCGGCGGGGCTGCTGGAGCCGTGGACCCGCGAGGGCATCTCCTTCGCGCTGCGCTCGGGCCGGCTGGCGGGGGAGTGGGCGGTGCGGATCGCCGAGGCGCACGACGCCGTGGACACGCGCCGGCAGGCGCTGAACTACGCCTTCGCCGTCAAGGCGGGGCTCGGTGTGGAGATGAGCGTCGGCAAGCGGATGCTGGCCGCGTTCGAGCGGCGTCCGGGGGTGTTCCACGCGGTCCTCACCGGTTTCCGCCCGGCCTGGAAGGCGTTCAAGGACATCACGCAGGGCTCGACGACGCTCGGCGAGCTGGTCCGCACCCACCCGCTGGCGCACCGCGCGCTGATGGCGCTGGACCGGCGTCCCGCGGGCGACGAGGTCAGCTCCTGACCGTGATCCGGAAGACCGGGTGGTCGTGGGCGGCCGCGACGATCTCCTCGTCGGAGGACCGGGCGGTGACCCCCTGGAAGTACTGGTTCACCTCCCAGCCCCACTTCTCCAGGTAGGTGCGCAGGATCGGGAGCTTCTCCTCGTCGGGAAGCTCCACCGCGGTGAAGGCGCGGACCTTGCGTCCCACACGCAGTTCCCCGCCGCCGGCGGCGCGCATGTTGCGCACCCACTGGGAGTGACCGCGTGCCGAGACCAGGTACTGCCCGCCGTCGTGGGTGTGCGGGTTGACCGGGATGCGCTGCATCTGTCCGCTCTTGCGGCCGCGGACGGACATCTCCGCGGTGCCGGCGAGGCTGACGCCGTGCCGGGCCAGCCAGCCGATGACGCTGTTGAGCCGGACGTTCATGGGGCTGCCCTTGAGGTAGTACGGCGTGGACGACGGCATCGGTGACCCCCAGGTCGGAGTGGTGGCGAGAGCGCTGATCTCTTTTGTGAGCACTGCTCTCGCGGTGTGTCTTCAGTCTGCACGATGTCGGGGCGTCAAAGCAAGAGCAGTGCTCTCATTTGTGTGCGCCGCTCTTGCTTGTGTACGCCGATCGCGTTTGTGTTCGCTGATCGCACTTGTGTGCGCTGCTCTCGTTTGTGTGCACTGCTCTGGATCCATGGAACACTGGTCCGCATGAGCAGCACCGCACATGGCGCCCGCGCCCGGGCCAGGATCGAAGTCACCGCGGCCATCAAGGAAGAGGCCCGCAGACAGCTCGCGAAGGAGGGTGCCGTCAAGCTCTCGCTGCGGGCCGTCGCCCGCGAGCTCGGCATGGCCTCCTCCGCGCTCTACCGCTACTTCCCCAGCCGCGACGACCTGCTGACCGCGCTCATCATCGACGCCTACGACTCCCTCGGCGCGGCGGCCGAAGCGGCCCGGGACGCGGCCGCCGACGTCGGACCGGTGCGGCGCTGGACCGCCGTGTGCGAGGGCGTGCGCGGCTGGGCGCTCGGGCACCCGCACGAGTACGCGCTGATCTACGGCACGCCGGTGCCCGGCTACACCGCGCCCGAGACGACCGTTCCGGCCGCCGCCCGCTCCGCCCTCGTCGTCATCGGCATCCTCCGTGACGCGCACCAGGGCCTCGGCCTCGCCAAGCCCCCGCTGCCGGCCGAGCTGAGGCCCGAGGCCGTGCGCATGGCCGCCGACCTCGCCCCCGACCTGCCGCCCGAGGTGGTGGTGACGATGGTGGCCGCCTGGGCCCAGTTGTTCGGGCTGATCGGGTTCGAGCTGTTCGGGCAGTTCAACCGGGTGGTGGAGGACCGCGACACGTTCTTCCGTCACGCGGTGGGGCAGCTCGCGCACTCCGTGGGTCTGGTGTACCCGCAGCAGGGCCCCGTGGCCGCGCCGGGCGGGCCCGCCGCCGAGCCGTCGTAGGAGGCGGGGCGGACGGGCGTACTCCGCCGGGAGTACGTGTGATCACCACGCCGGGCTGACGTCGCACCGGGCGTCCGGCGTCTAGCGTGACGGACATGGACGAGCAGCGCGGACCCGGCGGCGGGCCACCGGGGCGGTGGCGTCCGGGGCGGTCGCTCCGGCACGGCCCGCCCGGCGGGATCCGCCGGGTCCACGAGGACAACGGGACCTCCGGAGCCGCGGCCACCGACGGCAGCGAGAACCGGCGCCCCCGGTGGCCCTGGCGTTCCACCGTGCTGCTCACGGTGTTCGTGCTGGTCGGATCCGGCTTCGTCGAGCACGCCCAGGAGGGCGAGCGGGTCGCATTGGACCCCCTCGGGCAGGTCCTGCTGTTCCTGGCGGGCGCGGTCCTGCTGTGGCGCGGGCGTCACCCCGTGCCCGTCGTGTTCGGCACCGTGGCCGCCGTCCTGCTCTACGACGGGGCCGGATACCCGTACGGGCCGGTGTTCCTCACCGTCGCCGTCGCCTGCTTCAGCGCCGTCGTCTCGGGGCACCGGCATGCCGCGTGGGCGGCGATGGGGACGTTCTGGGCGGGACATGTGCTGATCGCCCATGTGCTGTACGGATGGCTGCCGCCCTCCGGTGACCGGGCGCGCTCCTGGAACCAGGAGATCGTGATCGCCACCTGGGCGGTGGCGCTCGTGGCGGTGTCGGAACTGGCCCGGGCCCGCCGTGAGCAGTGGGCGCGGGAGCGGGCCGAGCGGGCCCGGGCGGCACGGCGGCGCGCGGACGAGGAGCGGCTGCGGATCGCCCGCGAACTGCACGACGTCCTCGCGCACAGCATCTCCGTCATCAATGTGCAGGCGGGCGTCGGTCTCGCCCTGCTGGACAGCGACCCGGAGCAGGCGCGCAGCGCGCTCACCACCATCAAGGCCAAGAGCAAGGAGGCGCTCGGGGAGGTGCGTCAGGTGCTCGACACGCTGCGCGCGCCGGGAGCCGCGCCGCGCGCACCGGCGCCCGGCCTGGACCGGCTGCCCGAACTGGTGGAGCAGGCCGCGAGCGCGGGCCTCACCGTGACGGTCGAGGGGGAGCCGCCACGCCTGCCGCCCGGTGCGGACCTGGCCGCCTTCCGCATCGTCCAGGAGGCCCTCACCAACGTCGTACGGCACTCGGGCTCGCGCGAGGCGCGGGTGCGGATCGAACGGGGCGGGGGGCGGCTGCGGCTGCGCGTCGACGACGACGGGCCCGCCACCGGCGCCGACGCGGGCGGCAGCGGGAACGGGCTCGCCGGGATGCGGGAGCGGGCCGCCGCGCTGGATGGCACCATCGAGGCGGGCCCGCGCCCGGACGGCGGCTTCCGGGTGCTCGCCGTACTGCCGATCGAGGCCGAGGAGGACCGGTGATCCGCGTACTGCTCGCCGACGACCAGTCACTGGTCCGGGCGGGATTCCGCGCGCTGCTGGACGCGCAGCCGGACATCGAGGTGGCCGGGGAGGCGTCCGACGGCGAGGAGGCGGTGCGGCTGATCCGCGAACTGCGGCCCGACGTCGCGCTCATGGACATCCGCATGCCCGTGCTCGACGGTCTCGCCGCGACCCGCCGGGTCACCGGCGACGCGGGGCCGGGGGACGTGAAGGTGGTCATGCTCACCACCTTCGAGCTGGACGAGTACGTCTTCGAGGCGATCCGCTCGGGAGCCTCGGGCTTCCTGGTCAAGGACACCGAGCCGGAGGAACTGCTGCGCGCGGTGCGGGCGGTGGTCGACGGCGACGCGCTGCTGTCGCCCGGGGTGACGCGCCGGCTGATCGCGGAGTTCGCGGCCCGTTCCAAGGAACCGGCCGCCGCCGGCGCCCTGTCCGGGCTCACCGAGCGGGAGCGGGAGGTCATGGCGCTGGTCGGCATCGGTCTGTCCAACGAGGAGATCGCCCGCCGTCTGGTCGTCAGCCCGCTCACCGCCAAGACCCACGTCAGCCGCACCATGGTGAAACTGGGCGCCCGCGACCGGGCCCAACTGGTCGTGCTGGCCTACGAGTCGGGGCTGGTACGGCCCGGCTGGCTGGGCTGAGACGCCCGCCGGAACCCGACCGGTACGGATACCGTGCGGACGGCGAACAGCACGGTCGCGAGCAGTGATCCGGTGTGGCGCAGCACCGTCCCGAAGGCGCCCGGCAGCTCGAAGAGCAGCGCCGGCCCCGCCACGGCCCCGAGGACGACCGCCGCCGCGAACGCCGCGCTGCACAGCGCGCACCCGATCTCCACGGTGATCGCGTCCCGCTCGGCCCGGCTCCGCCGTCCCCCGTCCCCCGTCCGCCGTCCCCCGTCACGCCCGCCCCCTGCATCCGGCCACCCGAGGAGTGGAACAGGCGTGCGCCCCGGCGGGCAGGGTACCCGGCCGCGACGTCCGTCGGGGACGGGGGCGGTGAGTGGAGAAGGTGTGCTCGGGAGACTCGTACGCGCATGCCTGCTACGGTGCGCCCATGGCGGCGAAGCAGGCCGAACAGGCGCTCGTGGAACGGTGGCGGGACGTGCTCGCGCTGCATGCGCGCACCCAGTGCGAGATCGGCCGCGCCCTGCAGGGACACGGCCTGTGCGCAAGTGACTTCGAGGTCCTCGACATCCTCGCGCAGGGCTCCGGACCGGGCGGCTGCTCCTACCGCGTCCAGGAGATCTCCGAGCGCGTCCATCTGAGCCAGAGCGCGCTCTCCCGGCTGGTCGCCCGGCTGGAGAAGGAGGGCCTCGCCGAGCGCGGGACGTGTCCGGAGGACCGGCGGGGAGTGAGGGTGTCGCTCACGGCGAAGGGGCGCGCGCTGCACGGCGAGGTACTGCCCGTGCAGCGCGCGGTGCTGGCCCGGATGCTCTCCGACGGCTGAGCGGCGGGGCCCTCAGCCCACGGCGGACGTCTCCCGCCAGAGCGCGGCGAGCTCCGGATCGCCCGACACCGCCGGTACCGGCACCCGGTTCCACAGCGCGAGATACAACTGCTCGGCGGGCCCGGACAGTTCGCACTCCGTGTCCCCGGCCGCGCCCCGGCTGGTCACCGGCGGCTCCTGGGACAGCCGTACGGTCCACACCGCGTCCGCGTCGGTCGCGCGCACCCGCAGGACGCGGGGCGTCCGGGTGCGCACCCGGCTCCTGGGCCGCGCGTGGAACCCGCGCAGCAGCTCGTCGACGCCGTCCACGGCGAAGTCCGTGGCGACCGGCGACGGCGTGCCGCCGCGTGCCGACTCGGCGTCGAACCGGTGGACGGTCGTCTCGTGCGCCTGCCGGCGGGCCCAGAACGCGAGCGCGGAGGGCGGTCCGGGCAGGAAGGTGAAGCACTCCACGTCGGGCGCCGCACCCGTCAGGGTGTCCACCAGGAGGCGGTGGCCGTCGCGGTACCAGGCCACGAGCGCGGGGCCGTCCAGTGCGGGGTGTTCGTCCATCGGGCGCGGCGCGGTGTACCCGTCCGCGACGAAGGCCGCGGCCCACCGGTGCACCACACCGGTGTGCCGGACCAGGTCCCGCGTACGCCACCCCGGGCAGGTCGGCACGGCGGCGTCCGTGCCCGCCCGCTCCGCGGCGTCGGCCAGCAACTGGCCCTCTTTCTCCAGTGTTTCCAGGAACCAGGCAGTGTCCATGGGCAGGAGTCTGCCGTACGGACGCCTGCCCGGTCCCTACGGGAGCGGGGTCCCGCCCGTCGCGTTCACGATCTCCGCGGTGATGTACGACGCCTCCTGCGAGGCGAGGAAGACATACGCCGGGGCCATCTCGGCCGGCTGGGCCGGACGCCCGATGGGCGCCTGCTTGCCGAACTCCGCGGTGTCCGGCAGGGTCGCCGGGATCAACGGCGTCCACACCGGCCCCGGTGCCACGGCGTTGACCCGGACGCCCCGTTCGATCAGCATCTGCGCCAGTCCCTGGGTGAACGTGACGATGGCGCCCTTCGTGGTCGCGTAGTCCAGCAGGTGCGGGCTCGGCTTGTAGGCCTGCACGGAGGCCGAGTTGATGATGCTGCCGCCCTCCCGCATGTGCGGCACGGCCAGCTTGCACAGCCAGAACATGCCGTACAGGTTGGTCCGCATCACGCGGTCGAACTGCTCGGTGGAGATCGCCTCGATGCCGTCGGGCTGCGACATCTGGTACGCCGCGTTGTTCACCAGGATGTCGATCCGGCCGAACTCCGACACCGCGCGGTCGATCAGCGCCCGGCAGTTCTCCTCGTCCCGGACGTCGCACGCGACGGGCACGGCCCGCCGGCCGGCCTCCTCCACCCATCGCGCGGTCTCGGCGGCGTCGTCCTTCTCGCTGTCCAGGTACGTGAAGACCACGTCGGCGCCCTCGCGGGCGAACGCCAGGGCGACCGCCCGGCCGATCCCCGAGTCCCCGCCCGTGATCACGGCCTTGCGGTCCGCCAGCCGGCCGCTGCCCCGGTAGGAGTCCTCCCCGTGGTCCGGCGGCGGGTCCATGGGACCGGTCCAGCCGGGATGCGGCTGGTCCTGGGACGGGAAGTCGGGGGTCGGGTGCTGCTCGACGGGATTCTGCTGCTCGGTCACGGTCTCTCCCATGTCCCTGGAGGGGCGGTCGTACGGTCGGCGCCCGCCGACGGAGGACGGCGGACACCACCGCCCGGGTACCCCGGCACCGCGCACCCGATCCGGTCCGCCCCACCGCCCCCCGGACGGCCGGGGGACCGTTGCCACCCGGTCGGCCGGGGGACCGGGTGGAATCAGTCCGCGCGCACGTGACGGGTGGCGAAGCCGATGACGGTGGCCACCGCCGCCAGCACCGCCACGCTGGTCAGCGCGGCCGGGAGGCTGAACCAGTCCGCCATGAAGCCGATCGCGGGCGGGCCGAGGAGCATGCCGCCGTAGCCCAGGGTGGAGGCGGTGGCGACCCCGCCGGCGCCCGCGAGCGCGCCCGCCCGCTCGACGGCCACGGGGAACAGGTTGGCGAGCCCGAGACCGGTGACCGCGTAACCGAGCAGGGCCGCCCACAGGGACGGCGCGAGCGCGCCGAGCAGCATGCCGGCCGCCGCGGTGGAACCGCCGACGAGGACGGTACGGGTCCGGCCCAGCCGTTCCAGCAGCGTCGTCCCGGAGAGCCGCCCGACCGTCATGGCCAGCGCGAAACAGGAGTACCCGACGGCCGCGGCACCCGGCGAGGCGCCGAGGTCCTCCTCCAGGTGGAGCGCGCCCCAGTCGGCCAGCGCCCCTTCGCCGTACGCGGTGCACAGCGCGATGAGCCCGAAGACGATCACCAGCGCGCGGGTACGGCGGTCCGGCCGGCGTGGGGCGCCCTGCCCGGTCCGTCCCGCGTCCGCCGGGGTCAGGGGCTCGCACCGCATCAGCACCCGCCCCGCGACGGCCGTCACGAGCAGCCCCACGGCGGCGAGCCCCCACAGATGCCGGGTGGGCGACAGCGAACCGGCGACCAGCGCGCCCAGCCCCGCGCCGATCATGCCGCCCAGACTGAACGCGGCGTGGAAGCTCGGCATGACGGGCCGTCCCAGCGCGGCCACCAGGTCGACGGCGGCACTGTTGAAGGCGACGTTGATCCCGCCGTACGCCGCGCCGAACAGCAGCAGTACGGTGCCGAGCGCGAGGACGGAACGGGTCAGCGGGGGCAGTCCGACGCTCAGGCAGAGCAGGACCGCGCAGACGACGGTGACGAGATGGCTGCCGTACCGGCGGCACAGGCGGCCGGTGAGCGTCATGGTGATCACGGCCCCGGCGGAGACGCCGAGCAGGGCCAGGCCGAGGGCGCTCGCGGAGGCGCCGGTCTGTTCCTTGACGGCGGGGATGCGCACCACCCAGCCGGCGAAGACGAAGCCGTCGAGGGCGAAGAAGGCGGTCAGGGCGAGACGGAGTCGGACGAGGTCGGTATCCGGCACCACACTGTGCGAGCGGGTTTTGTTTATCAGTGGCACAAAGTCAGGCTAGGCAGCGTCGCGGCCTGCGGCAAGAGAGCCCTGAACGGGGCGGACGCGGCCGGTGTGCCGCCGGAGGAGTGGGGGCGTTAACCCGTGTGATCGTCCCGGATGGTGGGACCGGACGCCATGAATGAGCGTGGATCATGCCGGAGGCCGGGACATCCGTGCTGGCGAGGAGTCAGCTGCCCAGTCTCCCGTGGAAGGACTCCCAGATGCGCTCTGCCCGCATGGTGCTCGCCACCGCGACGGCCACGGCGGCCCTCGCCATCGCCGCGCCCGCAGCCTACGCCGACCACTCGGGCGACGGGGACTACGACAAGTCCTCGCACAGCAAGGAGTACGACAAGGAGAGCAAGGAGAGCAAGGAGTACGACAAGGAGAGCAAGGAGAGCAAGGAGAGCAAGGAGTACGACAAGGAGAGCAAGCACGACAAGCCGCACGGCGGCGTGCACACGGGCGGTGGGGCCCTGACCGCCGTGGGCGAGGAGGACTGGGGCACCGCCAAGGACCCGAAGTACGACCCCGAGACGTACAAGGAGAAGGACGACTCGGGCAGCGAGGAGTCCTACGGCGGCAAGCAGGACAAGGAGTGGAGCAAGGAGGAGAAGCCGCGCGGCGGCATGCACACCGGTGGCGGCGGACTCGCCGAGCCCGGTGTCACCGCGGGCGGCCTGGCCGCACTGGCGGTCCTCGGCACCGGCGCCTACGCGCTGCGCCGCAAGAAGGCCGCCGGGAGCGTGGCCTGAGCCATGCCCGGCTCCATAGACGGGGCCGTCGTACGTGCCTCGCGCGTCATGACGGCCCCGCTCGCTCGTCCGTGTGCCGTGTCCGAATGAGGTGGTCCCCCCGATGCCGGCCAGTCCCCCTTCCCCCCTCGAAACCGATCAGGCGTCGCCGACGCGGCGGAGGCTGCGCGCCGTCATGACGGCGGTCTTCTGGAGCGGAGCCGGCCTGCTGCTGGCCACGACGCTGATGGGCGGCGGGGAGGGCCCTCCCGACGACGCGCACGGGCCGCGCGCGGCATCCGCGGTCTCCGCCGCGCCGTCCGCCCCCGCCGCGAGCGCCCCGGCCACCGGCGAGTCCGCCACCCGTGAAACGGCGGCCGAGCACCTGCCGCGCTCCGAGCCGAAGCGGCTGCTCATCCCCGCCATCGACGTCGACGCACCCTTCATCGACCTCGCCATCGGCAGCAAGGGCCGGCTCGAACCGCCGCCGCCCCACAACACCAACCTGGTCGGCTGGTACGCCAAGGGTGCCTCCCCGGGCGAACGCGGTACGGCGATCATCGCCGGGCACGTGGACACGACGACGTCCCCGGCCGTGTTCGCGCGGCTCGGCGAACTCGAGAAGGGCGACCGCTTCCGGGTGCTGCGCGCCGACGGCAGCAAGGCGACGTTCGTGGTGGACGAGGCGGAGTCCTTCGAGAAGGACGACTTCCCCGACGAGCGCGTGTACGCGGACACCCCCGACGCCCAGGTGCGGCTCATCACCTGCTCGGGGGACTACGACCACGCCGCCAAGGACTACACCGAGAACCTGGTGGTCTTCGCCCATCTCGTCTGAGCCGGCTGCCCGGAAGGGGGGAGGACGCCTTCCGGGCAGCGGTCCGTCAGGCCACGGAGCAGGCCGCGCCGTTCAGGCCGAACGCCGTGGGGCTGGGGTTCGCGCCGGTCCGCGAGGCCGTGAAGCCCAGGGAGACCGAGCCGGACGCGGGGATCGACGCGGTGTACGAGGCGGCGGCGACGCTGACCTCGGAACCGCTCTGCGTCGGCGTGCCGCCCCACATGTTGGTGATCCGCTGGTCGGCCGGGAAGGTCCAGGTCAGCGTCCAGCCGTTGACCGCCGAACTGCCGGTGTTGCGGACGGTGACCTCGCCCTGGAAGCCGCCGGGCCACTCACCGGTCACCCGGTAGCCGACCGCGCAGGCGCCCGTCGTGCCGCCGGAGGACGTGGTGACGGTCACCGTGGCGGAGCGCTGCGAGCGGTTGCCGGCGGCGTCCCGGGCGTAGACGGCGAAGGTGTAGGACGTGTCCGCGGTGAGGCCGGTGACGGTGGCGGAGGTGCCGGCCGTCGTGGTGACGACGGTCTCCGCGCCGCCACTGATCCGTACGACGTCGTAGCCCGTGACACCGTTCGCGTCGCCGGCGGCGCCCCAGGTGAGGGTCGCGGACGAGGCGGTCACCGCCGAGGCGGCCGGGGTGCCGGGAGCGGTCGGGGCCGTGGTGTCGTCGCCCGGACCGGATCCGTAGACCGCGGCCTCCTCGGACGTGGCCGCGATGCCGTTGGCGCCGTTGAAGAGGCGCTCGCCCCAGCTGGTGAGCTGGTTCGGGTCGAAGTTCGTGACCATGTCGAGGTACTCGACGCCGCCGCCGTTGCCGCTCCAGGACCAGCCGAGGTAGCCGAGGCCGAGCTGCCGGGTGACGGCCAGGATGGTGTCCTCGTCGGGGTCGCCGTCGGAGTGGTTGTGGCCGAACTCGCCGACCACGATGGGGAGTTTCGCCGAGACGAAGCGCCCCAGGTAGTCGCTGATCTCGGCGGCGGTGTCGAAGACGCCGTACATGTGGATGGAGAACACGGTGTTGGCGTCCGGGTCGGCGGCGAAGACCGAGGCGGCGTTGTCGCGCATCGTGAACGCCCAGTCCTGGCCCCAGTTGGGGGCGTCGACCATCAGCGTGTGGTCGAACCCGGCGTCGCGCAGCTTCTGGACGGCTGCCTTGGTGTCGGCCGTCCAGGCCGTGTAATTGGTGTTGCCGTACGGCTCGTTGCCGATGTTGACGATGACGTAGTCCTCCTGGCCGGCCAGGGCGCTCCGGACGCTGATCCAGTAGTCGGCGGCCCGGGAGAGGGTGGTCGCTCCGCTCTGCTCGCCGTAGCCGGTGGTGTCGTGCACCTCCAGGACGCAGATCAGCCGGTTCTGCTTGCACTGCGCGACCACGTTCGCCACGTCGGCGGCGTCGTTGCGGGTCCAGCGGTCGCCGCTGGAGAGGACGACGCGCACGGTGTTGGCGCCCTTGGCCTTGATGTGCGCCAGTGAGCTGATCCGGTCAGCGTACCAGGTGTGCGCGTGGTTGACACCGCGCATCACGAAGTCGTTCCCGGACGCTTCGAGGAGCCGGCCGTTCTCGACGCGGAACCCGGTGGGCGCCGCGTGCGCCGGAGTGGTGAAGGAGAGGAACGGGAGGAGGAGTCCCAGGAGGGCGGCGAGCAGGCCGACGGCTCGTGGGGAGGCGGGCGTACGGGATCTCATGGCGGCTCCAGTGGGGGTGCGGTCGGCTGTCCTTGCTGTGCGCCGTGCGTCGGTCCGTGCGTGCGGTCAGGAGGTGGCCGTGCAGTGGACGGTCGCCGCCGGGGCCGAGGAGGTTGCCGGGGCGGTGGCGATGAAGCCGAAGGCGGTGCTCGCGTCGGGGGCGAGGGCCCCGTTCCAGCTCGCGTTGGTGACGGTGGCCGTGCCGTCGGCGGCCGTGCCGAGGGTGCCGTTCCAGAGCTGGCCGACGCGCGCGCCGTTCGCCGGTACGACCGTCACCGTCCAGCCCGTGACGGGGGCGGCGGAGGTGTTGCGTACCGTCACCTCGGCCTGGTAGCCGCCCTGCCAGGTGGAGACCGCCCGGAAGGAGGCGGTGCAGGTGGCGTCGCCGGGCTCGTCCGGGTCGTCGGGGTCGCCCGGGACGCCTTCCTCCAGCAGCGCGGCCAGGGCCGGGAACCAGCGTGCGGCGATCTTCTCGTTGCCGGCGTCGTTCGGGTGGACGCCGTCGTAGGTGTCGGTGGCCGTGTCGAAGCCCGTCCACTGGTCGACCACGGTCACCGGGGAGCGGTCGGTGCTCGTCGCCGCGGCCCAGGCGGGGACACGGGCGTTGAAGTCGGCCACGCGCTGGGCGCAGGCGGCGCAGGTGCTGGGGTTCATGGGGATGATCTGGGCGACGAGGACCCGCATGTCCGGGTTGGACTCCCGCATCTGTCCCACGAGCCTGGTGTAGGCGGCGAGGATGCGGTCGGGGGAGACGCTGCTCCAGACGTCGTTCGTGCCGAAGTGCATGACAACGATGTCCGGCAGCGTCGCCGCCAGCCGTGCGGGGAGCAGGTTCTGGTCCGCCACGTTGGTGACCAGTTCGCCGCCGTGCCCTTCGTTGTCCCCGTCGTGCGCCACGCCGCAGCCCTGGGCGGGCAGGGTGCCGACGAAGTCGATGTCCGTGTGCCCGGCGTCCAGCAGCCGGTTCCACAGCAGGGCCCGCCAGCAGCCCGGCGACCCGGTGATGGAGTCGCCCAGCGGCATGACGCGCACCGGGTCGGCCGCCGCCGGCGCGGCCGCCGCACCCGGCGCGAGGGTCAGCCCGAGGGGGAGGAGCAGGGCGGCCAGCAGGCCGAGGAGCGGAAGCGTGCGTAAGCGCAGGAGACGGGTGTCGCGCATGGTTTCCCCTTCCTTTTCCTTGGATGAGGTGGGAGCGCTCCCATGAGGTCATCAAGCCACTGTTGTCATTGACGCGTCAAGAGGCGGGACGGATTACGGTCCGCCGCCCCGATGCCCGTACGCCGTCGGGGGGGGGGGCCCCGGGGGGGCGCCCCCCCCCCCGCCCGGCCCCCGGGGTGCGGGGCCGGCGGCCCGACCGGGGCGCGCCCCCCGGGGGGGTAAAAAAAAAACCACCCCACCCACCAAAAAGGAGAGC